>JBBQZM010000157.1:0-8748 GCA_038207685.1 Burkholderiales bacterium
GGATTCATTTCCTTTATGCTTGCCATGGTGAAATATACCCATATTTCCCTTTATGGCCAATCGGGGCCCACGATGCCACAGGCGCAAATGGGTTTTCGGCTTGCAGACCGAAGCAGTGCTTGCCTTGGACGCGAGGCCGTCAGTCGCCAGACTGTCAGGTGTTGCGACGTTCGCCAGGCAGCCTGGCTTGCACCCTGTGAGGCCGCCCGTCGTCAAACAGCGGTACCGATCCATCGGCTTGCAGTTCGCCGTCGAGGTGCACCCCGAGCGGCCCGTCGTCGCTGACCTGGATGACTTCGATGTGGTACAGCGTGCGCCGGTAGCGGTACTCGAGCGTGTAGCCGGGCCAGTCGACGGGCAGGCAGGGTGAAAGCATCAGGCGCACACCGCCCGGCGACGCGTCCAGCCGCACGCCGAGCAGGGACTCGACGACCAGGCGGTACATCCACCCGGCCGAGCCGGTGTACCAGCTCCAGCCGCCGCGCCCGGTGTGGGGTGCCACGCTGTAGACATCGGCCGCCATCACATAGGGTTCGACCTTGTAACGCGCCACGCCCTCGGGCGTGGCGGCATGGTGCACCGGGTTGATCATCGTGAACAGCGACCAGGCACGCTCAGTTTGGCCAAGACTGGCGAAGGCCATCGCAGCCCAGATGGCACTGTGGGTGTACTGCCCGCCGTTTTCGCGCACGCCCGGGACATAACCGGCGATATAGCCCGGGTTGTTGCCGTGTCGGTCGAAAGGCGGGTCCAGCAACAGCACCACGCGTGAGTCGGCGCGTACCAGGCGCGCGTGCATCGAATCCATGGCCTGGTGCGCGCGTTCGGGCGAGGCAACGCCCGACAACACCGACCAGCTCTGGGCGATCGAATCAATCTGGCACTCTGCATTGCCCTGCGAGCCGAGCGGGGTGCCGTCGTCGAAGTAGGCGCGGCGGTACCAGGCGCCATCCCAGCCGTGGGCTTCGAGCGCCACTTGCAATTGCGCGCGTTCGGCCTTGCAGCGGTTCGCGCTCTCGTCGTCGCCACGCCGGTGCGCCAGTTCAGCGAAACGCGCCAGGGCCTCGCACAAGAAGAATCCGAGCCAGACACTTTCGCCACGGCCGCCGTGACCCACCAGATTCATGCCGTCGTTCCAGTCCCCGGTGCCCATCAGCGGCAGGCCGTGCGAGCCGACGCGCAGGCCGTGCCACAACGCGCGCAGGGCATGCTGGTACAGGCTGGCCGAAACGTCCGACGCGGACGGCATGTCGTAGTAGGAGTCGTCGTGCGGATCGACCGCTCTGCCTTCGAGGAAGGGCACGCTCTGGTCGAGCACGCCGGTGTCACCGGTGGCTTCGACATAACGCGCCAGGGCCAGCGGCAGCCACAGGTAGTCGTCGGAGATGCGCGTGCGCACGCCGCGGCCTTGCGGCGGGTGCCACCAGTGCTGCACGTCGCCCTCGACGAACTGACGGCTCGCGCACAGCAGCAGCTGGTCGCGCAGCATCTGCGGCTCGTTGTGAACCAGCGCCAGGGCGTCCTGCAGCTGGTCACGAAAACCGAACGCGCCACCCGACTGGTAGTAGCCGCTGCGCGCCCACATCCGGCAGGCAATGGTCTGGTACAAGAGCCAGCCGTTGGTCAACACATCCAGCGCCGGGTCGGGCGTTCGCACCTGCACCGCGCCCAGTGTGTGTTGCCAATGCTGCTGCACGGCATCAAGCGCCTGCGCTGCGGCCTGTGTGCCGCGAAAGCGCGCGACGAGTTGGCCGGCTTCGTCGAGGCTGCGGCCCATGCCAAGGCGGAACACGATCTCGCCGGTCTCGCCGTCCGGCAGCACCATCGGCACCTGAATGGCGGCACAGGGGTCCAATGCGGCACCGTATTGCCCCGAAAGCCGTGTCCGCGCCAGCGCCGCTGGCTGGCGCATCGAGCCGTTGCGGCCGATGAACTCGGTGCGATCGCAGGTGAAGCTGCCGGCCAGGCGCGGCGTATCGTCGACATCGAAAAAACCGATCCAGTCTCCGTAGTCGTTGCTGTAGCGATTGCATGCGTAGAGCGCGCCGCTTTCCAGCGCCACATCGGTCTGCACATGCGGTGCCGTCTTGGCGCGCAGGTCGCCCAGCACCCATTCGACATACCCGGTGACGCTCAACCTGCGCGTTCGGCCCGATCGGTTGGTCAGGCGTACGCGCGAAAATTTGACCGCCGCGTCAAGCGCCACGAAGACCTGCAACTCGGCATCGATGCCGTGCGCCGTGTGCGCATACACGCTGTAGCCGAAGCCGTGGCGTGTGGTGAAGGTTCCGGCCGCGGGGCCGCCTGGCGCACATGGCAGCGAGGTCGGCGACCAGACCGCGCCGCTGTCTTCGTCCCGGATGTAGATCGCCTCGCCGCAACCATCGCTGACCGGGTCGTTGTACCCAGGGGTCAGGCGCAGCTCATGCGCGTTCTCGCACCAGGTGTAGGCACTGCCGGCTTCCGAAACAACGCTGCCAAATCGCGGATTCGCAAGCACGTTGACCCAGGGTGCTGGCGGCCGCGTGCCGGCCGGTGGCGCGACCATGTACTCCCGTCCGTCGGCCGTAAAACCCCCGATGCCGTTGTGCAAGCCCAGTTCGGGTTTGACGGCGGCCAGGCCCGCTTCGGCGCGCGTCGGATCGGTGCCGGGTGCAGCACCCGGGGCGGGTACAAACCGCTCGATGCGCCGCGCGCGCGGCGGACGCTGATTCATCTGGTCGATCAGGCTGCCGCGGCCGTCGTTGAACACCGCACGGGCCACCGACTGCAACAGAATGCGATCCGCCTGCGCGATCTGATCGACCTGGCGCACAAAAATGCCGCCGGGTCGGTCGATCACATGCGCTTCGACGCCGGCAGCGATCAAGCCCATGATCTGCTCCTGCAGACGCTGACGGTAGATGTCACGCTCCTCGTTCCAGATGACGAGGTCGACCGCCAGGCCCTTCAGGCGCCACCAGGCATGGGCCTGCACCAACTGGCGCACCAGTTCAATGTTGTCGGCACTGCCGATCTGCAGCAATACGATCGGCAGGTCACCCGAGATCGCATAGCCCCACAGGCCCGATTGGCCTCGGCGGTTGCGCAGCAACACAGCGGCCTCGGCGCGCAAACTGGCCTGGGCATAGATCACCGCGCCCGCCAGGCGCGCGTAGAGCTGCGCATCGGCTTCGCTGCCATTGAGCTGGCGCATCACCACCTGCGCATGGGTCCAGGCCAGTTCGAAGGCACGGTCGACCAGCCGGCGATCCTGGTACTTCTCGGCCAGCGCCAGGCACACGCCGCGGTTGTTGCCGGCACCGATCACGATATCGACCAATACGGTCTGGCCCGGCGCGAGGACGATGACGCAGCGGCTGGCGGCGATCGGGTCCAGCACCGAGCCCACGCTGCCGGACAGCGGGCCGGGCGCGTGCAAGGCTTGCGGCGACTGCAGGTCGTTGCCGCGGCCAATAAAGCGCGCACGATCGGTCTCGTGCGAAATCGCGCTCAGGCTGCTCGGCCCGCCAGCCGACTCGCGCAGGCCGTGCACGGCCATCAGCTGGAACATCCACGGCGTCGCCTCGTCGGGCGAGCGCGGTCGCCGCGTGCACAGCACGGCAGCCGGCCAGTCGACGATCTCGGTCTGCACAAACAGCTTGCTGAAAGCCGGATGCAGCACGTCGGCGGCCGCCGGAGCGAGGACCACCTCGGTGCAACTCGTGACCTCGATCGTGCGCCCCGTAGGGCTGTTGTTGGTGATGCGCAGGCGCCGCAGTTCGACGTCGTCTTCCGGTGAGACGGCAATCTCCGTGTGGCTGTCGATGCCGCTGTCATGGCGGCGGAACTCTGCCCGGCCCTCACTGAAGATGGCTTCGTACTTCTCGCCGCGGCTGCGGGTCGGCTGGTAAGCCGTGGACCAGAACGCGCCGCTGACCACGTCACGCAGATAGCAGAAGCTGCCCCAGGCGTCGCAGGTCGCATCTTCGCGCCAGCGCGTCACGTCGAGGTCTTTCCAGCGGCTGTAGCCGCCGCCGGCATGGGTCAGCATCACGTGGTAGCGGCCGTTGGACAGCAGTTGCACTTCCGGCGCCAGTGTGTCGATCGTGTTGATGACGCGGATCGGCGTCTTGTCGGCCGGCACGGTCTCGTGCACACCGGCCCGGGCGTCGATGTCGGGCTGAAGGAAGGCGCCGCGCGGTGCGCGCTCCTGCAGCAGCAGCAAGGTCGCCTTCAGGCGCGGGTCGGCCTCGAAGTGGCCTTGCATTGGGCGCTCCTGCAGCAGGTGGGCGAGCGCAAGCAGGCCCATGCCCTGGTGGTGGGCCATGAACGAGCGCACCACCGCGCACACCTGCCCACGCGGCAGCCTGGCGGTGGTGTAGTCGATCGCCTCGTAGAGCCCATGGCGGCCTGCCGCACCAGCGGCAGCGAGCCGCTGCAGGTTGTCGCAAGCCGCGACCGGCGCGACCATCAACGCCATCATCGAGGCATAAGGCGCCACCACCAGGTCGTCGGCCAGGCCGCGCTTCAAACCGAGCCCGGGTACGCCAAAGGCGCGGTACTGGTAGTTCAACTCGGCATCGGTGGCGTTGTAGCCCGATTCCGACACCCCCCAGGGCACACCGCGCTGCGCGCCGTACTCGATCTGACGCTGCACGGCGCCCTGGTAGGTCTGGTCGAGCAAGGTGTTCTCGTAGTTCGGCATCACCAGCAACGGCATCAGGTACTCGAACATCGAGCCGCTCCACGACAGCAGCACCGGTGCGCCGGCGGCTTGGGTCAACAGGCGGCCGAGCGCAAACCAGCTCTCCTGCTTAATCTGGCCCTGTGCGATGGCCACAAAGATGCCCAGGCGCGCCTCGGACGCCAGCAGGTCATAAAAGCCGGCGTCGACCCGCCGCTCGTCGACGTTGTAGCCAATGGTCATCAGGTGGCGGGCGTCGTCGTAGAGGAAGTCCTGCTCCATCTCGGCCAGGCCGCCTGCACTTGCGGCGAACTCGTCGATGTTTTGCAGCAGCTGTTGCGCCAGGTTGGCGCTGGCCTGGCGCGCGGCCGTGTTGGCCGTGTTGGCCGTGTTGGCCGTGTCGCCCGTATCGTCCGTGTCGCCAGTCTCCCCAGCAGAGACCGGGCGCTGCGCGATCTGGCGCAGGCTTGGCGGGCCATCGCAGCCTGCATCTCCTTCGCCGTCGAGCGGCGCCAGGGCCAGCAAGTCGTCGCGCCCCTGGCGGCAATGCTGGGACAGCAGGCGGGCCCAGTAGAGGCCGTCGTCGCTGACGGGGTCGCTCAAGTCGGCGACTTCGGTCAACCGGTCGGCGGGGCTGTCGCTCCGCGGCGCAGCCGTGTCGATGAGACCAAGAATGGCCGTGGCGCCGCTGTCGAACGCGTCCAGCATGCCGTGCCATGCGCGCAGCGTGGCGGGCGGGGTGTCGCGGTACTGCCGCAACAAGCCGGCGAACTGCGCGAGCGCGGCCGGCAGCGCCTTGGCCCTGCTTTGCAAGTCAGCGGCGAGCGATTCGCCCAAGACAGCAAAGCTGTCGTCCACACCATCACGCCAGCTGCGCGCCAGCACAGGCGCGTCGGCCAGTGCGAGCAAGGCCGATCGCAAGACCAGCAATTGCCCGGCCAGATTGCCGCTGTCGACAGTCGAGACATAACGCGGCCGCAGGGCTTGCAGCGTCTGCGTGTCGTACCAGTTGAAGAAATGGCCGCGATGCCGCTGCAGGCCTTGCATCGTCTGCAAGGTCGCGCCGGTGCGCGTCAGCAGTTGGCGGGTGCCCAGGTAACCGAAGTGTCGCGCCGCGAACCCAGCCAGCAGCGCGAAGCCCATATTCGTCGGCGAGGTCCGATGGGCGATGCGCGCAACCGGATGCTCCTGCACGTTATCGGGCGGCAGGTGGTTGTCCGCTGCGCCGACATGGGTCTCAAAAAAGGCCCAGGTGCGGCGGGCAAGCCGGCGCAGGAAAGCGGTTTGCGCCTGGGTCAGCGCAGCAGGCTTGCGCTGCATCGGGCGGTCGATCCACCAGACCAGCAGCGGCGAGAAGAACCACAGCAACAACACGGGTGCGGCGATGGCCAGCACCGGCGGACGCAGTAGCGCCAGACTGACGCCACTGGCGATGGCCAGCGCCGGGCCGACGGCCATCCTGCGCGCGTTGTGCAGCAGGTCTTGCCAACTGCCGGGCAAGGTTTCGCCACGCACATCGGCCGAAGGGCGCCACTCAAGCAGCCGGCGCTTGGAGAAGAGCACACGCCACATGGTGCGCGTGACGGCCCCCAGGCTGAAGGCCACCTCATAGGGCAGGCAGGCCAGCGTCTGCAGGCTCTGCAGCAGCAGGTCCTGCACCTGGCGGCTGATCGTTGCTGCGGCGCTGGTCCGCTCCTCGGCGCGCCAGCGCTGCAAGGGGCCGCGCAGCCAGGCCGCCAGTTGCGCGCCCAATGGCACCCCGGCGACAACGGCCAGCACATACAGGGTCCAGCGCCCGGGTTGTGGCAGCCAGCCCCACGCGGCCAGCAATATCAGCAACAACGCAGCGGGTGCCAGGCTGCGCCGCAGGTTGTCGAAGAGCTTGGCCCGCGACAGCCATGACAGCGGATTGCGCGGCGCCTGCGGCACCGCGTACAGCCGGCGGCGCAACCAGCCGAGCAACTGCCAGTCGCCGCGAATCCAGCGGTAGCGGCGCGCCACATCGGCGCTGTAGCGCATCGGCGCGTCCTCGAGCAGTTGCACCTCGCTGAGCAGGCCGGCGCGTGCGTAGCAGCCTTCGAGCAAGTCGTGGCTCAGGATGCGGTTCTCGGGCATGCTGTGACCCAGCGCGCGTTCGAAGACGTCGACGTCGTAGATGCCCTTGCCGACAAAGGAGCCCTCGCAAAACAGATCCTGGTAGACATCGGAGACGGCCCGGGTATACGGATCGATGCCGGTGTCGCCACCGTACAGCCTGGCGTAGCCGCTGCGGTTGGCGCTGGCCAGGCTGAGGGCAACGCGGGGCTGCAGGATGCCGTAGCCCTCGACCACGATGTCGCGTTGCGCGCCGCTGCCAAAGCGCGGCCGGTTCAGCGGATGCGCCATGGCGGCGATCAGCTGCGCAGCTGCGTCGCGTGGCAGTTGCGTATCGGTGTCCAGCGTGATCACATAGCGCACGGCAGACAGCACGCGTGTGTCGCCAACGACGCGATCGAAACACTCGCCAACGCCAGCGCAAGCCCGTCCGCGCAACAAGGCATTCAGGTCGGCAAGCTTGCCACGCTTGCGCTCCTGGCCCATCCAGACGCGCTCGCGCTCGTTCCAGCGGCGCGGCCGGTGAAACAGGAAGAAATCATCGGTGCAATGCGTATCCGACGCCACACGGTACTTCGCATTCAGCGCCGTGATGCGCAGGGCGGCGAGCTCAACCAGCGCCGCATCGGCAGGCAGATGCTCTTGTGCTGCGTCGTGCAGATCGGTGAGTAGCCCGAAATGCACCCGCGCCTCGCGATTGGCGAGAAAGCGCACTTCGAGCGCATCAACCAATTCCTCGACGCCTGCGATGCTGCCCAGCATCGTCGGCACAACCACCAGCGTGCGCGACTCCAAGGGGATGCCAAACGTGTAGTTCATGCGCGGCAAGGGCTGCGGCGCGACGATCAAGGTTGCCCACCAGTTGACCAGCGAGACCACCAGCTGGCTGCTGGCGACCAGCAGCACCAGCGCGAGTGCGGCCAGACCCCACCCCGGCCACTGCAGCGCCGTGTGCACTTCGAGCAGCGCACCGGCGCTGAGTGCCACGCTACCGAGCACGATGCTGCCCGCGTACAGCGGCAGGGCCTTGGCACGCGCGCTGCGCGCCAGTTGCATCCGCAGCGGCCGGCGCATGTCCACCGCCTGCTCCAGCGCGGCGCGGCCGGCACCGATGAGAAAATAGCCCACGTGCGTGTGTCGGATGCCTTGCCGACGGTCCTGCGCGCCGTCTGCCGTCTCGCCTTGACGAGACGCAGCCGATGCGCGACACAACTCGACCGCCTGACGGGCGACTTCAGTCTCAGAACAAGGCGCCAATCTCGCGATCGCCTCGACCGCGTGGCGGTAGCTGTCGCGGGTGGCGAAATCCATTTGCGCGTAAATGCCGCTGGGATCGTCGCGCAACACATGCTCGACGCTGCTGTGCATCTCGACGAACTCGCGCCAGTCGATGGCGTCCAGCAGGCGCAGGCTGCCAATGCTGTTGCTGACCGACACCTGGCCGGCCGCCTGCTGCTGCCCCTCGAGGTGCACCAGTTGTTCGATCGTGCGGTGGGATTCGGCCAGGCGCTGCTCCATCCATGTCAACGGCAATGCAAGTCCTGCCCCCCGCCCTTGAAGGCGCCGGGCAAACTCGGCCACGAAGGCGCTGGTCAGTGGTGGCTTGGAGCGCGCCATGTCGGCCACGACCAGGATCAGTTCGCTGGGTGTTTTCTCCGCGACATCGAGCATGCGTTCGGCCCAGATGCCTGCGGTTTGCCGCTCGACATGCGCTGTACCCACGCGAGCAGCGACGCGACGAAGGTTCTCGATGAGTGCCAGCCGCAGCATGATGGGGCACGCCCACAACTCGCCCAGAAGCAGCGGTTGAATCGACTGGTAGGCCGCAACGAAGCGGCTCAGCGAGCCGCGACCGATCTGCCCGTCGCCGTGTGCCACGGCTTGCAATGCGAGGGCGTAAACGCGTGGCCGGCCAGCGGCCACGCCGTTGCCCGGGTCGAGCGTGAGCCGCGGCAACTCGTGGCTATAGCCCTTGGGCAGGTGCCGAC
>JBBQZM010000158.1:0-8697 GCA_038207685.1 Burkholderiales bacterium
GCTGGCCGAGCAAAACACCAACATCGCGCTGCGCTACGCCGACTACGGCTACATCCTGGAGAACGGCCGCATCGTGATGGACGGCGTGGCCAGCGACCTGCGCGAGAACGAGGACGTCAAGGAGTTTTACCTCGGCATGGGCGGCGGCGACCGCAAGAGCTTCAAGGACGTCAAGAGCTACAAGCGGCGCAAGCGTTGGTTAGCGTGACCCACCCCCGATGCGCCTTCGGCGCCTCCCCCTCAAGGGGGCGCCGCTGGCGGCCCGGCAAAGCCGGTTCCGCGGCGGCTACTTGCTCAAGGTGCCCTCAATGACCATGGATGACTTCGGCTTTGCGCCACCCCCTTTCAAACCCGACGAGGCATTGGCCAGCCTGACGCGCAGCCTGCGCGAGCAGGGCCTGACGCCGCACGGCAACCTGTTCGAGCGCCGCGGCACGGCAATTGCGCGTGCTTCGGTGGACGGCGACGTACTGACCGCAGCGCGCGTGAAGCGGCCGTCGCGCAGCAGCCCGGAGTGGCAGCCCCGCACCCTGCGCAGCAGCGCCGACTTGCGTGACTTTGTCGCTGACCTGAAAAAACAATTGGCGCAATGGAGCGACCGTGATGACTGACTTTTATGACGTGCTGGAGCAACGTGCCCCAGCCGAACGCGAAGCCGCCTTGATGGCCGCCCTGCCGGGCCACATCGCCCGTGCGCAACAAACCAGCAGCGCTTTTGCCGAATCGCTGGCCGCTGTGGATGCGGCCGGCATCACCAGCCGCCAGGCGTTGGCCCAATTGCCGGTGCTGCGCAAGAGTGAATTGCTGGCGCGCCAGCAGGCCTTGCGTGCGCAGGATCCGTTCGGCGGTTTCTCGGCCATCGGCTGGCGCGGCCAGCGCATCACACGCGGCGCGCGCCGGGTGTTCCAGTCGCCCGGCCCGATCTACGAGCCCGAGGGCACGGCGGCCGACTACTGGCGCATGGCGCGCTCGATCTTTGCCGCCGGCTTCCGTGATGGCGACCTGGCGCACTGCAGCTTCAGCTACCACCTGACGCCCGCGGGTTCGATGATGGAGTCGGGCGCGCATGCGGTGGGCTGCGCCACCTTCGCGGGCGGTATCGGCAACACCGAACTGCAACTGCAGGCAGTGTCCGATCTGCGGCCGCAGGGCTACATCGGCACGCCCAGCTTTCTGAAGATTCTGGTTGAGAAGGCCACTGAGACTGGCGTCGACATCCACTCCATGACCAAGGGCATGGTCGGCGGCGAGGCCTTCCCGCCCAGCCTGCGCGACTGGCTGAAGGAACGCGGCATCGACGTCTACCAGAGTTATGCCACCGCCGATGCCGGGCTGATCGCCTACGAGACTGCCGCCCGCGAGGGCCTGATACTCGACGAGGCCATCGTGCTGGAGATCGTGCGCCCGGGCACCGGCGATCCTGTGCCCGAGGGCGAGGTCGGCGAAGTGGTCGTCACCGTGCTCAACCCCGACTACCCGCTGGTGCGCTTTGGCACCGGCGACCTGTCGGCGGTGCTGGCCGGCCCCTGCCCCACCGGCCGCAGCAATACCCGCATCAAGGGCTGGCTGGGCCGCGCTGACCAGACCACCAAGGTGCGCGGCATGTTCGTGCACCCCAGCCAGGTGGCCGAGGTGCTGCGCCGCCATCCCGAGGCCGGCCGCGGCCGTCTGGTGATCGAGGGCGAGATGGCCAACGACCGCATGACCTTGCAGGTGGAAAGCACCTCGGCGGCCGAGGCCCTGGCCGGCGCGCTGGCCGGCAGCATCCGCGATGTCACCAAGCTGCGCGGCGACGTGCAACTGGTGGCGCCCGGCAGCCTGCCCAACGACGGCAAGGTGATCGAGGACGCCAGACGCTACACCTGAGCGGCCATGCGCCGCGCCGGTGGGCCAAGCCACCGTAAGTAGTTCCCGGCACGTCGGTACAGGGTTCGCGCTCTAGCATCTGCGCCTGCAATCTCCCACGCCCTGTTCGACTTTGCCAAGGATTCCGTCATGAAGCACCTGATCTCCGCCGCCCTGATGCTGGGCGTCGCCTCTGCTGCCTGGGCCGAGTACCCCGACAAGCCGGTCACCATCGTCGTGCCCTTCGCCGCTGGCGGACCGACCGACAAGGTAGCGCGCGATCTGGGTGACGTGCTGCGCAGCAAACTCAACCAGACCGTGGTGATCGAGAACGTCGGCGGCGCCGGCGGTACGCTGGGCGCCGCCAAGGTGGCCAAGGCCTCGCCCGATGGTTACACCCTCCTGCTGCACCACATCGGCATGGCCACCGCGCCGGCGCTGTACCGCAAGCTGCCCTACGACGTGCTCAGTGACTTTGAATACCTGGGCATGGTCAACGAGGTGCCGATGACGCTGGTGGGGCGCAGCACGCTGCCGGCCAACAACTTCGCCGAGTTGCGCAAGTGGATGGATGCCAACAAGGGCAAGATCAACCTGGCCAACGCTGGCTTGGGCGCGGCATCGCACCTGTGCGGCCTGCTGTTCCAGCAAGCCGTGGCCACCGACATGACCACCGTGCCCTACAAGGGCACCGCGCCGGCGATGACCGATCTGCTGGGCGGCCAGGTCGATCTGATGTGTGACCAGACCACCAACACCACGCAGCAGATCGAGGGTGGCAAGGTCAAGGTCTTTGGCGTCTCTACCGCCAAGCGCCTGACCACCCCGGTGCTGGCCAAGGTGCCCACGCTGGACGAGAGCGGCCTGAAGGGCTTCAACGTCTCGATCTGGCACGGCATGTACGCGCCCAAGGGCACGCCCAAGGCGGTGATCGACAAGCTCAATACCGCGCTGCGGGCTGCACTGAAGGATCCCGAGTTCAACAAGCGCCAGGAGTCGCTGGGCGCGGTGGTCATCACCGACGCCCGCCTGGCCCCGGCGGAACACAAGAAGTTCGTCGAGGCTGAAATCGCCAAGTGGGGCCCGGCCATCAAGGCCGCCGGCCAGTACGCTGACTGAAGATCGCTGTTTCGGCGTGCGGTGGTTTGCGCCACCGCCGCCACCGACAGCACAAGAGGGCCCGGCAACCGGCCCTTTCTTCATGGCCTGCGCCCAGGGCCGGCAGCGTCAGGGAAAGCGCAGCGGAATCGTCACCGGCCCGTCATTGACCAGGCTCACCTGCATGTCGGCGCCAAAAACGCCAGCAGCCACCACCGGGTGGCGATCACGTGCCAGGCGCAGCACGGTGTCATAGAGCGCTCGGCCGTGCGCCGGTGCGGCCGCGCCACTGAAGCCCGGCCGGTTGCCGGCTGAGACGTCGGCCGCCAGGGTGAACTGGCTGACGATCAACAGCCCGCCCTGCACCTCGACGACGCTGCGGTTCATCTTGCCGGCGTCATCGGCAAACAAGCGCAGCTTCAGGATCTTGTCGACCAGCTTGCCCGCCTGCATCGCACTGTCCTGCGGTTCGGCGCAGACCAGCACCAGCAGCCCGACGCCAATCTCGCCCACCACCTCGCCGGCTACCGCCACATGCGCCTGGTTGACGCGTTGCAGCAGCGCGATCACAGCAGTTCGTCCTCTTCGCCGAGGTGTGCCTCCACATCGGTGGGCAGCAACTGGATGCTGGCCCGCAAGCCGGGCACCGCGCTCATCAGCGCCTGCTCGACCGATATGCGCAGTGCCGCAGCGCGGCCCAGGCTCCAGGCGGCTGGCATGTGCATGTGCAGGTCGACAAAGCGCCGCGCGCCGGCGCGGCGGGTGGTCACATGGTCAAAGCGGATCGTGGCATGGGCAAAACCGGCCAGCGTAAGGTCGATCTCGGCCAGCACCTCGGGCTCCAGCGCCTGGTCCATCAGGCCCTCGGCCGAACGCCAGACCAGCGTCACCCCTTCGCGTGCGATGTTGGCCGCCACCAGCACCGCGAGCAGCGGATCGAGCCAGAGCCAGCCGGTAGCTTGCACCGCCAGCAGGCCGACCACCACGCCGGCGGAAGTCCAGACATCGGTGAACAAGTGGCGCGCGTCGCCTTCCAGCGCCATCGAGCGGTGCTCGCGCGCCTTGCGAAGCATCGCAAAAGCCAGGGCGCCGTTCATCACTGAACTGATCACCGACAGCGCCAGGCCGATGCCCAGTTGCTCCAGCGGCTGCGGGTTGGCAAAACGGAAGCCGGCAGCGACGATGATGGCCAGCGCCGCCACCAGGATCAGCACACCCTCGAAGCCGCTGGAGAAATACTCGGCCTTGTGGTGGCCGTAGGGATGGCCTTCATCGGGCGGCTGGGCCGCCACCGTCACCATCATCAGCGCAAAGATCGCGCCAGCCAGGTTGACCAGAGACTCCAGCGCGTCCGACAACAGGCCCACCGAGCCGGTCAGCCACCAGGCACCGGTCTTCAGTGCGATCGTGGCCAGCGCCACGCCGACCGAGATCTTCAGGTATGAACTGACCTGCATCGGGGAGACCGGGCGCGCGACGCTGCGGTCAGGCCGCCAGCGTCACTCGGGCAAATTTGCGCTTGCCCACCTGTACCACCACGGTGCCGGCGGGTACTTTCAGACCCTTGTCGCTGACCACTGCGCCATCCAGCCGCACGCCGCCTTGGTCGATCAAGCGCAAGGCCTCGCTGCTCGACGGCGCCAGACCCGCCTGCTTGAGCAGCGCGCCGATGGCCAGGGGCGCGCCAGACAAGACCAGTTCGGGGATGGTATCGGGCACGCCGCCGCGGGCGCGGTTGGCGAAATCGGCCGCTGCGGCATCGGCAGCCGCGGCGCTGTGAAAGCGGGTGACGATTTCGCGCGCCAGCAGCACCTTGGCCTCCTTGGGGTTGCGCCCGGCCTGCACCTCGGCTTTCAGCGCCGCCACTTCGGCCTCGCCCCGGAAGCTCAGCAGGTCGAACCAGCGCCACATCAGCACATCGCTGATCGACAACGTCTTGGCATACATGCTGTTGGCCGCCTCGGTGATGGCGATGTAGTTGTTCTTGCTTTTCGACATCTTCTCGACGCCGTCCAGGCCTTCCAGCAGCGGCATGGTCAAGATGCACTGCGGCTCCTGGCCGTACTCCTGCTGCAGATGCCGGCCCATCAGCAGGTTGAACTTCTGGTCGGTGCCACCAAGTTCGAGGTCGCTCTTCAATGCCACCGAGTCATAGCCCTGCATCAGCGGGTACAGAAACTCATGCACGCTGATCGGCGTGCCGGCCTGGAAACGGTCATGGAAGTCGTTGCGTTCCATCATGCGGGCCACGGTATAGCGCGAGGCCAGCTGGATCAATCCGCGCGCGCCCAGCGGATCGCTCCACTCGCTGTTGTAGCGGATCTCGGTGCGCGCCGGGTCCAGCACCAGGCTGGCCTGGGCGTAGTAGGTCTGGGCATTGGCTTCGATTTGCTCACGCGTCAATGGCGGCCGGGTGGTGTTGCGGCCCGACGGGTCGCCGATCATCGACGTGAAGTCACCCACCAGGAAAATGACCTGATGTCCCAGATCCTGCAAAGCGCGCATCTTGTTGAGCACCACGGTATGGCCCAGATGCAGGTCAGGCGCCGTCGGATCCAGCCCTAGCTTGATGCGTAGCGACGAGCCTGTGGCCTCGGCGCGCGCCAACTTCTTCAACCAGTCGGCTTCCGGCAGCAACTCCTCGCAATTCCGCACTGAAACCGCCATGGCCTCGCGCACACGGTCTGTCACGGGATAGGCGGCGCCGCCAACGGCAGGTTCAGGATGTGACATGTTGAGAGAGATCAGGCTTTTCCCCAATTGGGGCGGCGAGGGGCTGTTTATAATCAGCCCCTTGTTCGTGGGGGTCTGGCCGGGAATTTTTCACGTCCATGCCCTCAGGCAAGCCGCTGATTCTAAATGACACCGCCAGCGAACCCGCCCGATCCCGCTGCATCGCCCACCAGGTGATGCAACTGCACCATCGATGAGCAGCCACCCGATGCCACCGTCCAGGCGACAGGAAATTCCGATCTTGCAAGCTCTGCTCCCCATCGCCCAAGACCAGCTTCGCCGCCTCCAGGCCGCTGCCCACCGCCATCCGCGCCGCGTTGCTGGCGCAGTGTTGAGCGTGTTGGGTGGTTTTGCCATCACCGCCTTCGGTATCGCGCCGCTGGCGCCCGATGCCGCCGCCTTGCCGCAACGCGTGATCACCGAGGAGCTGCAGGTCAAAGGCCTGGAAGCGCAGCTCGACCAGCTGTCGCTGCATACGCTGGAGCTCAACCGCCACGACGTCACCCGCTCGGGCGACACTGCTGATACCTTGCTGCGTCGGCTCGGCGTGCTCGACCCCGGCGCCGCCGCATTTCTGCGCCGCGATGCCGACGCGCGGCGTCTGCTGGACGGCCGCAACGGCAAGATGGTGCAAGTGCGCAGCACCGCCGATGGCACGCTGCTGGAACTGGTCGGCCGCTTTCCGGCGCTGGAGTCCGCCCGCCAAGCCACGCATTTCACCCGCCTGACAGTGTCCCGCGATCAAGGTCAGTTCCGCAGCATGCTGGAAACCGCCCCGCTGGTCGCCCAGACGCGCCTGGGCAGCGGCAGCATCCGCAGTTCGCTGTGGGCGGCGGCCGACGAAGCCCGCCTGCCGGATGCGATCGCCACCCAGTTGATCGACATTTTCAGTGGCGACATCGACTTCCATCGCCAACTGCAAAAGGGTGATTCCTTCAGTGTGGCCTTTGAAGCGCTGACCGCCGATGACCAGTTGATCACCTGGAACGAGGCCACGGGCAAGGTGCTGGCCGCCGAGTTCATCAATGCTGGCAAGTCGCTGCAAGCGCTCTGGTTCCAGGACAGCCCGAGCGCGAAGGGCGCCTACTTCAGCATGGACGGCGCCAGCCGTCGACGGCCCTTCCTGGCCAGCCCGCTGGAGTTTTCACGTATCACCTCGGGTTTTGCATTGCGCCTGCATCCCATCCTGAACACCTGGCGCGCGCACAACGGCGTCGATTACAGCGCGCCTACCGGTACCCCGGTGCGCTCGGTCGGCGACGGTGTGGTTGAGCTCGCCGGACGGCAGAACGGCTATGGCAACGTCGTCAAGATTCAGCACGCCAATGGCAACAGCACGCTCTACGCCCACCTGAGTCGCATCGACGTGCGCCAAGGCCAGCGCATCGAACAAGGTTCGCGCGTTGGCGCAGTGGGCGCTACAGGTTGGGCCACAGGCCCGCACTTGCACTTCGAATTTCGGGTCAACGGCCAGTTCCAGGACCCGCTGAAAGTGGCGCGTGCCGGCCAGCGCGCTACGCAGAACGTAGCAGCCGTACCGCGCTTCCAGCAGACGGCCAGCCTCGCGCTGCGGCAGCTCGAAGCGGCCGAATCGATGACTGGTTTCCGCGGCACCGCCGAGTGACCTGAGGATCGTCGGTCGCCGTGCGGCCGGATCATCTGCCCTGCAGCGCGCTAACACCCTGAGCAGGCCGTGGTTACCCGCATTTGCATCGGCTTGATGTCAGGCACCTCACTCGACGGCGTGGATGCCGTAGCGGCAGCCTTCGATCGGCCAGGCCAGCCGGTGCGCTTGCTCGGTCATGTGCATCAAGCCTTTGACAGCGGTTTGCGGCAATCCCTGCTGGGTTTGAACCAATCCGGTCTCGACGAACTGCATCGCAGTGCTCTGGCCGGCAATGCAGTGGCCAGAGCCTACGCCCTCACGGTCGACGAACTGCTCGGCCAGTGCGGACTGGCCACGACGGACATCGATGCCTTGGGCGCCCATGGCCAAACCGTGCGTCACCGGCCAGGCGAATTTGACGGCACCGGCTACACAGTGCAATTGCTCAACGGCGCCCTCTTGGCAGAACTCAGCGGCATAGATGTCATCTGTGACTTCCGCTCACGCGACGTTGCCGCCGGCGGCCAGGGTGCACCTCTGGTCCCAGCTTTCCACCAAGCCATGTTCGGCAAGCCCGGGCAGCCTACCGCGGTACTGAATATCGGCGGCATGGCTAACCTCACCTTGCTGGCCGGCGACGGCCGCATACTGGGCTTTGACTGCGGCCCGGGAAATGTGCTGATGGATCTTTGGTGCGAACGCCATCTCGGCCAGGCCTATGACCAAGACGGCCGCTGGGCGGCACAAGGACGGGTACTGGCCAGCCTGCTCGCTAGGCTGCTCGATGACGCCTTCATCAAGAAGCAGCCGCCCAAGAGCACCGGACGTGACCACTTCAACCCTGTATGGCTAGATAGCCAAATTGAAGCGGCAGGCAGCACACAGGGTTCGATGGCGCCAGAGGATGTTCAGGCCACGCTGGCGGAATTCACGGCGCAAACAGCTGTTGCTTCGGCGCTGGACATCCTGCCCGACGCGCAGCAACTTTTGGTGTGCGGCGGGGGCGCCCTGAACAGTCATTTGATGGGCCGCCTCACCGCCAAATGCGGCACATGTCATGTGCTGCCCACCTCAGCGGCCGGCGTCGAGCCCATGCAGGTGGAGGCCGCTGCTTTTGCCTGGCTCGCGTATGTCTACCGGAGTCACCTGCCTGGCAATCTACCGGCGGTCACAGGTGCGTGCGGGCTACGCCACTTGGGCGCCTTGCACCTCGCCTGATACCCGCCCAGTAAACTCGGATCAACCAAGAAAAAAGCCCCTGCGACCAGAAGTCGAGGGGCTTTTCAATTAATAGCCTGACGATGTCCTACTTTCACACGGGAACCCGCACTATCATTGGCGCAGAGGCGTTTCACTGTCCTGTTCGGGATGGGAAGGAGTGGGACCACCTCGCTATGGTCATCAGGCTTAACTTG
>JBBQZM010000159.1:0-8655 GCA_038207685.1 Burkholderiales bacterium
CTTCGGCATTGCCGCGCTGGCCTTCACCGCGCTGGGCTGGGCCAGCCGGGCGCTGTCGCTGCGGCGCAATGCGCGGCTCAAGCCGCGCTCCACGCTGCAGTCGGCGATCGGCATCCGTCATCCGCAGATCAGCCAGCGCTCGATGGGCTTCATGGGCGGATCGTTCAATACCCGAGAGTTTTTCCATGGCCGCAGCGCCGGCGCGCTGCGCCAGGTGAAGTGGGCTTTCCTGCTGGCTGCCTTTGTGCTGCCGCTGGCGCTGCTGGTGCTGGGCCTGGCCCAGGGCCAGCCGCTGGTGCTGGCGCTGGCCTTTGTGGTGCAGTACGCCGGGCTGCTGGCCGAGCGCTGGTTTTTCCTGGCCCAGGCCAATCACCCGCAGAACCTGTATTACCAGGCGGTGTCATGAAGCTTGCGCTCGGTCGTCCGATGCAGGCCCGGCCGCTGCGCCCAAGCATGGTGGGCAGCGCCCGCGCCGTAGCGCGCGCCACGGCCAGTGCCAGTCCAGTTCCAGTTCCAGTTCCAGAGCCGGTGACCGCTTGAGATGAACCTGCCCTCGCTCCGGCAACTGCTGCCCTTTCTCAACTGGAGGCGCCCGACCCGTGAGTCCTTGCGCGCCGATCTGGCCGCCGGTCTGGCGGTAGGCTTGCTGGTCGTGCCGCAGTCACTGGCCTACGCCCAACTGGCTGGCGTGCCAGCCCAACATGGCTTGTACGCGGCCTTCATACCGGCCATCATTGGCGTGCTGTTCGGCTCGTCGGCCTTGCTGGCCACCGGGCCGGTGGCGCTGACCTCGATGCTCACGGCGTCCAGCGTCGGCTTGCTCACAGAGCCGGGCAGCAGCGAGTTCGTGGCCTATGTGCTGTTGATTGCGCTGCTGTCGGGTCTGTTCCAGATCGGGCTGGGCCTGGCCCGCGCCGGCCTCCTGCTCAACCTGTTGTCGCACCCGGTGCTGGTGGGCTTCATCAATGCCGCGGCCATCGTCATCGTGTTGACCCAACTGCCCCAGCTCACCGGCATCGCCGTGGCCCCTGGCCAGAGCACGCTGGCCGGCGTCGGGCACTTGCTGCGCGATGTCGATCAGACCCACCTGCCCACGCTGGCCATGGCCGCGCTGGCACTGCTGTTGATGCTGGGCTTCAAGCGCTGGGCGCCGCGCACCCCGGGCGCGCTGGTGATGGTCGTGGGGCTCACGCTGCTGAGCTTTGGCGTCGGCTTCGAGCGCCTGGGCGGCGCGGTGGTGGGCGATATCCCGGGCGGCATACCCGGACTGTCGGTGCCGGCGATGCACTGGCAGGTGCTGATCGCCTTGATCCCGGCGGCCTTCGTGATCTCGCTGGTCAGCTTCATGGAGGCGATGTCCAGCTGCAAGGTGATCGCCGACAAGACCCGCACCCGCTGGGACGAGAACCAGGAACTGATCGGCCAGGGCCTGGCCAAGGTGGTGGCGGCTTTCTGCAACGCGATGCCGGTCAGCGGCTCGTTCTCGCGCTCGGCGCTCAACCTTGCTTCGCAGGCGCGCAGCGGCTGGTCGACGCTGTTCACCTCGGCGCTGGTGCTGCTGGCGTTGTTGTTCTTCACTTCGCTGCTCTACCACCTGCCCAAACCGGCGCTGGCGGCGATGATCGTGCTGGCGGTGATCGGCCTCATCAACTGGCCGGCGATGCGGCTGGCCTGGCGCGCCGGCCGCGACGATGGCCTGGCGGCCGGGCTGACCTTCGTCGCCACGCTGGCCTTTGCGCCCAACATCCAGAACGGCATCCTCGCCGGCATCCTGTTTTCGCTGGGCGCTTTCATCTTCCGGCGCATGAAGCCGCGCATCGCGGTGCAGTCCCTGTCCTCGGACGGCGAGTTCCGCGACCTCGACACCGTTGGTCCCGGGCCACGTTTCGAGCGTGTGGTGGCCTTGCGATTTGATGCGGCCCTGTTCTTCGTCAACGCTTCGTTCTTCGAGGAGGCCGTGCACCGTCTGGAGCAGGACAATCCGCAACTGGAGTGCATCGTGGTCTTCGCACATGGCATCAACATCCTGGACGCTACCGGCGTGGAGATGCTGCGTGAATTGATCCACCACCTGCGCGAGCGCGGCATCACGCTGGTGATCAGCCACGCCAAGCCGCAGTTCATTGAAGTGGCCGAGCGCACCGGCCTGATGAAGCAGCTCGGCAAGGAGAACGTCTTCGATACCTACGATGCCGCGCTGAAGGCGGTGGCCGAACGCCATGGCGTGAAGGCTGAGCCACAGGCCGCGGTGCCCTGATCACACGACGACATGACCCCTGCCGCAGGAAGCCCCCATGAGTGATGCACTGAACTACCTGATGAAGGCCCGGCCCGACGCGGTAGGCCATTACTTCGCCTTTTTGAAGGCCTGCGGCACCCAGCTTGACCCGAAGACGCGCAACCTGATCTCGGTCATCAGCAAGGTGCATGCGCAAACCGAGCGCGGCTTCAAGCAATACCTGGGGCGCGCGCTGCGCGAGGGCTGCACGCCGGCCGAAGTGCTGGACGCGCTGCTGATGGCCTTTCCGATGCTGGGCCTGGCCAAGATCGTCTGGGCCGTCGACATCATCCTGGCGCTGGACCTGCCCGAGTTTCAACCCGGCGCGCTGGGCTCGGCCGGTGAGTGGCACGACGTGATGGCCACCAAGGGCTTCAAGCGTGGCGACACCCAGCGTGTGGAGTGCGATGGCCGCGGCTTGTTTGTGCACCGCACTGAAAGCGAGTGGCGGGTCTACGACAGCCGCTGCCCGCACCAGACCACCAACATTCCCCACCTCGCGCTGGACGGCTGCACGCTGACCTGCCCCAAGCACGAGTGGGCTTTCGATATCCGCAGTGGTGACTGCATCAAGAAGGGCAACCGCCCGCTCAAGCAGTGGCCAAGCAAGGTGCTCAAAGGCAGGCTGATGGCTTGCTGGTGAGCGCCCCCAAGGCGGCGGCAAACGCCCGCTGCCGCCGCCCGAGGGGGGAGTCAACTCGGGAGCGGCCCGTCGTTGACTCATGAGTGTGTTCCGCAGTCTCCGTTTCCAACTGACTTTCCAACCAAGCCCTCAACGAGGAGAAGATCCATGCATGCTTTGACCCGTTTGCTCAAGCTCAGCCCGCTCGCGGCGCTTTGTATGGCGTACATGCCCGCGCTGGCCACCAACGGCATGAACATGGAGGGCTACGGCCCGATTTCCGCCGGCATGGGCGGCGCCTCGCAGGCGATCGACCATGGCACGGCGGCGATGGCGCAGAACCCGGCCACGTTGGCGCTGATGGGGGCTGGGGCGCGTGTTGATGCGGCCATCGGCCTGCTCGGGCCGAATGTCAACAGCAGCATGCCGGGCTTTGGCAGTGCCAAGTCCGAGGGCACGTCGTACGTCATGCCAGGTTTCGGCTACGCGCGCCAGCAAGGTGCCTTGACCTACGGCATCGGCCTCTTCGCGCAAGGCGGCATGGGTACCGACTACAGTGCCAACAGCTTCCTGGCCGCGGGCTCGGGTGCGCCGGTGCGCTCCGAGCTGGGTGTCGGCCGCGTGCTGCTGCCGCTGGCCTACCAGCTGACACCCGAGTGGGCGGTCGGCGCCACGCTGGACTTCATGTGGGCCACGCTGGACATGCGCATGGCGATGTCCGGCGCGCAGCTGGGTGGGCTGGTCACCGGCGCGTCGGGTGCGCTGGGTTCGGCGCTGCCCGCATTGGGCGGTGCGCCCTGGGCGCGCATCGACTTCTCCAACACCGGCGACTTCTCCGGCGCGGCACGTTCCACCGGCTGGGCCGGCAAGGTCGGTGCGGTCTATAAGGCTGCGCCGGCGCTGATGCTGGGCGCGTCTTACCAGTTCAAGTCGTCACTCGGCGACTTGAAGACGGGCAGCACCGGAGCTGCCCTCAGCGCCACTGGCGGTTTCAGCGACCAGGGTCGCATCACGGTGATCGACTTCCAGTGGCCGGCCACGCTGGCCGTAGGCGCAAGCTGGCAGGTTACGCCGGCGCTGCTGCTGGTGGCCGACATCAAGCGGCTGGAATGGGCGGATGTGATGAAGGACTTCCGCCTGCGCTATGACAGCGCCGGCATGGGGGGCTCGGTGAGCTTCGCGCTGCCGCAGAACTGGAAGAACCAGACCGCCACCAGCCTGGGACTGGCCTATGCGGTCAACGGCGCACTGACTTTGCGTGCCGGTCTCAATCTGGCCGACAACCCGATTCCGGAGGCGCTGGTCAACCCGCTGTTCCCGGCCACTGTGAAGAACCACTACACCGCCGGTCTGGGCTACCGCTGGTCGCCGGTCAGCGAGTTCAACGGCTCGCTGACGGTGGCGCCCAAGAGCAGTGTCACCAACGGGCAGGGCATTTTGATCACGCACAAGCAGCTGAACGCACAGCTGATGTACAGCCACCGCTTCTGATGGCCACCAAGGCAGCGCCGGGCAGCGCCTGGCCTGCCGACGCGGCTCAGCCCGGCGGCGTGGTCGCCGCTGCCGTGGCGGTGCAGCCGATCACGCCGGCCTGCTGCAAGGCGACGATGGCGTCGTCGCTGTAACCCAGCTCGCGCAGCAGTGAACGGGTGTGCTCGCCCAGCGCCGGCGGCCCCTGGCGCAGCGGCAGGCGCTGGCCGTCCAGGGTCAGTGGCAGCAGCGCGGCCAGGGTGTCGATCGGCCGGCCGGCGGCGCTGGCATCGGCAGGCACATGCACCGGTGCCAGGCCGCCGGTGGCGCGCAGATGGGGATCGTCGAACAAGTCCTGCGGCCGGGTGATCGGCGCAAACGGCAGGCCGATACGCTCGAAGCGTTGCGCCAGTTCGGCAGCCGACAGCGCGCCCAGGCGCTCGCGCAGCAAAGGCATCATCCAGGGCCTGGCCGGCACACGTTGGTTGTTACTGGCGAGCCGCGCATCGGCGGCCAGGTCGTCGAAGCCGAACTCGGCGCACAGCAGCGCCCACTGCGTGTCGCTCACCGCGGCGAGGAAGATCTGCTCGTCGCCCTGCACGCTGAACACGTCGTAGATGCCCCAGGCGCTGATGCGGCTGGGCATCGGCGCGGCCGCCGCGCCCGTGACGGCAAACTGCATCATGTGCTGGGCCACCAGCAGCACGTTGTTCTCGAACAGCGCGCTCTGCACCTGGTGGCCGCGGCCAGTGTGCTCGCGCTGGCGCAATGCGGCCAATACGCCGATGGCGCCAAACATGCCGCCCATGATGTCGTTGACGCTGCTGCCCGCGCGCAGCGGCCGGCCCTCGGGCCCGGTCATGTAGGCCAGGCCACCCATCATCCTAGAAACCGCAGTTGACCGCTTCTCTCCGCTGGCTACACCGCATGAATTCTGGCTTTCGTATCTACGACCACCTTCACCTCTTGGGTGACAGCGCTACGCACCCGATTGAGCCGCACTGGCGCACGCTGGCGGCGTTGCTCCTTCTCGCGGGCATGAGCCCGCAGCGTCGTCGCGCCTTGCCAGCGCACCCCATCGCGTCCCACTCGGGCGCGTCCAACTGCGGTTTCTAGGATCATCTGCACCACCTCGTCGAGCGCGGTGCGCTGTTCGTAGGG
Organism: Burkholderiales bacterium; assembly: GCA_038207685.1. Classification (GTDB taxonomy): domain Bacteria; phylum Pseudomonadota; class Gammaproteobacteria; order Burkholderiales; family Burkholderiaceae_C; genus Pseudaquabacterium. The sequence continues at coordinate 5,532 of JBBQZM010000159.1, forward strand.
CCCAGGCAGAAAACCCTTGTGCGAGACCTGGATCAAGCGCGGGTTCAGCCGTTGCAGCGTGGCCTCGTCCAGCCCGAGCGCGGCCAGCGTGCCGGCCTTGAAGTTCTCGCTGAAGATATCGGCCTGGGCCAGCAACTGCAGCACGATCTGCAGGCCGGCGGGCTGCTTGACGTCCAGCGCCAGGCTTTGCTTGTTGCGGTTGAACTGGGCAAAGAAGCCGGCGCCCGAGCCTTGCAGCCGACGCGTGTTGTCTCCGGTCAGTGGTTCGACCTTGATGACCTCGGCGCCCAGATCGGCCAGGATCATGCCGCAGGTCGGCCCCCTCACCATGTGGCTGAACTCGATCACCCGGATGCCGTGCAGTGGCAGCTGGGTAATGTCGTTAATGCGGTCGATCATGCGGTCGCTCATGCGGTCGTTCATGCGGTCGATCATGCGGTCGATCATGCGGTCGCCGGCTTGGCCGGCAGGCGGCTGACTGCGCTGATCAGCAGCTTGGTGGGGTAGGACATGGACATGATGACTCGGAATTTTGTACTGAGCGAAGCCCCGGTTCAGCGGTCCGGTGCAAGCGCCGGGCCTGGCTGAACTGACGGTGCCAGCGCGCTGGCTGCCCACCAGCCCAGCAGCACCAACGGCAGGGCAACGCCGAACGACCAGCGGATACCGAAGCTGGTGGCCACCCAGCCCAGCAGCGGCGGCCCCAACAGAAAGATCACGAACGAAGTCTGCGCCAGCGCGGCCACGCTGACTGCGGCCGGCCGGTCGGTGACCTGCGCCGCCGCTGACATGGCCAGCGGAAAGATCGCGCTGCTGCCCACGCCCAGCAGCGCAAAGCCGGTCAGCGCCAGCGCCGGATGCGGCGCCAGCAGCACCAGCGCCGCGCCGCCGGCCAGCAGCCCGTGCAGTGTGCGCGCCACCCGCACCGGGCCATGCCGATGCACCAGGCCGTCGGCGAACCAGCGCGCCAGTGCCTGCGCACCGGCGCCGACAGCCACGGCCGCGCCGGCGGTGAAGGGCGCGGCGGCGAACACATCGCGCATATAGATCGCCGACCATTCAATGCCCGCGCCTTCGAGCAGCATGGCCCCCAGTGTGGCGGCCACCAGCATCGCGGTACTGCGGTTGGGTCGGGCCCAGTGGGGGGGCTTGCCGCCATGGCTGTCGGGCCGGTGCCCGGCCGGCGCGAAGTCGGTCAGCAGCAGGCGCGCTGCGGCGGCGACCAACACCACCATGCCCGCCAGGTGCCACTGCACCGGGATGCCCAACTGGGCCACACCCGCACCGAGCAGGCCGGCACCGAAGAAGCCCATGCTCCAGAACGCATGTGCGCGGCTCATGATGCGGCGGCCGACCTGATGCTCCACCCGGTCGGCCTCGAGGTTGATCACGATCTCCACCGCGCCGATGCACAAGCCGGCGGGCAGCAGCAGCAGGAACAGCGTCAGCCCGCTGCCCGCGCAGGACGCCAGCGCAAAGGCGGCCGCCACCAGCGGAATGCCCAGTATCAGCACGCGGCGGTGGCCGATCCGGTCCAGCCAGCGGCTGGCCAGGCTCAGCGACACCAGCGTGCCGGTGGCGGTGCCGATCAGCGCCAGCCCCAGCGCGCGCTCGTTGAGGCCCAGCGCCTGCTGCAATTCACCCAGCCGCGGGAACAGCCCGCCCATGGCCATGGCATAGAGAAAGAAAGCGCTGTAGACGCGTTGCGGCGGGTTCAGGCGTTGGGCTGGGTGCATCTGCTGGGCTGGGCGGGTCAGGGGTCAGGGTCTGTCGGGCAAGGGCGCCGAGATCATGGCACCAGCGCTGAAACCGCTTGCATGCGGTTGGAAGCTGGCAGGGTGGCGACTACACTGCGGCTCGATCTCTGCCAACCATTGCCGATGAAGTCTCCCACCCGAACCAGCAAGAGTCTCAACGCAGCGGGCGCCGAAGGACCAATCACGCTCGACATGGTGGCGCAGGCGGCAGGTGTGTCTCCGAGCACGGTCTCGCGCATCCTGAATGGTACGGCGGTGGTCAGCGGGCCAAAAAAACAGGCGGTGGACGACGCCATCGCGCGGCTGGGCTTCGTGCCCAATCCGATGGCCCGCGGCCTGGCTGGCGGGCGCACGCTGAGCATCGGCGTCGTCACCCAGGCCATCGACAGCCCGTTTTATGGTACGGCGCTGCGCGGCATCGAGGATGAGCTCGATGCTGCTGGCTACAGCTCGCTGTTCGTCAGTGGGCACTGGAATGCGCTGATCGAGGCGCGCTGTATCGACGTGCTGCGCTCGCGCCGCGTTGACGGCATCATCGTGCTGACCGGTCGTCTGACCGATGCTGCACTGAAGACCTATGCCAGGCAATTGCCGATGGTGGTGACCGGCCGGCAACTCAAGGCGCCGGGGCTGTACACCTTGAATTTTGACAACTTCGAGGGCGGCCGTCTGGCCACTCGTCACCTGATCGACTTGGGCCACCGCCGCATCGCCTTCATCGCCGGTGACGCCGATCATCCCGATGCCAACGAGCGACTCCGCGGCTACCGTATGGCGATTAAAGAAGCGGGCATTGCTTTCGACCCGACGCTGGTGGTGCCGGGTGAGTACCACGAGGTCAGCGGCCTGATGGCAGTGTCCCGTCTGCTTGAGGCGAGGCGTCAATTCACGGCGATTTTCGCGGCCAATGATCAGATGGCCTCTGGCGCCATGCTCGGTCTGAACCGGCATTCGCTGCGGGTGCCCGACGATGTCTCGGTGGTCGGCTTCGATGACTTGCCCAACACCATGTACGCGATCCCGCCCATGAGCACGGTGCGCCAGCCGGCCTACGAGATGGGCCGGCTGGCCGCCAGTGCGATGCTGCAGTTGCTGGCTGGCAAACAGCCAGAGGCGGATGTGCCGCCGCCGCAACTGATCGCTCGTGAATCCAGCCGGCGTCTGCGCGGCTGAGCTGCGAGGCTGCGGCTGCGGCGGGCTCAGCGCTCGTGCATCGCTCGCTCAGGCACCGGCAACCCCGCGCTTTCCCTTGATTGACAGGCTAGAACCCGCCCGCCTATAGTCTGAAAGCGCTTTCAAGACTGAAGTCGCAGCAGACGAACAAGGCGTCGGGGCATCGAGCAATCGTCACCGAGCCGAGGCCACAC
>JBBQZM010000160.1:0-8615 GCA_038207685.1 Burkholderiales bacterium
GGTGCCCCAGCTGTTGCGCACGATGAAGCGGCCGTTGACATAACCCACCAAGGCCACGCAGTGCCCGCCCAGGCTGCTGTTGGGGGTGTAGACGTCGAGCTTGCCCTTGCTGCTGGTGGCCTGCATGAAGGCGTCGTCCACATCCAGGCGGGTGAGGATCGGGCCCTTGGTGGCCAGCCAGTTGCGCCAGGCTGCCAGGGTGCGCCCCAGGTTGAAGTACGAGGCGATGCGCCGTTGCGCGGCCAGGGCATATAAGGTGTTGGCGCTGCCGGTGTACATCTGCGATTGGCCGCCCAGCTTGAACGGCAACACCTTGTCGGTGACCACGCCGAACTTCTGGGCGATGCCCAGCGCTGCTGTCAGCCAGGTGCCGTCGCTCTCGACGAAGCTGGTCGGCCGGGTGCTGTACTGGTCAGTCTCCTTCGACGCCATCCAGACATAGCGCACTGACAGCTTCTCGGCCTTGCCCAGCTGGGCGGCCTTGACGAAGTGCCAGCGCAAGACCGCGTCGGCCGTGCCCCAGCCCACGCAGCTGCCGGTGTTGCCCTGGTCACCCACCTTCCACCAGGTTTCACGCAGATCGATGTTGGCGCTGGCTGCGGCGGCCGACCGCGGCGTCGCCGCGCTGGTGATGCCGGCAGCGGCTGCGGTCGCCAGCGTCCAGTTCTTCTCGGGTTTGGGCGACGGCAGGCAGTTCAGGATGTACGGTGAGGTCTTGGTGCGGCTGCGTGTGGCCATGGTGGTCTCCGTGGTGGGGGTGCATTGCATGCTGCGGCGCCGTGCGGTGCGCCGCAAGCTGGTTTCTAGGGGCACCGTCCCCCGCGCTGCGGACAGGTGCTCGGGGCGCGCACGCGCGCATCACATCATGCGCTCAGCCCCACACCCGCTGCGCCACGTCCACCACCCGCTCCAGCTTGCGCCATTGGTCGTCGTGCGACAGCGCGTTGCCGTGGTGGGTGCTGGAGAAGCCGCACTGCGGCGACAGGCAGAGTTGGTCCAGCGGCACCACTTTGGCCGCCTCGTCGATGCGGCGCAACAACGCGTCAGCACTTTCCAGTTCGCCCTGCTTCGTGGTCACCAGGCCCAACACCACCCGCCGGCCTTTGGGCAGGTGGCGCAGCGGCTCGAAGCCGCCGGCACGCGCGCTGTCGAATTCCATGAACCAGCCGTCGACGTCGGTGCTGAACATGGCTTCGACCACCGGGTCGTAACCGCCCTCGGCCACCCAGGCGCTCTTGAAGTTGCCGCGGCAGGTGTGGATGGTCACCGCCATGTCGGCCGGCCGGCCGGCCAGCGCGCTGTTGATGACCTGGGCATAGCGGCGTGGCAGGGCGTCGGGGTCGTCGCCGTTGTCGCGGCAGTTCTGGCGGATCTTCGGGTCGCACAGGTAGGCGAACGTGATGTCGTCGAGCTGCAGGTAGCGGCAGCCCGCGTCGGCCAGGTGGGTGATCGCCACGCGGTAGGCGGCGGCCACGTCGTCCCAGAAGGCGTCCATGTCGGGGTAGGCGGCGCGCGAAATGGCGGCCCTGCCGCCGCGCAGGTGCAGCATCGACGGCGACGGGATCGTCATTTTCGGCACCGCGCCGGTCCCGCCGTGCTGGCCCACATCACGGGCCACCGCCTCGGCCAGAAAGCGGAAGTGGTCGGCCATGACCGGCCCGCTGCAGCCCAGCTTGCCGGTGACGGATGCAATCGGCGGTTGCTCGCTCTGCCCGGCGATGCGGAACTTCTGCCCGCCGTTGTCGACCAGGGTCACACCGTCGAGTTGCGCCAGGAAATCGAGATGCCACCAGTCGCGGCGGAATTCGCCGTCGGTGATCGACTGCAGACCGCAGGCGCGTTGTCGGCGCACCGCCCCGGTGATGGCAGCGTCTTCGGCTGCCCGCAGGCCGATGTCGTCGAGCGCGCCGGCGCGGTGGCGGGCACGCGCAGCAGACAAGGCGGCGGGCCGCAGCAGGCTGCCGACCTGGTCGGCGCGGAAAGGAGGTACGGGTGCGGTTGGGGGTGGAGGTTCGAGTGGATGTGCGGATGGGTGTTCGGGTGGATGTGGGGGATTTCGCATGGGCGCTTTCGGTGGCCGGGGGGTTCCCGGATGATGCCCAACCGGCGGCGGCCAGCGCCATCGGGGCGCGCCCCAGCGCAGCGGTTAAGCTGTTGCACCGCAACATGCCCCACCACCCCCAGGAGCCCCACATGAACATCCAGACGATCGGCGTGATCGGCGCCGGCACCATGGGCAACGGCATTGCGCAGGCCTGCGCTGCCAGTGGCCTGGACGTGGTGATGGTCGACATCGACGACGCTGCCGTGCAGCGCGGCCTGGCTGCGGTGTCTGGCAGCCTCGACCGGCTGGTGAAGAAGGACAAGCTCACGCCCGAGGCCAAGGCCGCCGCCATGGCCCGCATCCAGGGCAGCACCGACTACGCCGCGCTGCAACCTGCCCAGCTGGTGATCGAGGCGGCCACCGAGAGCGAAGGCCTGAAGCGCAAGATCCTGGCCCAGCTGGATGCGCTGCTGCCGGCCGAGACCCTGGTGGCCACCAACACCAGCAGCATCTCCATCACCAAGCTGGCGGCCGCCACGCAACGGCCCGACCGCTTCATCGGCATGCACTTCTTCAACCCGGTGCCGATGATGGCGCTGGTGGAGGTGATCCGTGGCTTGCAGACCAGCGACGCCACCCATGACGCGGTGCATGCGATGGCAGTGCGCCTGGGCAAGACGCCGATCACCGTGAAAAACGCGCCGGGCTTCGTCGTCAACCGCATCCTGATCCCGATGATCAACGAGGCGTTTTTCGTGCTGTCCGAGGGCCTGGCCAGTGCCGAAGACATCGACGCTGGCATGAAGCTGGGCACCAACCAGCCGATCGGCCCGCTGGCACTGGCCGACATGATCGGCCTGGACGTGTGCCTGGCAGTGATGAACGTCTATGTCGAAGAGTACGCGGACAGCAAATACCGGCCCTGCCCGCTGCTCAAGGAAATGGTGGCCGCCGGCTGGCTGGGCCGCAAGACCGGCCGCGGCGTCTACCGCTACTGATGCCGGCAGCCGTGCCCGAGGACAACAAGCGGATGTCCTCCGCCCTGCCCCAGCGCATCGTATGCCTGACCGAAGAGCCCACCGAGGTCTTGTACGCGCTGGGCCAGCAGGATCGCATCGTCGGCATTTCGGGTTTCACGGTGCGGCCGCCGCAGGCGCGGCATGAGAAGCCACGGGTCAGCGCCTTCACCAGCGCCAAGATCGACAAGATCCTGGCGCTGCAGCCCGATCTGGCAATCGGCTTTTCCGACATGCAGGCCGACATTGCGGCCGCGCTGATCCGCGCCGGGGTTGAGGTCTGGATCAGCAACCACCGCAGCATAGCCGGCATCCTCGGCTACGTGCGCCGCCTCGGCGCGCTGGTGGGCAGTGCGGCTGCGGCGGAGGCCTATGCCGACCAGTTGCAGGCGCGCGTAGACCAGGTGCGCCGCGACGTTGCCGCGCTGCCGCGCCGGCCGCGGGTCTATTTCGAGGAGTGGGATGTGCCGGCCATCAGCGCCATCCGCTGGGTCAGCGAGCTGGTCGGCGTGGCCGGCGGCGACGACATCTTTCCGCAGCGCGCGCTGGCCTCGCTGGGCCGCGACCGCATCATTGCCGACCTGGACGAGGTGGTGACCGCGGCGCCCGACATCATCATCGGCTCCTGGTGCGGCAAGAAGTTCCGCGCCGAGCATGTGGCCGCGCGAGCGGGCTGGCAGGCCGTGCCTGCAGTGCGTGACGGCGAACTGCACGAGATCAAGTCGCCGCTGATCCTGCAGCCGGGCCCGGCTGCGCTGACCGACGGCCTGGACCGGCTGCAGGCCATCATCACAGGCTGGGCGCAGCGCCATGGGTGACAGTGTGGCGCCGGCCTCGCATGCGATCATCGACCACCGTTCCACGCCCCACAAGGAGAACACGATGTTCAAGGCCATCCTGCTGCAGCAGACCGAAGACAAGAAAACCCGCGCCGAACTGGTCGAGATGGACGACAGCCGGCTGCCCGATGCCGCCGGCCACGAAGTCACCGTGGACGTGGCCTTTTCGACGCTGAATTTCAAGGATGCGCTGGCCATCACCGGCCGCGGCGCCGTGGTGCGCAACTGGCCGCTGGTGCCCGGCATCGACCTGGCCGGCACCGTGGCCGAGAGCCGCCATGCCGACTGGAAGCCCGGCGATGCCGTGGTGGTCACCGGCTGGGGTCTGGGTGAAACCCAATGGGGCGGCCTGAGCCAGCGCCAACGTGTCAAAGCCGATTGGCTGCTGAAGATTCCCAGCGCCTTCACCCCGCGCAGCGCAATGGTCATCGGCACCGCCGGCTTCACCGCGGCGCTGTGCGTGATGGCGCTCGAGAAGCACGGCCTGCAGCCGGGCGACGGCGAGGTGCTGGTCACCGGCGCCGCCGGTGGCGTAGGCTCGATCGCGGTGGCCCTGCTGGCCAGTCTGGGCTTCCAGGTGGTGGCCTCCACCGGTCGGCCGCAGGAGGCTGATTACCTCACCGGCCTGGGGGCGGCACGCATCATCGAGCGCAAGACGCTCAGTGAACCGGGCAAGCCGCTGCAAAAAGAAACCTGGGCTGGCGTGGTCGACACCGTGGGCAGCCATACCCTGGCCAATGCCTGCGCCGCCACACGCTTCAACGGTGCGGTAGCGGCCTGCGGCCTGGCCCAGGGCGGCGACTTTCCGACCACGGTGATGCCCTTCATCCTGCGCGGTGTCACGCTCTACGGCATCAACAGCGTGTTGGTGCCCAACAGCTTGCGCACCCAGGCCTGGGCGCTGATGGCGCGCCACCTGAAGGCCGAGCAACTGGCGTCGCTGAGCACCGAGATCGGCCTCAGCGAGGCCATCGCCTACGCGCCCAAGCTGCTGGCCGGCGAGGTGCGCGGGCGCACCGTGGTCAACGCCTCGAAGTGAGCACCGCGCGCTGAGGCTGCTGCCGGCCTCAGCCCCGCTGCTCGCGCAGCAGGTTGCGGCCGATCACCAGCTGCATGATCTGCGAGGTGCCCTCGTAGAGGCGGAACAGCCGCACATCGCGGTAGAAGCGCTCGATGCCGTACTCGGTCATGTAGCCGGCGCCGCCGAAGATCTGCACCGCGCGGTCGGCCACGCGGCCGCACATCTCGCTGGCAAACAGCTTGCAGCAGGCCGCCTCGGTGGCCACCGGCAGGCCGCTGTCGCGGCGCCGTGCGGCATCCATCACCATGCACTCGGCGGCATAAACCTCGGTCTTGCTGTCGGCCAGCATGGCCTGTACCAGTTGGAATTCACCGATCGCCTGGCCGAACTGCTTGCGCTCGGCGGCATAGGCCAGGCTGTCGGCCAGCAAGCGTTTGGCCACACCCACGCAGATCGCCGCGATGTGGATGCGGCCCTTGTCCAGCACGCGCATGGCCATCTTGAAGCCCTGCCCTTCGCGGCCGCCAATCAGGTTGGCGGCGGGCACACGCACGTTCTCGAAGATCACGTCACAGGTGTGGGCGCCACGCTGGCCCATCTTGCGGTCGGGCTTGCCCAGGCTGATGCCGGGTGATCCGGCCTCGACGATGAAGGCCGATACACCGCCCGCGCCCTTGTTGGACGGATCGGTGCGCGCCATCAGCGTGAACAGCGCCGCCTGCGGCGCATTGGTGATGTAGCGCTTGCTGCCGTTGACGAGGTAGTGGTCACCCTGGGCATCGGTGCCGCGGATCGCGGTGGTGCGCAGTGAGGCGGCGTCGGAGCCGGCCTCGGGTTCGGTGAGCGCAAACGACGCGATCATCTCGCCGCTGGCCAGCTTGGGCAGCCACTGCGCCTGTTGCTCGGGCGTACCGTCGAAGACGATGCCCTGTGAGCCGATGCCCACCGTGGTGCCGATCACCGAGCGAAAGGCCGGCGAGGTCTGGCCCAGCTCGAACATCACCCGCACTTCTTCTTCCATCGTCAGGCCCAGGCCGCCATGGGCCTCGGGAATGGTGAGGCCGAACAAGCCCATCTCGCGCATGTCTTGCACCACGTGGGGCGGGATGGCGTCGTCGTCGGCCACCTGGTGCTCCAGCGGCACCAGGCGCTCGAGCACAAAGCGCGCCACGGTGTCCACCAGAGCCTGCATCGTTTCTTCATCGCGGATCATCGCTCGTCCCTCACAAGGTGTCGGCAGCTCGGTGCTTGGTAGGTTGGAGTGAACAGCGTGAACTCCAACGGCATTTCCACCCATACGATGGCACTTGCTGGCATGACCAGACCCGCTTCACGCAAATGTTGGAGTTGCACTCCAACCTACCGGCCTGAAGGCATGGTTTCGTCATCGCGGCTCATGGTGCCATCACAAGGTATCGGCTGTGCCGAGGATGGCGGTGGCCTGGCTCGACAGCGTGCCGCCGTTGCCGTGGGCCAAAGCCACGTTGACGCCGGCGACCTGGCGCTCGCCAGCCTCGCCGCGCAACTGCTGCACCGCCTCGATCAGCGCGAAGATGCCGTACATGCCGGGATGGGTGCAGGACAGGCCGCCGCCGTTGGTGTTGACCGGCAGGCGGCCACCCGGCGAGATCGCGCCGCTCTCGACAAAGGCGCCGGCCTCGCCCTTGGCGCAAAAGCCCAGGTCCTCGAGGAACAGCAAGGTGTTGATGGTGAAGGCGTCGTACAGCTCCAGTACCTGCACATCCTGGGGTCTCATGCCAGCCATCTTGAAGGCTGCCGCGCCGCTTTGCTTGGCCGCCGTGACGGTCAAATCGGGCATGGACGAGATCTGCCGGTGCCAGACCGCCGTGGCTGTGCCCAGCACAAACACCGACTTCTTGGGCAGCGTCTTGGCGCGGTCGCTGCGCACCAGCACGAAGGCGCCCGCACCGTCGGTGACCAGGCAGCAGTCGCGCACCGTCAGCGGGTCGGCGATCATGCGCGCCTTCAGCACATCGTCCACGCTCAGCGGGCCGCGTTCGAAGGCGTCGGGGTTCTTGCGTGCCCAGTCGCGGGCGGCCACCGCCACTGAGGCCAGCTGGCGCCGGGTGGTGCCGTAGGTGGCCATATGGCGCGAGGTCGCCAGCGCATAGGCGGCCACCGGAAACACCGGGTCGTAGGGCATCTCGTAGGGCTGCGGGTCCATCTGGCGGCGTGCTGCGGCCACCGCTGCGCGGTTCATCTTGCCGCTGCGCTGGGTGCTGCCGTAACACACCAGCACCGCATTGCACTGGCCGGCTTCCAGCGCCAGCATGGCGGGCATCAAGTGGGCGATGAAACTGCTGCCGCCCAGCATGGTGCCGTCGATGAAAGTCGGGTTGATCCCCAGGTACTCGACCACCGGCATCGGCCACATTGTGCTCAACACGCTGGCGGTGCAGAGACCGTCGATGTCAGCCATGGTCAGCCCGGCATCGGCCACCGCGCGGTGGGCGGCGATGGCCAGCAGTTCCATATCGGTATAACCCGGGCTCTCACCATTGCCGAACAAACCGACACCGGCGATCGCGGCGCTGCCACGCAAATGCTTCAGCGTGCGGCTCATGCGGCCACCTCGGGATCAAACACCACCAGGCCGCGGCCTTCGGTGAGCAGCACCCGGGCCTGCACCCGCAGGCCGACAGTGACGGCCTCGGGCGCGAGCCCTTCAACCCGGCTCATCAGCCGCACTCCTTCGTCCAGATCGACCAGGCAAACATGGTAGTTGCCACCCTGCTCGGCGCGGCGGTGCAGCGTGGTCACCGCCTGCACCGTGCCGCCGCCGGCCGGCGCCACCAGTTCGGGTGCCAGCGCACCGCAATGCGGACACAGCTCGCGCGGAAAGTACACGTGCCGGCTGCAGGCGCTGCAGCGCTGGATAAGGAAACGGCCCTGGTCCAGCGCCTGCTGGTGCCTGGCCTGGATGCCTTGTTGTGGTTGCGTCATCGGATCTGTCCAGTCAAAAAAGGTCGGCGGCAGCCGAGGCTGCCGAAGTCACAGTCTGCCCAAGCCTGCCCGGTCGTGCCACTCGGTTGTGGTGAGCCGGCCCAACGGCAGACGGTCAGCGGGGCGGATTTCAAAGCGCGCGCAAGCGGATCGGCAGACCGTCGCGCGGCTTGGCGATCGGCACCAGCTGGTAAGGCATGCGATAGCCCTCGGGCACGCTGAAGGCGAAGCGCCGCAGCACCTGGTGCATCACCGCCTTGACCTCCATGTCGGCGAAGTGCTGGCCGATGCACAGGTGCGCGCCACCGCCAAACGGCAGATAGGCATAGGCATGGCGGCGGTGCTCGGCTCGCCCAGGCGAGAAGCGCTCAGGGTCGAAACGCTTCGGCTCGGTCCACAACGCGGGCATGTGGTGGGTGTGGATCGGCGAGATGCCCACCGGCGTGCCCTTGGGGATCTGGAAGCCACCAAACTCGCAGTCGCGCGCCGCCTTGCGCGGGATCGAGGTCAACGGCGGGTACAACCGCAGCGATTCCTTCATCACCCATTCGGTGCGCTCGCGACCGGCCAGGTCGTCGAAGCCCAGCTGTGCCTCGGGCAGCGCCAGTGCATCCGCGCGCAGCCGCTCCTGCCATTCAGGGTGACGTGCCAGGCAATAGAACATCGTCGTCAGCGTCGAGGTGGTGGTGTCGTGCGCCGCCATCATCAGGAAGATCATGTGGTTGACCACC
>JBBQZM010000161.1:0-8447 GCA_038207685.1 Burkholderiales bacterium
GGCGCGGCCCGGCATGGCGGTGTGGCCGGGCCTGTTCACCAGCCGCATCGGCGCGCCGCAGCGGGCCTGGCAAGCCGACGAGCTGCTGCGCCAGATCGCGCTGCTGCGCACACGCGCGGCAGCCGGCGGCGCGGCGGCCGAACCCAGCGGCCACATCCACTTCAGCATGATTGCGTTGATGCAGGACCGCGACCAGATCGCCAGCCGGCTGCAGGCCGGCCCTTATGCCGTGGCGGCGCAGCGGCCGACACTGCTGATCCAGCGCCTGACCCAGTGCCCGACATGACCACGCCCTTGCTCAACACCGAAGCGCCCAGCAGCCAGCATCCGGCGTTGGACCAGTACGACAGCACCCGGCTGGTGGCGGCGTTGGCCGGCGACCAGCAGCAGGCGCTGGCCGCGGTGCTGGCTGCCGCGCCACAGATCGCCGCCGCGGTGGACGCCGCGCTGCCCCGGCTGCGTGCCGGCGGCCGCTTGATCTACGTCGGCGCCGGCACCAGCGGCCGCCTCGGTGTGCTCGACAGCGTGGAACTCAACCCCACCTTCTCCTGGCCGCGCGATCGCGCCATCGGCCTGCTGGCCGGTGGCCCCGAGGCGATGTTCGCTGCGGTCGAAGGCGCCGAGGACGACGAGGCCCAGGGCGGCTACGACCTGCGCTCGCTGCTGCCCACCGGCCAGGACGTGGTGATCCTGCTCGCGGCCTCGGGCGCCACGCCTTATGCGATGGGCGCGCTGGCGGCAGCGCGCGCGGCCCGCGCGCTGTGCATCGGCATCGTCAACAACCCGGGTGCACCGCTGGCCGCCGGCGCCGACATCGGCATCCTGCTCGACACCGGCGCCGAGCTGATTTCGGGCAGCACAAGGCTGAAAGCCGGCACGGCGCAGAAGATGACGCTCAACACTTTCAGCAGTGCGCTGATGGTGCGGCTGCACAAGGTCTACGGCAACCTGATGGTCGATGTGCGGGCCACCAATGCCAAGCTGATCAAGCGCGCATTGCGCCTGACCATGCTGGCCAGTGGCGCTGACGAGCCCGAGGCCCGCGCTGCACTGGGCGCCTGCGGCTGGCGGGTGAAGGTGGCGGTGGTGATGCTCAAGGGCGGCCTGGCCGTGCATGAGGCCGAGGACCGGCTCGAGGCCGCCGAGGGCAGCGTGCAGGCCGCGCTGGCGAGGCCGCCGCGCTGATGCGCTGATGCGCTGATGCGCTGCGATCTGACCTGCCGGCTGCCGTGGGCCCGGGGATTCGGCAGGGTCAGGGTCGTTACCACTGCCGGATAAAAAAAGGGGCCCGCAGGCCCCTTGCTTGACTCCGGTGCCGCTGCCCGGCTCAGGGGCAGGCAGGCGTCGATCCCAGGATCGCCGGCCGCAGCGCCCGGGTGGTGCCGCTCTCGTCCGGGCCCAGGGTGTTGCGGGTGTAGGTGCAGCCGTAGCTGGCGGCGGCCACGGTGGCGGGTGTCACCACGTCGTCACCGGCGGGCTTGATGCCGTCGCGCTCCCACTTGATCATCGCGTCGAAGGCCTCGGACTGCTCGGCCACGGTGAAGTCACAGTGGCTGGCGCCCCGGATCGCGCGCTGCACCAGCCAGGCGCTGTTGCCCTTGGCCGCCACCCGCTTCTGGTAGACCTGCTGCATGCTGAAGGGCACAAACATGTCGCCCAGCGTGTGGATAGACACCACCGGGATCTTGAACTCGCCGTTGATCTTGGGGATCCAGCGCAGCCCATCGCGGCGCAGACGGTTGGCATCGGCTTCGGCCGTCAGCTTGAGCGCGCTGGCATTCAGCGCTGTGCTGCCCGCGACGTCGCCGTCGATGGTGTAGGTGTAGGCGTTGGTGTCGAGCACGTTCTTGTTGAGGATGCCGGTGACCGTGCCGTCGCTGCCGAAGGTGCCGTAGGCTGAGGGGAAACTGCCACCGAAGGCCATGCCCTGGGCGAACATCGGGCGCGGGCCGCCGGTGATGTTCTGCAGCACCGACACGTACTTGGCTCCGGTGGCCGTGGGCACCGACGGGAAGGTGGTGAACAGCGTGCTGGTCACCTGGGCCGAGATCTCGCTCCACTTGGCCGTGGGGTAGCTGGGCAGGCCAGCCAGCGCCTGCGCGGTGACCTGCATCGCTGCGAACTGGTTGAACAGTTCGGCATCGCCCATCACGCCGCACATCGGCACCGCGCCGGCGTACTTCACCTTGTTGATTGCGGTGGTGGCTGCCTCGTCCTCGATCGCCGCGCCAGTGATGTGGCCGCCCATCGAGTGGCCGGTGATGTAGATCTTGCTCGGTGCGGCCAGCGTGCGACCGGCGGCAGCGGCGATCTTGTTGAACTCCAATGCCAAGGCATTGGTGTCTTCCACCCCGACGCGCACGTCGTAGTAGTTCTTGCTGTAACTCGACGCCGCCCAGGCGTAGCCGTTCTGGATCAGGTAGCGGCGGATTGACGGCGCGCTCACGGTCAGCGCGGCGCCGGTGCCGCGGAAGCCGTGCGCATACATCACCAGCTTGCCGTTCCAGTTGGGCGGCACTTCGACCTGGTAACCCGCGCCATTGAGTACGCCGGCATAGCGGCTGGTGGTGCTCATGTCGACCGCATCGCCAGCGGCGGCGGCCATCGCGGTGAAGGTGGTGGCGGTGGCGTCGGCGGTGAAGACGCGGCTGTCCTGCGCGCGGGTCTCCTCGGGCGCCGGAACCGGGTCGGGATCGCTACCGCCGCAAGCCACAACCAGCAAGCTGGCCAACAGCGCGCTTGATGTGCGCAGGCCCGGAAATTGGTGCATGAAAGACTCCAGACTGGTCGATGATTCCGCCGGCAATGGTGCGCGGCGGCAAGACGTTGAGCCTAAACAAGCGCCGACGCCTATGCAGGCGGTGCTTACCCGTGGCTGTTGTCCCGGCAGAGACAGTGCTGCAGTCGCCGTCAGCGGCCGGGCCGGTGTGCGGCGAGCGTCCAAGTGGCAGCCTGCCCGGTTCAGGCTAAGCTGACGGCGCCTGCGCCGGTGCGCGTGGGACAGGTGCGCGTGCATGGACAAGGGATGGTTGTGGCTGCTGCTGGGCCTATTGCTGCTGCTGGCCGGGCTGGGCGGGCTGTGGCTGCGCAAGCGCCGGCCGCCGGCGCGCCGGGCTGGTGGGCGTGGCCAACAGCCTGCGGCGCCGCCGCCAGCGACCGCTGCACCCGCGCCGCGTGTCGACTCGACCGTGGCAGACGCCGAGGCGCAACGCCTGGCGGCGACCGAGGCACTGCGCCAGGCCCGGCGCCGCAAGGCTGAAGCGCAGGCGCAGGCGCAGGCGCAGGTCGTAGCGCCGCGGGCGCCGCTGGCACCGCGGGCACCGCCGGCACCGCCGGCACCAGCAGCAACACCTATACCGTTGCCAGCGCCGCGGCTGGTGCCAGCGCTGTCCCCGTCTGGCCCACCTGCCAAGCCGCCAGCGGCCCGGCCGCTGGCGCCGCCCACCGTGTTGCTGGTCGACGATTCCAAACTGGTGCGGGTGAAGACCGGCCGGCTGCTGCAGCAGCTAGGCTGGCAGGTTCTGCTGGCCGAGGACGGTCTGGCGGCGCTGTCGCAGTTGGAACAGGCGGTGATCGACCTGGTGATCACTGATGTGGAGATGCCGGGGCTGGACGGCTTCGAGCTGACCCGCCGGGTGCGCGCCGATGCGCGCTGGCAGGCTTTACCGGTGATCATGATCACCGCTTCGGACGACAAGCACCAGGCGACAGCGCGCGCCGCCGGCGTTGACCTGGTGCTGGGCAAGCCTTATGCCGACGAGACCTTGCTGGCGCAAGCACAGCGGCTTGTCGGCCGCGCCGCAGGTGCATCGGGTTGGGTCAAGCCAGGCGATAGAACGCCCGCTTGACCGGACAGGCCTTTCGCAGGCCTGCGGCGTTCGCCCTTCAGGCGGCCGGCAGCTCGAAATCCATCGGCGCTTGCGCCGCCAGCCAGGCCACCACCGCCCAGCAGGCCAGGTTGCGCGGCAAGGCGCTGCCGTCCATGCGGGCAAAGCTGTCGTGCGCCGTGTGGTGCACGTCGAAGTAGTCGCTGCCGTCCTGGCTGAGTTCAACGCCGGCCCAGCGGTGGCGGCGCATCAGCAGCGCGCCGTCGGGCCCCGGTGTGCCGTTGTTGCCGGCCAGCGGCACGCCCAGCGGCGCCAGCACGCCGGCCATGGCCTCGAAGGCCGGCCGGGCCGCCGCATGCACCCGGCTGCGCAGGGCATACACCGCGCCGGCGCCGAAGTCGCTCTCGCCCACCAGTTGGTGGCGTTGTCCGCGGTAACGGTCACCGTAAGCGCGGGCGCCGTCGAAGCCGTTTTCCTCGTTGGCAAACAACACGACACGAATCGTGCGGCGCGGCTTCAAGCCGGCGCGCATGATCAAGCCGGCGGCGCTGAGCACCAGGGCCACGCCAGCGCCGTTGTCCACTGCGCCTTCGCCGACATCCCAGGAGTCGAGGTGGGCGCCGATCAGCACCACCTGATCGGCCAGGTCGCCGCCCGGCACCTCGGCGATGACGTTGTGCGAGACCGCGTCCACACCGCTGCGCGCGCTGACCTGCAGCCGCAGCCGCAGCGGCAGGGTGGCGGCAGTCTGCAGCGCGGCCATGCGGTCAGCATCGACCACCGATACCGCCACCGCCGGGATGCGGGCCGCGGCGTCGTCGTAGCGCATCGTGCCGGTATGGGCGACGCGCTCGGTGCCGGCCTGGCCCGAGGTGCCGATCGACCGGATGGCCACCGCCAGCGCGCCGCGACGCGCCGCTTCCACCGCGCTGCCCATGCGTGCCGGTGCTGCGCGGCCGTAGCCTGCGCCATCGCGGCTGCGTTCGGTACGCTGATCAACAAAGACGATGCGGCCGCGTGCGCGGTCAGTGGTGTCGGCCGTCAGCGCGGCAAAGCTGTCATACCAGGCCAGTTCGGCCTCGATGCCGGCGTCGGGTGTGCCCACGCTGTTGCCCAGTGTGGCCATCACCAGATCGAAGCGCTCAGGTGCGACCAGGCTGGCGCTGGCCGCGCCGCGTTGCCAAACCTGCAGCTTCAGCGGCTCGGCGCGCAGCTGCTGCAGGCCCAGGGTGCGGGCTTGTGCCAGCGCCCAGGCCACGGCCAGCGCGTCGGCGGGTGATCCGGCCGGCCGTGCGCCGACTTCACTGGTCAGGCTTTTCACCAGGGCCAGTGCACCGCTATCGGCCAGCGCGTGGTCGCGCAGCAGCGCCGCGGCGGTCAGGTCAGCGGCGCTGTAGGGTTCAGCCTGGGCGGCGGCGGCGGCTGAAAACAGGGTCATGTAGGGCAGACTAGCGGCGCAGGTGAGCAGACGGCGACGACGCATCCCTGCACCACCGCCGGTTCAGCGGCCGGTCGGGAAGTTGAACTCCGCGCCCTTGGCAATGCTCTCGGGCCAGCGCTGCATCACGCTCTTCTGTTTGGTATAGAAGCGCATGCCCTCTTCGCCATAAGCATGCATGTCACCAAACAGGCTCTTCTTCCAGCCGCCAAAGCCATGCCAGGCCATCGGCACCGGGATCGGCACATTGACACCGACCATGCCCACCTGCACCTTGCGGCTGAACTCACGCGCAATGCCACCGTCGCTGGTGTAGATCGACACGCCGTTGCCAAACTCATGGTCGTTGATCAGGTTCAGCGCAGTGGCGAAGTCGGGCACACGCACGCAGACCAGCAGCGGGCCGAAGATCTCTTCCTTGTAGATGCGCATCGCCGGCGTGACATGGTCGAACAGCGTGCCGCCGGTGAAGAAGCCACCCTCCAGACCCGGCACCTTGAGGCCGCGGCCATCGACCACCAGCGTTGCGCCTTCTTCAACGCCGGTGGCGATGTAGCCTTCGATGCGCGCCTTGGCCTCGGCGGTGACGATCGGGCCCATTTCGGCGGCCAGGTCCATCGGGTTCATCACCTTCAAGGCCTTGGCGCGCTCGGCCACCTTGGGCACGATCTGCTCGGCAATATCGCCCACCAGCACGGCCACGCTGATCGCCATGCAGCGCTCGCCGGCCGAGCCATAGGCGGCACCGATCAGCGCATCCACCGCCTGCTCGACGTTGGCATCGGGCATCACCACCAGGTGGTTCTTGGCCCCACCCAGCGCCTGCACCCGCTTGCCGTGGTGGGCGCCGGTCTCATAGATGTACTGGGCGATTGGTGTCGAGCCGACAAAGCTGATGGCCTTCACGTCGGGATGGGTCAGCAGCGCGTCGACCGCCACCTTGTCACCCTGCACCACGTTGAACACGCCGTCGGGCAGGCCGGCCTGCTGCAGCAGCTCGGCCATGAACAGCGAGCAGCTCGGGTCACGCTCGCTGGGCTTGAGGATGAAGGCATTGCCCGCGGCCAACGCGATCGGGAACATCCACATCGGCACCATGCACGGAAAGTTGAACGGCGTGATGCCGGCCACCACGCCCAGCGGCTGGCGCAGCACATGGTTGTCGATGCCGTTGGACACCTGGTCGGTGAAGTCGGTCTTCAGCAGCTGCGGCGCGCCGCAGGCGAACTCGACGATGTCGATGCCGCGCGCCACCTCGCCCTGGGCATCGGTGAAGACCTTGCCATGCTCGGCGCTGATCATCGCCGCCAGCGTGTCCTTGTGCTGGTTGAGCAGCGCCAGAAAGGCGTTGAGCACGCGGGCGCGGCGGATCGGCGGTGTATCGCCCCAGGCCGGCTGCGCGGCGCTGGCTGCGGCCACCGCAGCGGCCACGTCCTCGACCGAGGCCAGCGCCACCTGGCGCGCCACCGCGCCGGTGGCCGGGTTGAATACCGCCTGCTGGCGGCCGCCGCTGCCGGGCACCCGGCGGCCGTTGATGAAATGGCCCACGTCGGTGGTAGTGGTGAAGGCTTCGGGGGCGCCCATGCTGATCTCCTGGTTCGGCTGTCGAAACCGCAGTCTAGGCGGGCTTTCAGATCACGCCAACCGCCGCCGCCAGCAGTCGGGTTTAGGTCGCGCCGATGAGCAGCCGGCCCAGCGGCCGCGTTGCTGCTCAGCAGCCCACAAACGGGGCCGCCAAAAAAAGCAGCCCGCCGATCACTCGGCGGGCTGTGTAAGTCCTCAAAAGGACGTCGTTGGGACCCTCGCGAGGGGCAAGCCGCCTCGCCTGCTGACTGCGCCTCAATTCGCCGTCAGCATTGCGGTGCACTGTGCGCCGGGGCCTGTGCAGCCGCCATCCCTAGAACCTGGGTTGCGCGGCCGCAGCGCCTGTCGCAGCGGCCCGCAGCGACAATGCCGCCATGAGCACCCCGCCGCCGCGCCGTCCGTCCCGCCCCGCCGCCGCTGGCCGCCGCAGTGCGGCCGCGCCGCCAGTGGTGGCTGAGCCGGCGCCCGGCAGCGGCCCGCTGAGCGAGGCTGAGCTGGAGCAGTTGCAGACGCTGATGGACGGCCTGCCCGCCACGCTGGAGCCGCTGGACGTGGTGATGATCGACGGTTTTCTCTGCGGCGTGCTGCTGCAGCCGCAGCCGGTGCCGGCCGAGCACTGGCTGGCGCTGATCCCCGATATCGACGGCCGTGCGCCGCCGAAGCGCTTTGATCTGGCGGCCATGCGCGCGCTGGTCATGCGCCGCCATGCCCAGCTGGACCAGGCGATTGGCCAACGTCAGTGGTTTGATCCTTGGGTCTACCAGCTCGACGACGAGGCCAGCCTGTCGGAAACCGTGCTGCCCTGGGTCGCCGGCTTTGCCACCGCCGTCGATGCCTTCACCGCGCTGATGGATCGCCACGAGGACGAGCTGCTGGAGCCGCTGGCCACGCTATACCGCCACCTTGACCCCGACGACCTGGAAGACGCTGAAGAACTGCTGGCCGAGATCGAGACCTTGGCGCTGCCCGAGACCCTGGCCGAGGCGGTGGAAGACCTGGTGCGCAGCGTGCTGCTGATGGCTGATGTGTCGCGGCCTCAAACCCGCGCCAAGCCGGCGCCGCTGCACCCGGCTTTGGCCCGGCGCCTGGCGCCCGACGCGTCGCTGGCCGGCCAGCGGCCGGTGGCCAAGAAAGTTGCCGGCCGCAGCCCAGCCGGCGCCGGTGGGCGTGGCCCCGCCGGTCGGCCGCGTGGCGGGCGTTGACGCAGCCACCCAACGTCTGCTCAACACCCATTCAACCTAGGAGCCTGTCGGGCTTGGGGAGCGTCGGCTGCGAATCGACCGCAGCGGTCCATTTCTCACCGTCTTTTTGCCCCATAGCTGGGCTATGGGGCTGCAAATCTGGCAAGAACTGTCCTCGCTGGGGCCGATTCTCGCATTTCGACGCCCCAAGCCCGACAGGCTCCTAGTCGCCTGTCGGGCACGCCCAGCCCCGCGTCACGCTGGCGACGCGGTCGGCGCGCACCACCTTGGCGGCCGGAAAGCGCGCCGCGATGCGCTCGGGTGGCTTTCTGATCTCGAACTTGCGGCTTGGCGTGATCGGCTGCGCCGCTGTCAAGCGTCGTTGTCGGCCCGCAGGCCGGGCCAGTTGTCCTGCCA
>JBBQZM010000162.1:0-8340 GCA_038207685.1 Burkholderiales bacterium
CGGGCGTGGGGATCACGGAGGTAAAGGAGGAGGTGGCGGCCTGGTGGCAACCAGGCCGCCACCGGGGGACACGGAGTGATCCCCACGCCCGGCAGCCTCGGTCACTCGCTTCGACACCAAGGCGCTTGCGTGAAGGCGGACACTGCAAACGACAGCAACGAGCCGGCAGCTGCCCTTTGTCCGCGGCCACCGACGCATGCCGGACAACTCAGGCGCTGGCTACCTGCATCGGCCGCCCCGCCAACGTATGAGCCAGCAACTTGGTCGCGGCATAGATGGCTTCGATCTGCGGTGTGGGGGTGTCGGTGATGCGGCCGAGTTCGACCACCGCCCCCACCAGGGCTTCGATTTCCAGCGCCCGGCCATGTTCCACGTCCTGCAGCATCGAGGTCTTGTGCGCGCCCACGGCCTCTGCGCCGGCGATGCGCTGGTCGAGCGTGATCTTGAAGCGCACGCCCAGCTTTTCGGCCACCGCCTGGGCCTCGGCCATCATGCCGGCGGCCAGCGCGCGTGAGGGCGGGAAGCGGCAGATGTCCTGCAGCGTGGCCTGGGTCAGCGCCGAGATCGGATTGAAGCTCAGGTTGCCCCAGAGCTTGATCCACAACTCGCTGCGGATGTCCTTGCTCACCGGCGCCTTGAAGCCAGCGCGGATCAGCGTCTGCGACAGCGCGTCGATGCGATCGCTGCGGCTGCCGTCCAGTTCACCCAGGGTGAAGCGGTTGCCCTCAATCAGGCGCACCAGACCAGGCTCGACCAGTTCAGCCGCCGGATAAACCACGCTGCCGATCAGCCGATCGGGCTCGATCATTGACGCGATGCGGCCGCCGGGATCCACGCTGTCCAGCCCGCGGTCTTCCCAGGCGCCGCCGTGGCGCTGGAAATACCACCAGGGGATGCCGTTGATCATCGTCACCAGCATCGTCTGCGGGCCGAACAGCGCGCGCAGATCGGGCAGCAGCTCAATCACCTGGTGCGCCTTGACGGTGAGCAGCACCACGTCCTGCGGGCCGGCTTCGGCCATGTGTTGCACCGCGCGGGCGGTGGGGGCGTGTTGCACACTGCCGTCTTCGGCTATCAGCTTGAAGCCATTGGCCTGGATCGCCGCCAGGTTGCGGTTGCGGGCGATGAAGGTCACGTCCTCGCCGGCGATGGCCAGCTTGGCGCCCAGGTAACCGCCGATCGCGCCGGCGCCGACCACCGCGAACTTCATGCTCCCAGCCCCAGCTTCTGCGCCAGGCCGATGCGTTGCAGCTTGCCGGTGGCGCCCTTGGGAATCTCGTCCATGAACAGGATCTTCTTGGGCACCTTGTAGTCGGCGGCGCGGCTGGCCACGAAGGTCTGCAGCTCGCGCTCGGTGATGGTCTGTCCTTCGCGCAGCACCACCACCGCGGCCACTTCCTCGCCCAACTTCGCATGCGGCATGCCAAAGCACACCACCTGGGCCACCGCCGGGTGGTCCATCAGGATCTCGTCGACTTCGCGCGGACTGATCTTCTCGCCGCCGCGGTTGATGATCTCCTTCAGGCGTCCGGTAATGCTGAGGTAGCCATCGGCATCCATCACGCCCTGGTCGCCGGTGCGGAACCAGCCGTTGCGCCAGCCGTCGGCATTGGCCTGGGGGTTGTTTTCGTAGCCGGCGGTGACGTTGGGGCCGCGGATCACGATCTCGCCGGTGTGCTCGGGCCCAGTGCCGCGCGGCAGCAGCGCGCCGTCGTTGGCCATGATCGCCACCTCGGGCCCGGCGGCCTGGCCGACGGTGCCGGGCTTGCGCTGCGCCGGCGGCAGCGGGTTGCTGGCCATCTGGTGGGTGGCTTCGGTCATGCCGTAGGACTCGATCAGCGGCGCGCCGAAGATCGCTTCCAACTCGGTGATCACCTGCGGCGGCATCGACGACGAAGACGATCGCAGAAAACGCAGCGGATGGCGGGCAATGATCTCGGCGTTCTTGCCGGCACGCGAGACGATGGCCTGGTGCATGGTGGGTACGGCGGTGTACCAGCTGGGCTTGGCCTGGTCCATCCAGGCGAAGAACTTCAGCGCATTGAAGCCCGGCGTGCAGAACACCTGCGAGCCAGCGGCCAGCGGCGCCAGCACGCCGGCGATCAGGCCGTGGATGTGGAACAGCGGCATGATGTTGAGGCCGCAGTCGTTTGCGCAAAACTGCAGCGTGCGGCGGATGTTGGCCGCCGATGCCGTCAGGTTGGCCTGCGACAGCGGCACGATCTTGGGCCGTGAAGTGGTGCCCGAGGTGTGCAGCACCATCGACACATCGTCCGGCTGGGCGTCGCCGCTCTGTGCGGTGGGCACCTCGGTCCTGGCCTCGCGCGGTTGCAGCTTGAAGCTGCCGGCGCCCTGGTCGGATTGCGGCAGCAACTCGATCAGCCGCACGCCCAGCTTCTGCGCTACCTCGATCGCCGGCGAGCTGCTGCCCTGTTCGACGATCAGCGCCTTGGCATTCAGGTCCGACAGGTAGAACTGGAACTCGTCGGCGCGGTAGGCCGGGTTCAGCGGCGCACTGGCCACGCCGCTGGCGCAGGCCATGAAGCAGGTGGCCATCTCAGGGCCATTGGGCAGCACGATGGCCACCCGGTCGTTGCGGCCGATGCCCAGTGCATTGAGCTGGGCCAGGGTGTCATCGATCAGCCGGCGCAGCGCGCCAAAGCTCAAAGGGCGGCGGTCGGGCGCAGAAATGGCAGGAGCGTCGCCGGCGCCAGTGGCCAGCAGGTCTTTCAGGGTCGCTTGCATTGGCAGTCTCGGTGGGGTGGCGGCTGTTTATACCCGAGCCATTTTCCGCCACCGCCGCGGCGCCTTGCTCAGCCCGGCCGCATGCCCGCCAGCAGTTTCAACACCGCTTCCGCCGTCTGCTGCGGCTGCTCCATCGGGTAGAGGTGGCTGCCTTCCAGCCAGACCAGCCGTTCGCCGGCCAGACGGCGCGCAGTCTCCAGGCCGCCCTGGCGGATCTCCACCGAGCGGGTGCCAGCGATGAAACCCACCGGGCAGCGCAGCGGATGGCGGCGCAGCACCGTGCCCAGGTGGTGCGGCAGGCTGTTGTAGATGCGGGTTTCGACCTCGCGCTCGAAGGCCAGCACCCAGCTGCCGTCGCGGCGCACCGTGCCGGCGGCGATGTAGTCGGCCAGCATGCCCGGCGCCCAGCGCGCGAACAGCGACTTGGCGGCGTAGTGATCAAACGCCGCCTGTTGTGTCGGCCACTGCTGGCGGCGGGTGCGTGACACCTTGCCCGGCCCCACGCGCTGGATCAGCTGGCTGCGCTTGAGCACCTGCACCGTGTGGGCGCGCCAGCCGGTGAACACCGGCGAATCGAGCATCACCAGCCCCTTGGCCAAGTCGGGCCGCTTGCTGGCCGCCAGCAGGCTGAGCAGGCCACCCAGCGAATGGCCGACCAGGAAAGCGCCTTGCGGCGCCTTGTCGGCGATGAAGTCGATCAGCTGGTCGCGCAGCCGCGGCCAGTTGCTGGTCACCGGGTAACGCGGATCGTGGCCGAAGCGCTCCACCGCCAGCACGCGCCAGCCGGCAGCGCGCCAGATGGCGAACAACTGCTGGTAGGTGCCGGCAGGGTAGGCGTTGGCATGGGAGAAGACGAGGGTGGGGTGCATGGGATCGGCAAAGGGTAATCCCGTAGTGTGCCTGCTTGGGCAGGCTGCGCCCTGGGGTCAGCGAACGACGCCGACCTCGACCAGGAACTCACGCAGCCGGGCGCGGGACGCCTCACGCGCCGCCGGCTGGCCGCCGACATGCACGCCCTGACCGGGATTGACGCCATTGGGCACGTCGCGGCGCAGCCGCACCGGGGCCTGGCTGTCGAAGGCATGGTAGGCGTCGGCGAACAACGCCACCTGGGGCCGCGGCGCGGCGGCGGCCTCGGCCAGGGCCTGGCAAGGGGCGGCCGGTGTCCAGTCATCGGCCGCGCCCAGCAGCATCAGCAAGGGCGCAGTGCCCTGGTAGCCGCGGGCCAGATCGGCAGTGCAGCCCGGGTAAAAGGCCACGGCAAAGGCCGGGCGCACGCTCGCCGCGGCCACCGTTGGATGGCCCAGGTTGCTGGCGGCCAGCACCGCCGAGCCGCCATGGGACCAGCCGATCAGGCCCAGCCGGCGCGCATCCACGCCAGGCTGCGCGGCCAGCCACTGCAGCGCGCCCAGTGCATCGAGCCGGCGCTGCTGCTGGGTGATGCGGCGCTGGCCCAGCTTCTGCGTGCACAGCTCACGCTCGCCGCGCGACGTCAGCGAATCAGTGACCAGCACCTGCAGGCCCATGCCTTGCAGCAGCTCGGCGTAGTCCAGCAGATGACGGCTCAGCGGGCCCGCCGGCCCTTCGCGCCCATAGGGGCCGTTGCAGCCATGCAGCAGCACCACGGCAGCGTGTCGCTCACCCCCTTCGGCGCTGGCGAACCAGACGCCTGGCTGCATCACCGGCTGGCCGCCCGGGCCGTCCAGGCTGGGCACTTGCACGGCCACCGGCGCCGCGCCCCAGGCCGCTGACGCCAGCAGCAGGGCCAACACGCCTGCGCATCGCCGCCACAGCCGGTACGGCGTCGTTGCGGGTCTGCCCAAGCGGGCAATCGGATCGGCGATGGCAAGGGCGGGCATGGGCGCAGTGTGCCGTAGCCGTTGGCGTGCAACCGGGGGGCGGGGCCCCGGTTCTAAACTGCGGCCAGCTTTCCGCCTGCACCTCACTCACCCATGCTCAACCCGATCATCTTTGCCGTGCCGGTATTCCTGGCCATGATGGCGATCGAATTTGCGATCGAGCGCCGTCGCCAACAGCCCGTCTACCGTGCCGCCGACACCGTGGCCAGCTTGTCGCTGGGCATCATCAGCCAGCTGGTGGGCGTGTTCACCAAGCTGGCGACGCTGGGCCTTTACACCCTGGCCTACCAGCACCTGGCGATCTGGCAACTGCCGGCAGATTCACTGTGGGTCTGGGCCGGGGCGCTGCTGGCCTACGACTTCTGCTACTACTGGCTGCACCGCATGGGGCACGAAGTGCAGTTGCTGTGGGCTGCCCATGTGGTGCACCACTCCAGCGAGGAATACAACCTGTCTACCGCGCTGCGACAGACCGGCACCGGCTTTTTGTTCGGCTGGCTCTTCTACCTGCCGCTGGCGGTAGCGGGCGTGCCGCCGCTGGTCTTTGTGGTGGTCGGGCTGATCGACCTGCTGTACCAGTTCTGGGTGCACACCCGGCAGGTCGGCAAGCTGGGCTGGTTTGACCGCGTGTTCTGCTCGCCATCCAACCACCGTGTGCACCATGGCCAGAACGACTACTGCATCGACCGCAACTACGGCGGCATCTTGATCCTCTGGGACCGGCTGTTCGGCAGCTTTGTCGAAGAGCGCGATGACGAGCCCATCGTCTACGGCATCCGCGGCGCGCTGCACAGCTTCAACCCCTGGCGGGCCAATCTGCACATCTACGCCGGCATGGCGCAGGACATCCGGCTGACCCACCGCTGGTCCGACAAGCTGCGGGTGCTCGTCAAACACCCGGGCTGGCGGCCGGCCGATGCCGCAGCCGCCGCGCCGCGACCGGCCGCGCCCTTGTCGCAGTTCCAGCGTTATGCGCCGCCGCTGCCCCCCGTGCTGGCCGGCCATGCGCTGCTGCAACTGGCGGTGCTGATCGGTTTTGCGTTGCACTTCCTGGCGGTTGCGCCGC
The DNA here is from genome assembly GCA_038207685.1 of Burkholderiales bacterium. GTDB lineage: Bacteria > Pseudomonadota > Gammaproteobacteria > Burkholderiales > Burkholderiaceae_C > Pseudaquabacterium. The sequence goes on from JBBQZM010000162.1 coordinate 5,671, forward strand.
AGCTGCCGCTGACCACAGGCCTGGCTTATGCGGCGATGGTCGTGACCCAGCTGGTGGTCTTGTCGCGGCTGAGCGAACAAGGTCTGGCGGCCTGGCGCAGTGAGGCCCTGCGCTGGCTGGCCGGCGCCGTAGCCCTGGCGCTGTCACCCTGGCATGGCCCGGCTTGGTGGCTGCTGTGGTTGGCGGCCGGCGCCGCCGGCGCCTGGGCGCTGACCCAGGCAGCCCGAACTACACGATTCGCTCTTCCGGCCGCGTGATCTTGCGCAGCGGCTCGAAGCGCTCGCTGGCGGCCAGCGGGTGTTCAGCGCCGCCGCCGTTCCACTGCGGGTCGGCAATACCCTCGAACACCTCGCGCAGGCGCTGGCCCCAGGTGTTGTGGATCATCTGGAAATAGGGGTTGTTCTCGTCGATGCAGACCAGCTGCTCGCTCTGGAAGCTGCCTTCTCGATACACCAGCAGGTCCAGCGGCAGGCCAACGCTGAGGTTGGACTTCAGCGTCGAGTCCATCGACACCAGCGCGCACTTGGCGGCTTCGCCCAGCGTGGTGGCGGGGGTCAGCACGCGGTCGAGGATGGGCTTGCCGTACTTGCTTTCACCGACCTGGAAGAAGCAGGTCTCGCGCGTGGCCTCGATGAAGTTGCCGGCCGAATAGACCAGGAACAAGCGCATTGCTTCGCCCTTGATCTGGCCGCCGAAGATCATGCTGGCGTTGAAGTCGATGCCGGCGGCTTTCATCGACGGGCCGTCCTGCTGGAAGACACGCCGCACCGTGCTGCCCAGCACCCGCACTGCGTCGAATAGGCTCTCGGCGGTCCAGATCGTCAGCGGCGGCTGGTCGGGGCCGCGGTCAATCTTCTCCAACTGCAGGAGCTCGCGCACCGACTGGCTGATCGACAGGTTGCCGGCCGACAGCAGCACCATGAAGCGGTCGTCGGGTTTCTCGTAGACCATCATCTTGCGGAAGGTGCTTATCTGGTCGATGCCGGCGTTGGTTCGCGAGTCGGACAGAAAGACAAGGCCGGCGTTGAGGCGGATGCCGATGCAATAGGTCATGGGCTGGGCGAGCTTGGGCTCAGGAGGTGATCAGGAGGGGATGGATTTCAGCCGGTACAGCGCATCCAGCGCTTCACGCGGCGTCAGCGTATCGGGGTCGATGCGGGCCAGCGCGGCTTCCACTGCCGACGGCTCGGGCGGTCGTTCGGCCTCGGGCGGCGCGGCAAACAAATCGACCTGGGCATCGTCGGCACGCTGCTGGGCTTCCAACGCGGCCAGCGTGGCGCGCGCCTGGCGCACCAGCGCTGCCGGCATGCCGGCCAGCCGCGCTACCTGAACGCCGTAGCTGCGGCTGGCCGGGCCGGGCTCGATGGCATGCAGGAACACGATGTCGTGTCCTGCCTCCACCGCCGAAACATGCATGTTCAGCGCGCGCTCATGGCGTTGCGGAAACGCGGTCAACTCGAAATAGTGGGTAGCAAACAACGTGAAAGCCTTGTTGCGGTCGTGCAGCTGGCTGGCGATGGCGCCGGCCAGCGCCAGGCCGTCGAAGGTGCTGGTGCCACGGCCGATCTCGTCCATCAGCACCAGGCTGTGCTCGGTGGCGGCATGCACGATCGCTGTGGCCTCGGTCATCTCCAGCATGAAGGTCGATTGCGCATTGACCAGGTCATCGGCGGCGCCGATGCGGGTGTGGATGGCGTCGATCGGCCCCAGCGTGCAGGCGGTGGCCGGCACGAACGAGCCCATCGATGCCAGCAGCACGATCAGCGCCACCTGGCGCATGTAGGTGCTCTTGCCGCCCATGTTGGGGCCGGTGATGATCAACATGCGGCTGCGGGCGTCGAGCCGGCAATCGTTGGCAATGAAGTCAGCGCCCTGGCCCGAACCGCCGGTCTCGGCCAGCCGGGCCTGCACCACCGGGTGGCGGCCACGTTCGATCTCGATGCAAGGCTGCGGCACAAAGCGCGGCCGGCACCAGTCCAGCGTGGCGGCGCGTTCGGCCAGCGCGGCCAGCGCGTCCAGCCCGGCCAGCGCCCGGGCCAGTGCGGCCAGCGGCGCCAGGAAGCCTTGCAACTGATCGAGCACTTGCTCGAACAGCCACTTCTCGCGGGCCAGCGCCCGCTCCTGCGCCGACAGCGCCTTGTCCTCGAAGGCCTTCAGCTCGGGCGTGATGAAGCGCTCGGCGTTCTTCAGCGTCTGCCGGCGCTGGTAGTCGGCCGGCACCTTGTCAACCTGACCGGCGCTGACCTCGATGTAGAAGCCATGCACCCGGTTGAATTGCACGCGCAGGTTGTGGATGCCGCTGCGCGTACGTTCACGCGCTTCCAGGTCGAGCAAAAAGGCGTCGCAGTTCTGGCTGATGCCGCGCAGCTCGTCGAGATCGGCGTCGAAGCCGGTGGCGATGACGCCGCCATCGCGCAACAGCACCGCCGGCTCGTCGGCAACCGCCGCTCGCAGCAGGGCCTGCAATTCGGGTGGCGGCTGCAGCGCGGCGTCAAAGCTGGCCAGCAGCGTGGGCGCCGCGTCGGGCAGCGTGGCGCGCAGCTGCGGCAGCACGGCCAGCGTGGCGCGCAGGCCGCTCAGCTCGCGCGGGCGCACCTGGCGCAGCGCCAGCCGGGCAGTGATGCGCTCGACATCGCTGATCTGGCGCAGCGCGGCGCGCAGCGGCTCGGG
>JBBQZM010000163.1:0-8338 GCA_038207685.1 Burkholderiales bacterium
GCGGCCAGCGTGGAGACGCCCACCGCGTGGACGTCGTTCTCGATCGCCTGGCGCGCGCATTCTTCCGGGGTCTGGAACAGCGGACCCATGTCGACGTCGAAGCCGAGGTCGGCGAATGCCGTGGCCACCACCTTGGCGCCACGGTCGTGGCCGTCCTGGCCCAGCTTGCTGACCATCACGCGCGGGCGCCGGCCCTGCTCCTGCGCGAACGTTGCGATTTCCTTCTTGAGCGCTTCCCAGCCTTCGGCCGAGTCATAGGCAGCTGCATACACACCGGTCACCTTTTGCGTATCGGCGCGATGGCGGCCGAAGGCCTTTTCCAGCGCGTCGGAGATTTCCCCGCCCGTGGCCCGCAGCCGCGACGCCTGGATGGAGAGCTCCAGCAGGTTGCCATCGCCCTTCTCCGCCGCCGCCGTCAGCGCATCCAGCGACTGCTGTACTTTGGCGCCGTCACGCGTCGCCCGGATCTGCTTCAGCCGCGCGATCTGCTGCTCGCGCACCATCACGTTGTCGATATCGCGGATGTCGAGCTGGTCATGCTGGTCCAGCCGGTACTTGTTGACGCCGACGATCACGTCCTTGCCCGAATCGATGCGGGCCTGCTTTTCCGCGGCGGCGGCCTCGATCTTGAGCTTGGCCCAGCCGCTGTCCACCGCCTTGACCATGCCGCCCATGGCCTGCACTTCCTCGATGATGGTCCAGGCGGCGTCGGCCATGTCCTGGGTCAGCTTCTCCATCATGTAGCTGCCGGCCCACGGATCGACGACGCTGGTGATGTGCGTTTCTTCCTGGATGATGAGTTGCGTGTTGCGCGCAATGCGCGAGCTGAATTCGGTCGGCAGGGCAATGGCTTCGTCGAAGGAGTTGGTGTGCAGCGACTGGGTGCCGCCGAACACGGCGGCCATCGCCTCGATGGTGGTGCGGACGATGTTGTTGTACGGGTCCTGCTCGGTCAGCGACCAGCCCGAGGTCTGGCAGTGCGTGCGCAGCATCAGGCTCTTGGGGTTCTTCGCGTCGAAGCCCTTCATGATTCGCCACCACAGCAGGCGGGCCGCGCGCATCTTGGCCACCTCCAGGTAGAAGTTCATGCCGATGGCCCAGAAGAACGACAGGCGGCCGGCGAATTCATCCACCTGAAGGCCCTTGGACACGGCGACCTTCACGTACTCCATGCCGTCGGCCAGGGTGAAGGCCAGCTCCAGCGCCTGGTTGGCACCGGCCTCCTGCATGTGATAGCCCGAGATCGAGATCGAGTTGAACTTCGGCATGTTCTTCGCCGTGTACTCGATGATGTCGCCGATGATCCGCATGCTCGGCTGGGGCGGATAGATGTAGGTGTTGCGGACCATGAACTCCTTGAGGATGTCGTTCTGGATGGTTCCGCTCAATTTGTCCTGGGAAACGCCCTGCTCCTCGGCCGCCACGATGTAGCCCGCCAGCACCGGCAGCACGGCGCCGTTCATGGTCATCGACACGCTGACCTGGTCCAGCGGAATGCCGTCGAACAGGATCTTCATGTCCTCCACCGAATCGATCGCCACGCCGGCCTTGCCGACGTCGCCGGTCACGCGCGGATGGTCGCTGTCGTAGCCGCGGTGGGTCGCCAGGTCGAAGGCGACCGACACGCCCTGGCCGCCGCCGGCCAGGCCCTTGCGATAGAACGCGTTCGATTCTTCGGCGGTGGAGAAGCCCGCGTACTGGCGGATGGTCCAGGGCCGCGCCGCGTACATGGTGGCCTGCGGCCCGCGCAGGTAGGGCTCGAAGCCGGGCAAGGTGTCGGTGGCCGGCAGGCCCTGCAGGTCCGCCGCCGTGTACAGCGGCTTGACGGCGATGCCGTCCGGCGTGTGCCAGTCCAGGGAGTTCAGATCGCCGCCAGGGGCGGATCCGGCGGCGGCTTTGGCCCAGGCGTCGAGGCTGGACTTGGGGATGGCGGGCTGGCTCATGGCGGTCATTGTCCGTGTTTTCCCGGAGTTTACAGTCTTTATAATTATTGATAAAGAATTCTAAAAATTCCATTTCGCCCTAGAATCCGCCCATGGCCGCCGCTGTCTCGCTCGCTCCCCGCGCCCTCTACGAAGAGGTCGCCGAGCTGCTGCGCCAGCGCATCTTCCGGCGCGAACTCGAGCCCGGCAGCTGGATCGACGAGCTCAAGCTGGCCGAGGAATACGGCATCAGCCGGACCCCGCTGCGTGAGGCGCTGAAGGTGCTGGCCACCGAAGGCCTGGTGACGATGAAAGTGCGCCGCGGCGCCTATGTCACCGAGATCTCCGACAAAGACCTGACCGACGTCTACCACCTGCTCTCGCTGCTGGAGAGCGACGCCGCCGGCGTGGTGGCCGAGCGGGCCACCGCTGTGCAGATCGCGGAGCTGGAAGCGCTGCATGAAAAGCTGGAGAAAGCCGCCGGCGACCGCGAGAAGTTCTTCGCGCTCAACGAACGCTTCCACGTGCGGCTGCTGGAGATCGCGGGGAACAGGTGGCGGGACCAGATGGTGCTCGACCTGCGCAAGGTGATGAAGCTCAACCGCCACAATTCGCTGCTCAAGTCGGGCCGGATCGAGGAATCGCTCAAGGAGCACCGGGCCATCATGAAGGCGCTCTCACGCCGGGATGCGAAGGCCGCAGTGCAGAAGATGCAGGATCACTTCAGCAACGGGCTGGAAGCGGCGGCCTGACATGCCCTGGTGGAAGTGGCTCGCCGTCGGGATCGTCCTGCTGGCGCTGGTTGCGTCCGCCGCCGCCGCGTACGGCTCGTGGCGATGGGTCGGCGCGACGCGCGCGCTCCTGGCCCGGATCGAAGCCGCCAGGCTGCCGCCCTCCATCGCCCGCTACGACGCCCGCGAGACCGAGGGCCTGCCCGAGCCCGTGCGGCGTTACTTCCGGGCCGCGTTGACCGATGGCCAGCCGATCGTGACGGCGGTGTCGATCCGGCAGGCCGGCACCTTCAACATGAGCGAGACCGGGGAACAGTGGCAACCCTTCACCGCCAGCCAGCGGGTCATCGCGCGGCGCCCGGGCTTTGCCTGGGACGCGCGCATCTCCATGCTGCCCGGTGTCCCGGTGCATGTTCATGACGCCTACGTTGCCGGCGCCGGCACGCTGCGCGGCGCGGTGCTGGGGCTGATCCCCGTGGTGACCATGGAAGACTCGCCCGGGCTGGCTCGCGGCGAGCTGATGCGTTTTCTTGCCGAATGCGCCTGGTACCCCACCGCGCTGCTGCCCAGCCAGGGCGTGCACTGGGACGCCGTCGACGAGCGTTCCGCCCGCGCCACGCTCACCGACGGCGCCATCACCCTCACGCTGACCTTCGCGTTCCGCCCGGACGGCCTCATCGACACGGTCCGGGCCGAATCGCGCGAGCGCGTCGTGGGCGGCAGCAGCGTCGCCGCACCCTGGCAGGGCCGCTTCTGGAACTACGAAACCCGCGCGGGAATGCGTGTCCCCCTCCAGGGAGTGGTCGCCTGGATGCTGCCCGGGGGCGTGCAGCCGTACTGGCGCGGCGCGGTCACGGCGCTGGCCTACGAGTCCGCGCCGTGACCGCCCGCAGCAGCGCGGCCTGTTGCCGGCGCTTCAGAGCGCCGGCTGCCCCTGCGCCAGTTCGTCCAGGATCGGGCAATCCGGCCGGTCGTCGCCGTGGCAGCAGTGCACCAGGTGTTCAAGCGTCGCCTTCATCGCGAGCAAGGCCTGCGCCTTCTGCTCCAACTCCTGGATGTGGGCTTGCGCCAGTGCCTTCACCTGGCGGCTCGGTCGCCTGCGGTTACGCCACAGGCCGACCAGTTCGCCGATTTCGGCAATCGAGAAACCCAGGTCACGGGCATGGCGGACAAACCTCAGGGTGTGCACATCGGCGTGGCCGTACTGCCGATAGCCGGCGACTGTTCGCGCCGCCGCAGGGATGAGGCCGACCGCCTCATAGTGCCGAACCATCTTGGCAGATACCCCCGAGGCCTTGGCAGCTTCGCCGATATTCATGGCTTCCATCCGGTTCGCTCCTCAAACAATGGCCGTGCGCTGCACGTCGAGAATGACGCTCACACCGGACCCGAGCCGTCGTGTTCGTCAAGCCGGCGCGCACCGCCAAGTTTGCCATGATGGCAAGGTCCGGCTCGATTGCCCAATACCTGCGCTGGCTTCAAGGTCATTGAGGAACTTCGTTTGACCTTCCTACCGTAGCAAGCTTGAAAGTACGCTCATCCCAAGACCACTTCAAACGAGGATCCCCAAATGATTGCCTTCGAAGTCAAGGACATGACCTGCGGCCACTGCGTCAGCACCATCACCCAGGCGGTGAAGGCAAGCGACCCCGCCGCCAAGCTGCAGTTCGACCTGGCGACTCACCGCGTCGAGATCGAGTCCAGCGAGACCGAAACCACGCGGTGGAGCGATGTCATCAAGGAAGCCGGCTATACGCCCGTCGCGGTTGAGGGCGGCGTCCGATCAGCGATGCCCAATGTCGCGGCGGTACGCAGCGGCTGCTGTTGCAAATAAGTGACTGCGCCGGCCGACGCTTGATGTAGCTGAGCGTTCGCTGCCGCACAGACGCCTTGTTTCTCCGCGTCTAGAAGGGGTGCCGGCTAGCACGTCAAAGCGATGTTCGGCCGGTAACACAGGTCTCGCCTGCAGCGCGACGACTTCAGTCTTCATGCCAACAACAGGAGTTCCATCATGCTGTCACTTCGCACGCTTGCCGTCACCGGCGTCACGGCCACCCTCGGCCTTGTCGGTTGTGCCCAGAAAACCATTCAATACGACGCCCACCGCCCAGGTGCCGCGTCGGCTGCAGGCATGGCGATGCCGATGGGTGGTACCGGTGCGTCCATGGCACGCATGGACGAGCAGATGAAGGCCATGCAGGCGATGCACGACAAGATGATGCAGGCGAAGACGCCGGAACAGCGAAGCGCGCTGATGGCGGAGCACATGAAGGTCATGCAGGACAGCATGGCCATGATGCGTAGCATGGGCCCGGGCGGAAAGATGGGCCAAGGCGGCATGGGCGCCATGAACGGCATGCAAGGGTTGCCGGGCAAAGGCCCGATGGGCGACCAGATGGGCGACCAGATGGGCATGCACAAGCAGATGATGGACCAGCGCATGCAGATGATGCAGTCCATGATGCAGATGATGATGGACCGCATGCCCCCCGCCCCGGGTACGCCTTGACGGGCTACGCCAGGAGCGCCTCCAGGGCCGGGCTGTGCCCGTCCCGGCCTCCGCGCAGTCAAGCAAAGTAGCCAGGCGACATTGGCTTCAGAGTGACGAGCGCATGGAGTCTGACGCAGAAGCTACTGAACCTGATGCGATAGCCACCTTCATCTTTCAGGTACCGAACGGCGTCACAGCCTCCGATCGCACACGCACGTTCGAGTTGCGATGAGCACGATCCACCACGACCCCATCCCTGTCACCCGCAAGGCCAGGGGTTGAGCCGGCCACGGCGGACACACGGCGCAAGTGGGTCATGGCCGTCATGCCCATCAGGGCGAAGCACCCACCGCACGCAAGGAGTCAGTCCATGGACACGCCGTCGAAACACGATCATGCGGGCCAAGCGCATCACGATCACCACGAAGGCCACGACCATCCCGCAACATCGGATGCGGGCGCAGCCTTGAAGGACCCGGTCTGCGGCATGACCGTCAACGCGCAGTCGGCGCATCACATCGAGCACGCGGGTCATCCGTACTACTTCTGCAGCGCGAAGTGCCTGGCGAAGTTCACGGCGTCGCCCGAGCAGTACCTTGCAGGCGATACGGGCGATACGGGCGATACGGGCGATGCGACCGCCCCGCCGGCAGCGCCGGCCGTGGCCGAGCCCGGCACGATCTACACCTGCCCGATGCACCCGGAGATCCGCCAGGAGCAACCGGGCGACTGTCCCAAGTGCGGCATGACGCTCGAACCCGAGATGCCGGCGCTGGATGAGGGCGAGAACCCCGAACTGGCCGACTTCAAGCGCCGCTTCTGGTGGACCCTGCCCTTCACCGTCGTGGTCGTGACCCTGGCCATGGCCGGCCATGGCCTGTCCATCCTCGACGGCCTGTTCGGCAGCGTTGGCCAGAACTGGGTCGAGTTCGGGCTGACGCTGCCCGTCGCGCTGTGGGCCGGCTGGCCTTTTTACAAGCGCGGCGTGCAATCGGTGATCAACCGCAGCCCCAACATGTGGACGCTGATCGGCCTGGGCACCGGCGTGGCCTTCGTCTACAGCGTCGTTGCCACCGTTGCGCCGCAGCTGTTCCCGGCCACCTTCGTCATCGACGGTCGCGTGGCGGTGTACTTCGAGGCCGCCGCCGCGATCATCTCGTTGACGCTGTTCGGCCAGATCCTGGAACTGAAGGCGCGCTCGCAGACTTCGGCCGCGATCAAGTCGTTGCTTGGTCTGGCGCCCAAGACCGCGCGGCGCATCAATGTCGACGGCAGCGAGGAAGACGTGCCGCTGTCGAACGTCCACGAAGGCGATCAGTTGCGTGTGCGCCCCGGCGAGAAGGTGCCGGTCGACGGTGTCGTGGTCGAGGGCAGCAGCGCGCTTGACGAATCGATGCTCACCGGTGAGCCGCTGCCAGTGACCAAGCGCCCGGGCGACAAAGTCATCGGCGCCACGATGAACACCAGTGGCGCGCTGGTGATGCGCTCGGAGCATGTCGGTTCGGCCACCGTGCTGTCGCAGATCGTGCAGATGGTCGCGCAGGCGCAGCGCTCGCGTGCGCCGATGCAGCGCATGGCCGACGTGGTGGCTGGCTACTTCGTGGTCACGGTGGTGTCGGTGGCGCTGCTGACCTTCTTCGCCTGGGGCTTCTTCGGACCGGAGCCGAGCTGGGTCTTTGGCCTGATCAACGCCGTGTCGGTGCTGATCATCGCTTGCCCCTGCGCGCTGGGCCTGGCCACGCCGATGTCGATCATGGTGGCCACTGGCAAGGGGGCAAGCAACGGCGTGCTGTTCCGCGACGCCGCAGCCATCGAGAACCTGCGCAAGGTCGACACCCTGATCGTCGACAAGACCGGCACGCTGACCGAAGGCCGCCCGAGCTTCGAGCGCGCCGTGCCGACGCAAGGTTTCGACGAGCAGGAGGTGCTGCGCCTGGCGGCCAGCCTGGACCAGGGCAGTGAACACCCGCTGGCGGCGGCCATCGTCGCGGCGGCCAAGGACCAGGACCTGAAGCTGTCGAAGCCGGAAGACTTCGATTCCGAATCGGGCATCGGCGTGCGTGGCAAGGTCGATGGGAAGCCGCTGTCTTTAGGCAACACGGCGTTGATGGATCAGCTGGGTGTGGCCGTCGACGACCTGCAAGCTGAAGCCGAGAAACTGCGCGGCGAGGGCGCGAGCGTGATGTACCTCGCCGTCGACGGCCAGCTGGCAGGGCTGCTGGCGGTGTCGGATCCCATCAAGTCCACCACGGCCGATGCTTTGAAGGGCTTGCGGGATGCCGGCCTGCGGGTCGTCATGGCCACAGGCGATGGCCTGACCACGGCCCAGGCCGTGGGCAAGCGCCTGGGCATCGACGAAGTGCATGGCGAGGTCAAGCCGGCCGACAAGTTGAAGCTGGTGGAGAAGCTGCAAGCCGAGGGCCGCATCGTCGCGATGGCCGGTGACGGCATCAACGACGCGCCGGCGCTGGCCCGGGCCGATGTCGGCATCGCCATGGGCACCGGCACCGACGTGGCGATGAACAGCGCCCAGCTCACGCTGATCAAGGGCGACTTGCGCGGCATCGTCATCGCGCGGACCTTGTCCGAGGCGACGGTGGCCAACATGAAGCAGAACCTGGCCTTCGCCTTTGTCTACAACGCGCTCGGCGTGCCGCTGGCTGCCGGAGTGCTGTATGCGTTCACTGGCTGGTTGTTGTCGCCGATGTTTGCCGCCTTGGCGATGAGCCTGAGTTCGGTGTCGGTGATCAGCAACGCGCTGCGCCTGCGCAGCAAGGATTTGCGGGCGGATTGACCCGGCGACCCCGTTGATGGGCATCGGTACGCAGGGTCTTCGAGCAGGCGTCGGCTTCGGCCGGATCTACGCTCCTGGCGCGACGGTCGGTTCTACCACTGGCCACCGATCGCCCAGCCTGTGACGCCCAGCGACCGCAACTGGTGACCGCCAGGCACGGAACTGTGGCGCCAGTGGCCACCGGTTTGGCGCGCTGCGCGGGCCGGCGGATTCAGTTCTTGACGACCTGGGCGATCTCGATCGCCACGCCCTTGGCGGTATTGGCCACCGCCGCCGATTCACCCATCAGGTCTCCGGCGCTGGCCATCGCCTGGCCGGACTTGCTGATGCGTGCGCTGATGATCACCTTGGGGAACAGCGACAAGCGACTGGCGGGCGTCATCGCGCTGCTGTCGTCCAA
>JBBQZM010000164.1:0-8319 GCA_038207685.1 Burkholderiales bacterium
GCTCTTGCAGCGCAGCCGGTACATGTTGGCGGTGGGGCCGCCGAGGTCGCTGACGATGCCGGTGAAGCCGTCCACCTTGTCGCGCATGGCCTCGATCTCGCGGATCACCGAGTCCTCGCTGCGGCTCTGGATGATGCGGCCTTCATGCTCGGTGATCGAGCAGAAGCTGCAGCCGCCAAAGCAGCCACGCATGATGTTGACGCTGAAGCGGATCATCTCCCAGGCCGGGATCTTGGTGGCGCCGTCATGGCGGCCCTGCGCATCGGCATAACTCGGATGGGGCGACCGCGCATAGGGCAGGTCGAACACGTGGTCCATCTCTGCAGTCGTCAGCGGCACCGGCGGCGGGTTGATCCAGACGTCGCGCGGCTTGCCGCCGATGTCATGGCGCTGCACCAGCGCGCGCGCATTGCCCGGATTGGTTTCCAGGTGCAGCACGCGGTTGGCATGGGCGTAGAGCACCGGATCGCGCTTGATCTGCTCGTAGCTCGGCAGGCGGATCACCGTGCGCTCACGCGGCGGCATGCGGATGCGGCCGGTGGGGCGCAGTGCGGGCATGCCGACCAGCTTGACTGGCTGCGCGGCCGGTGCCACGCCCGCCGCGGCGTCATCCTTGCTGCAGGTCGTACCCTGCGCCTCGGCTTGTTCTGAGGTCGTCTGGTAGGGGTTGATGTGCTCGTCGATGCGGCCGGGCAGGTCAACCTCGCTGGAATCGATCTCGAACCAGCCCTGGGCGCTGGCATCGTCGTCGCGACGCAAGAACGCCGTGCCGCGCACATCGGTGATGTTGCGCACGGCCTCGCCGGCGGCCAGTCGGTGGGCGATTTCAATGATCGCGCGCTCGGCGTTGCCATACAGCAGCAGGTCAGCCTGGGCATCGACCAGAATCGAGCGCCGTACCTTGTCCTGCCAGTAGTCGTAGTGCGCGATGCGGCGAAGGCTGGCTTCGATGCCGCCGAGCACGATCGGCACCTCGCCAAAGGCCTCGCGGCAGCGCTGGGTGTAGACGAGCGAGCAGCGGTCGGGCCGCGCGCCGGCTTGGCCGCCGGGGGTGTAGGCATCGTCGCTGCGCGCCCGGCGGTCGGCGGTGTAGCGGTTGATCATCGAATCCATGTTGCCGGCGGTGACGCCAAAAAACAGGTTCGGCGCGCCCAAGGCGGCAAAGGGCTCGGCGCTGCGCCAGTCGGGCTGGGCGATGATGCCAACGCGAAAACCCTGGGCTTCGAGCGTGCGGCCGATCACCGCCATGCCGAAGCTGGGGTGGTCGACATAGGCGTCGCCGCTGATGATGACGATGTCGCAGCTGTCCCAGCCCAGTTCGTCCATTTCGGCGCGGCGGGTGGGTAAAAAAGGCGCGGTGCCGAAGCGCCTGGCCCAATAGGGCCGCCAGCTGGTCAGCGGCTTGGCGTGGGTGCCGGACATTGGCGCATCGGTGACAGAGGGCACGGGCAACAGTGGGGGATAAAAGGGGGATTTTCGCCCGAGCGCCGCTTTGACGCGGTGGCAAGGGCTTGGCAGCGCAGCGATGTTGCGCCGCAACCAGGCTTTTCACCCGCTTTTCACCCCCATTCAGGAGAGACCATGAAGACCCGCATCACCGAACTGTTCGGCATCGAGCACCCCATCATCCAGGGCGGCATGCACTATGTCGGCTTTGCTGAACTGGCCGCGGCGGTGAGCAATGCCGGCGGTCTGGGCCTCATCACCGGGCTGACCCAGCGCACACCCGAGTTGCTGGCCCAAGAGATCGCCAAGTGCCGCGCACTCACCGACAAGCCCTTCGGCGTCAACCTCACTTTCCTGCCAGTGCTCACTGCGCCCGACTATCCCGGCTACATCAAGGCCATCCTCGACGGTGGCATCAAGGCGGTGGAAACGGCGGGCAACAACCCGCAGAAGTGGCTGCCGGCGCTGCACGAGGCCGGCGTCAAGGTGATCCACAAATGCACTTCGGTGCGCCATTCGCTCAAGGCGCAATCGATCGGTTGTGACGCCGTCAGCGTCGACGGTTTTGAATGCGGCGGCCATCCGGGCGAGGACGACATCCCCAACTTCATCCTGCTGCCCCGCGCCGCCGACGAGTTGGAGATTCCCTTCGTGGCCTCGGGCGGTATGGCCGACGGCCGCTCGCTGGTGGCCGCGCTGGCGCTGGGCGCCGAGGGCATGAACATGGGCACCCGCTTCATCGCCACCAAGGAGGCGCCGGTGCACCAGAACGTCAAGGACGCCATCGTCGCCGCCAGCGAGCTCGACACCCGGCTGGTGATGCGCCCGTTGCGCAATACCGAGCGGGTGCTGCGCAATGCCGCGGTAGACCGGCTGCTCGAGAAAGAGAAGGCACTGGGCGCCAACCTGAAGTTCGAGGACATCATCGACGAGGTGGCCGGCGTCTACCCCAAGATCATGATGGACGGCACGATGGACGCTGGCGCCTGGTCTTGCGGCATGGTGGCTGGGTTGATCCACGACGTGCCCACCGTCAAGGAGCTGATCGACCGCATCATGGCCGAGGCCGACACCCTCATCCGCCAGCGGTTGGCGCGCTTCGCGAGCGTCTGATCCGGCGCGGCGCAAGCCACCAGGGTGACCGAGGGCGGTCTGCGCCGCCCTCTGGTATCAGACCACTGCCGCCTCGCGCAGCGCCGCGATCTCGGCGGCGCCGTAACCCAGTTCGACCAGCACCTCGTCGGTGTGCTCGCCCAGCAGCGGCGGCCGCTGGCGCGGCACGGCCGCGGTCTCGGTCATCCAGATCGGCACGGCCGCCACCGGCGCCGGGCCACCCAGGCCGGGGTAGTCGGTGGCCTGCAGCAGGCCCAGCGCCTGCACTTGGGCATTGTCGAGCGACTGCTGCGGCGACAGCACCGGCGCGCAAGGGATCATCGCGTCGCCGAGGATCTTCACCACCTCGTCGCTGCCACGCTCGGCGCACCAGCGGCCCATGCGCTCGCTGAGGATGTCGCGGTGACGGCCACGCTCGTCGTCGGTGGCAAAGCGCGGGTCGTGCAGCCAGTCGGGGCCGCCCGGCTCGTCGCCCATCAGCTTGGCCCAGCGCCTGAACAGCGGGTTGCCGGTGACGGCCACCAGCACCCAGCCGTCCTTGACCGCGTAGATGTCGTTGGGCCCCGAGGTCTGGCCGCGGTTGCCGGTGGCGATGCGGTTGGGTTGCACCAGCGCCTGCTCGATCAGCGTCGAGTTGGTCACCGCCACCGCGGTGGCCAGCAGCGCGCCGGTGACCATCTGGCCCTTGCCGCTGCGCTGGCGTTCCATCAGCGCGGCCAGGGTGCCGAAGGCGCAGTGCAGCGCGGTGCCGAAATCGACCCAGTTGGCGGCGGCGCGGTAGGGTTGATCGGGCGTGCCGGTCATGTAGATCGCACCCGACATCGCCTGGCCGATGGCGTCGAAGCCGACGTTTTTCTGCATCGGCCCCACCGGGCCGAAGGCGGTGTTGGTGACGAAGATGATGTCCTCGCGGTAGCCGCGCAGCGTAGCGTAGTCCAGGCCCATGGCCAGCAACGTGGCCTCGGGCAGGTTGGCGATCACCACGTCGGCGCCGCGCACCAGCTTGGCCACTACCTCGCGGCCCTTGGGCGAGGCCGGATCCAGCGTCATCGAACGCTTGTTGCGGTTCATCTGCAGGAACAGCGCGCCGACGCCGCCACCCACTTGCGCGGGAAAGCGGTCCTCGCTGCCGTCGCGCTTTTCGATACGGATCACATCGGCGCCGTATTCGGCGAGCATCGCGCCGCAATACGGGCCGGCGATGTAGCGGCCGAAATCCAGGACCCGGACACCTTGCAGCAATGGAGCCATCGTGACAGTGCTTTCGTGGTGGTGGTGATGAAATGACGATGGTAGGCGGGCCCGGCCGGGCGGCGCAGCACCCAGGAGACAGCTTGATGAGCGTGACACCCGAATCCCTTGGCCTGTGCTCGTCGCGCCTGGCGCGCATCGAGCCCTTCCTCAAGACCCGCTACATCGACAGCGGCAAGCTGCCTTGCGCGCAGTTGCTGGTCACACGCGACGGCCATACCGTGTTCCAGTCGGTGCTCGGCCATGCCACGCTGCCCGGCGCCCAGGGCGGCGGCCAGGGTAATGCCCAGGGCAGGGGCCAACTGCTGGCCGAGGACAGCATCGTGCGCATCTACTCGATGAGCAAGCCCGTCACCAGCGTGGCCTTCATGATGCTGGTCGAAGAAGGCCTGGTCGCGCTGGACGACCCGGTGCACCGCTTCATCCCCAGCTGGCGCGAGTTGGGGGTTTATGTCGCCGGCGGCGCCGGCCTACCCGGTTCAGCCGGCGGCTGGCAGACCAAGCCCACCGAGGCGCCGATGCGCATGATCGACCTGCTGCGCCACACCGCCGGCCTGACCTACGGCTTCCAGATGCGCACCAATGTCGACGGCGCCTACCGCAAGCAGCGGCTGGAGCCGTTTGAACAGACCGAGGGCCTGGAAGGCTTTGTGCAGGCGCTGGCCAAGGTGCCGCTGGAGTTTTCGCCCGGCAGCGCCTGGAACTACTCGGTGGCCACCGACGTGCTGGGCTACCTGGTGGGCAAGATCTCGGGCCAACCCTTCGAGGACTTCCTGCAGCAACGCATCTTCGGGCCGTTGGGCATGGTCGACACCGCCTTCCATGTGCCTGATGACAAGGCGAGCCGCTTTGCCGAGTGCTACATCAACGGCGCCGATGGCAAGCTCACGCCGCTGGTCACCCATCGCGATTTCCGCAAGCCGGCCGGCGCGCCTTCGGGCGGCGGCGGGCTGGTGTCGACCGCCGCCGACTACATGCGCTTCTGCGAGATGTTGCGCGGTGGCGGTGCGTTGGCCAACGACAAAGAAGCGGTCCGTCTGCTCGGCCCCAAGACGCTGGCGCTGATGCGCGCCAACCACCTGCCCGGCGGCAAGGATCTGGCCGATCTGTCGCTGTCGCTGTTCTCCGAGGCCAGCTACAAGGGCGTGGGCTTTGGCCTGGGTTTTGCCATGACCACCGACGTGGCCAAGACCCAGCTTGCCGGCTCGGTGGGCGAGTACTGGTGGGGCGGCGCGGCATCCACCGCCTTCTGGCTTGACCCGGTGGAGGACATCAACGTCGTCTTCCTGACCCAGTTCATGCCGTCCAGCCTGTACCCGATCCGCCGTGAACTGCGCACCATGATCAATGCCGCGGTCATCGACAGCCGCGCCTGACAGCGAGAAACCACCATGCTGCCCCTGCACTACCAATCTGCCACCCACCTGGCCGCCCAACTGGTCGCCGGCACGCTGGGCGCGCGTGAATTGCTGGAACACTTTCTGGCGCGGGTCGACCGGCTCAACCCGGCGATCAATGCCATCGTCTGGCAAGACCGCGAGGCCGCGCGTGCGCGTGCCGATGCTGCCGACGCGGCACGCCACCGCGGCGATCCGCTGGGCCCGCTGCACGGCCTGCCGATGACCATCAAGGAGAGTTACCACCTGCAGGGCTCGCCCACCACCTGGGGCATACCGGCGCTGCGCGACAGCCGATCGAGCGAGGATGCGCTGGCCGTGCAGCGCCTGCAGGCGGCGGGCGCCAATGTGTTTGGCAAGACCAATGTGCCGATCTGGCTGGCTGACTTTCAAAGCTACAACGCCATTTATGGCCGCACCCACAACCCCTGGCGCGCCGGCCACACGCCGGGCGGCTCGTCGGGCGGCTCAGCGGCGGCGCTGGCGGCCGGACTCACCGGGCTGGAGATCGGCAGCGACATCGGCGGTTCGATCCGCAACCCGGCGCACTTCTGCGGCGTGTTTGGCCACAAGCCGACCTGGGGCCTGGTGCCGCCGCGCGGCCATTCGCTGGGCGGCACCCTGACGCCGACCGACATCTCGGTGATCGGGCCGCTGGCACGATCGCCCGACGACCTGGAAACCGCGCTGCGATTGATGGCCGGCCCCGACCAGTTGGAAGCCGCCGGTCTGGCGCTGCGCTGGCCCGAGCTGCACCAGCCCACGGCCAGCCTGCGCATCGCGGTCTGGCCAAGCGATGCCTTGTGCCCGGCTTCGGCGGCGGTGCAAGAACGGCTGCACGCGGTGGCCTCGGCGCTGGCCGGGCAGGGCGCGGCCATCGACGACACGGCGCGCCCCGAGTTCAGCGCCGAACACAGCCACGGTCTGTTCTCCGCGCTGCTGACCTCGGCGATGGCGGCGCGCTTGCCCGACACCGAGTTTGCCGAACTGAAGCTGCAGGCTGCGGCGCTGGGTGCGGCCGACCGCAGCCCGGCGGCAATGCTGCTGCGCTGGCAGACCTTGCACCAGCGCGACTGGCAGGCGATCAACGAGCAGCGCACCCAGCTTCGCTGGGCCTGGCACCGCTTCTTCGAGCAGCACGATTTCCTGCTGGCGCCAGTGATGCCCACCACCGCCTTCGCGCATGACGAGCGGCCCTTTGGCCAGCGCCAGGTGCTGGTCGATGGCCAGGCGCAGCCCTACTTCAGCCAGACCTTCTGGGCCGGCCTGGCCGGCGTGGCCGGTCTGCCGTCCACGGTGATCCCGGCCGGTCTGGGCCCGGACGGCCTGCCGATCGGCGTGCAGATCATCGGCCCGGCTTATGGCGATCTGCGCTGCATTGGACTGGCGCAGCGGCTGGAGGTGCTGGGCTTCGGTTTCCAGCCGCCGCCGTTGGCAGAAGACTGAGCAACGGGTGCCCAGGGCGCGTGGTTCAGCGCCCGGTGGGTGCCGGCAATTGCCGCAGCTCGGCCTCCAGCCAGGGCAGCAGCTCGTCGAAGCTGCGTCCCACGGCCATAGACATGGCCTGCGCGGCGGCGGTGGAATCGGCGCGCTCGGTGGGCACGTCGACGACGATGTGCCGCTGGGCCAGCCGGCGCTGCTGGCGGCGGTCGAACAACTCTACCGTCAGGGCCAGGTGGGCGCTGCCAGGCGCGCTGCGCACATCGTGGTGCATCGCATCGATGCGCAAGGCCAGCAGCCAGTCGCTGCGCAGTGGATCGCCGATCACGCCCACCGCCGTGGCAAGGCCACGGGCCTCCAGCCGCTGCTGCAGCAGGCGCGGCAGCAAACGCACCGGCCGGTCGGTCCAGGAGGCGAACTGGTAGAAACCAAACACAGGATCGCTGCGCGTGTAGGCCAGTGACAGCGTGTCGGCCAGCGCGGTGCCCGGCTGGGCCTGGATCAGCAGCGCCGGCAACAGCGGCTGCGGCAATCGCTGCACCGGGGCCAGGTTGCCGTCGCGCAGCGCCAGATGCAGTTGCTTGGCGGGCTCGTTGCCCACTTCCAGCGACACGCAGCCGGCCAGACTCAGGCCAACCAGCAGGGCCAGCGGCCCTAGCCATCGTTTCAGGGCGTGCTTCATGGTTTGGCCTCGCCGGGGCCGAACTGCTGCGGGCCCGGCCCCAGCAGGGCGGCACGTGGGTCACGCAGCCGGTCCATCACCCGGGTGGTGGCCTCCATGCTCAAGCGCAGTTCGGCGGTGGCGACGCCCAGCTGATCCTCGACCAGTTCGGCGCTGCCTTCCAGGCGTTTGGCGGTGCGGCCGGCCTGCTGCTCCATGCGATCGAGCGCGCCGGCCACCTGGGCCATGGCCACGCTGGCGTCGCGCAGCGTGCGCTCGGTCTGCTGCAGGGCCTGGTCGAGTTGCTGGCTGCTGCGCTCGGCCACCACGGTGACCCGCGCGCCGGCGTCGGCCAGTTGGGTGGCGGCATCGCCGATCTTGGCCGCGGCGCTGCCAGCCTGGCCGAGCATGCTGTCCAGTGTCACCAGGCGCTGGTTCAAGCCGCTGGACAGGTCGCGCAGGCTGCGCACCGTGGCCATCACGTTCTGGCGGTTCTCCTCGGTCAGCAGCAGGTTGATGCTGGCCAGCGCGTTGGTGACCTGCTCGCCCACCTGGCTGACTCGGCCGGTGATTTCGTCGAGGTTGGACTGGCCCTCGCCGATCACCGGCAGTGGATCCAGCGCGTCGTTGCGGACCAGCGCCTCACCCGCCGGCTCACGGTTGACCAGCGCAATTGACGCGATGCCGGTGACGAAGTTGCGTGTCACCACCGCCACGGTGTTGCTGCTCACCGCCACCCGCGGATCGATCGCCACTTCGACACGCACCCGGTTGATCGTGTCGGGCGACAGCGCGTAATCGACCACGCGGCCGATCTTGATCCCCCGCAGGTTCACTTCGGCGCCGATCTGCAGGCCGTCAAGCGCCTGCGACTCGAAGTGGATCGCGTAATGCGCGTAGTCGCCGCGGCCGCCAGCGGTGGCCAGCCAGAGCAAGCCAGCCAGCAAGGCGCCGACCAGCAGCAGCACGGCCGCGCCGACATAGGTATAGCGAGCCTCAGCTTCCATGCGT
>JBBQZM010000165.1:0-8276 GCA_038207685.1 Burkholderiales bacterium
GCCCAGGCCGCCCAGGCGGTGGAGACCGCCGAGGCCGAATCGCTGAAACGCCAGGTGGTCGAGGCCCGCATGGCGGCGATGCAGGCCCAGGTGGAACCGCACTTCCTGTTCAACACCCTGGCCAGCATCGACCACTTGATCGAGGTCGATCCGCGGCGCGCCAGCCAGATGCAGAAGAACCTGATCGCCCTGCTGCGCGCCAGCATGCCCACCATGCGAGAGGCGCAGGACGGCGGCAGCCGCCATCTGGGCCGCGAGTTGGCGGTGATCCGGCCCTACCTGGAAATCCTGAAGGTGCGCATGGAAGAACGCCTGATCACCGAGATCAACCTGCCCGAGGGCCTGCTGTCGGCCGAGTTTCCACCCATGATGCTGCAGACCCTGGTGGAAAACGCCATCAAGCATGGCCTGGAGCCCAAGCCCGAGGGCGGCAGGCTCAGCATCCGGGCCGAGATCGTGCATGGCAAGCTGGCGGTCACCGTGGCCGACACCGGCCTGGGCTTTGGCCGCGCCGCGTCGTCCGGCAAGACGGCCGGCACCGGCGTCGGCCTGGCCAACATCCGCGAACGCCTGCAACTGCTGTATGGCAGCAAGGCTTCGCTGACCATCGTCGAGAACCCCGGCGGGGGCACCAAGGTGACGCTGGCCGTTCCCTATAAGCCGGTGGAAGACGTTCCAGCATGAGCGCCACGGCATCAAGCTGGCCCAGCCCGCGTCGCTCGGCGCGGCGGGCGTTGGCCTTGTTCTGTCTGCTCGCGCTGGCCGCGCTGCTGGTGCTGCTGACCCACGGCCTGGGTCAGATCGGCCCGCTGCCGGTGCAACTGCTGATGGACGGCCAACCCGTCGGCGGCCCGCTGATGCTGGCCGGGCTCACCGAACTGGCGCCGGCCCAGCGCCTGCTGGCCGCAGCCGCGCTGCTGCTGCTGGCGCTGCTGCTGCTGGTGGCCCTGCCGCTGCTGATGCTGGGCGGGCTGGCGCTGTTGCTGTTGCTGGTTGGCGGCGTCGTGCTGGCTGTCGTTGGCCCGCCGTTGCTGGTTGTGGCTGCAGTGCTGGCGGTGCTGCTGTCGCCGCTGATCCTGCTGCTGCTCTTGCTGCGTTGGCTGTTGCGCTGACTGTTGCGTTGGCCTTTGCGTTGGCTTTTGCGCTGAGCAGCCCACTCGACGCGCCTGCCTCATCCTGACTACCATGACCGCATGAACACGCCCACCCCCGTACGCGCCGTCATCGCCGACGACGAGCGCCTGATGCGCGAACAACTGCGCGCCCGCCTGGCCGAAGTCTGGCCCGAGCTGCAGATCGTGGCCGAGGCCCGCAACGGCCTGGAGGCGGTGCAACTGGTCGAGCAGCACCGGCCCGAGCTGGTCTTCCTCGACATCCGCATGCCCGGCCTGACCGGCGTTGACGCCGCCCGGCAGATCGCCCAGATGGCGGTGGCCGACGACGAGTACCTGCCCGAGATCGTCTTCATCACCGCCTACGACCAGTACGCGGTCGAGGCCTTCGAGCAGGGCGTCTGCGACTACGTGCTCAAGCCTGCCGAGCGCGAACGGCTGCAGCTCACCGCACAGCGCATCCAGGCGCGGCTGGCGCGGCGCGACACACCCGATACGGAGCAGCACGAAGCCCAGTCACCGCCAGTCCAGCAATTGCTGCACAAGCTGGCGGCGCAGCTCAACCCGGGCGGCGCACTGCGATACCTGGACTGGATCCAGGCCAGCGTGGGCCAGGGCATACAGATGATCCCGGTGGCCGAGGTGCTGTTCTTCATCAGCGACGAGAAATACACCCGGGTGCAGACGGCCAGCACCGAGGCGCTGATCCGCAAGCCGATCAAAGAGCTGATCGACGAGCTGGACCCGGCGCTGTTCTGGCAGATTCACCGCTCGACCCTGGTCAACGTGAAAGCCATTGCCGGCATCAGCCGCGACTTCCGTGGCCGGCAGATCGTCGGCGTCAAGGGCCATGCCCAGAAGCTGGAGGTCAGTCGCAGCTACAGCCAGTTGTTCAAGGGCATGTAAGCGGGCGTAGCCGCTTCAGGGCGGGGCGCCGCCTTCACGCGAAGGGATGGCGCAGGCCCAGTTGGCCGCGCAAGGTGTCGATCCAGTGGATCAGCGCCAGCGTCCAGCGGGATTCGCCTGGCATGCCGGCGCCCGTCGGCTCACGCCTGGGCCGATGTCCGCGGTGGCAGCGCGCTGGCGATCAGCCACTGCGCAGCCCAGTAGCTGGCCAGGATCCACAGCGCCGACGCCGGCAGAGGCGTGTGGAAGCGGTTCACCGCCAGCAGCGCGTCCGACAGCAGAAACAGCGCGCCGCCGATCGCCGCGCAGCGCATCAGCGGCTCACCCGCCGTGCCACGCGCCGCAAACCAGGCACTGGCAGTCTGCGCCGCCATCGCCGCCAGGCACAGCACATAGGCCAGCACCGGCCAGCGCAGCGCCGCTGGCACCCCGGGCCAGAGCAGCCACATCACCGCCGCCGCCAGCAGCGCATAGCCCACGAAGGCCAACGGCCAGGCGCCAAAGCGCAGCCGGCGGGTGAAGGCATAAAGGTAAGCCAGGTGCGCCAACAAGAAGGCCACCAGCCCAGGCAAAAAACCCCCTTGCGGCCACAGCAGCGCCACATCACCCAGCAGCGAAAAGCCCAGTCCGATCAGCACCGCCTGGCGCCGTGGCTCGCCCGGCGCGCCTCGCAGCCACGCGTGGACGATCACCAGCACCGTGGTCAGCGACTTGAGCGCGGCGTACTGCCAGAACTGGCCCGGCCACAGCAAGTTGGCGGCAATCGCCAGGATGGCCGCCAGCAGGAAGAACACGAAGTGCAGGCTCATGCAAGGCCCTCCTCAGGCCGTTGGCGCCGCGCCGCCCGCCCAGCCGGCGAGCGGTTGCCCAGATTGGGCCTGCAGCAGCCAGGGCATGGTAGCCCGCCCGCTCGCAGCGGCTGCTGTACGCGCCCCGGGGTCGGCGTGCTTAGCCCTGCGGCGCCGGGCCGGTGGTGTCTCTATTACTGCATCTTCGCAGTTACATAACTCGTTTATGAGTATTGTTTGCGATTACGCATAGATCTAGAGTACAGGCATGGCGATGGGTTTCGATGTTCCGACCCCCACGCTCGGCACGCAAGGAGTGGCCATGATCACCATCACACCGTTACACCCACTCGGTTTCAGCTTGACCAGGCTACGTTTGGCGATGCATCTGCCGGCACTCGGCGTCAGTGACTCGCCAACCGGGTCGGCCTTGTCGACGCCCCACATCGACTGGCTCGACCGACTGGCAGATTGGGCTGAGCGCCAACCGCCGGTTCAGCACCGGCTGGGCAGCTACCTGCGCCTGCGCTGAGGCGCCCTCGCAACCGGCCGCAAAGGCTTGTGATTCAGGTCGCGGCCGGCGGCGCGGCCGTCACCTTGGCTGCCAGTTCAGCGCGCAGGCGCTTGAGCAGGGCATAGGGCAGCCAAGACTCGGGCCGGGCCAAGCTGCTGGCGATGGTGGCAATGGTCGACAAGAGGAAAGCGGGTAGTGCTTGGCCGTCGCCATGGCCGCGTCAACTGTCAAGCCCGCCGCCGCGCGGATCCGATGTCAGAACAGGCTGGCCTCCACCGGCGCCAACAATTCGCTCTGGGCGGGCGCGCCTCGCTCGGACTGCGAGTGATTGGCATAGGTATCCCAGGTCGGAAAGTAGTCCTGCGCCTGATTGCCCCAAACCGACCAGCCGGGGCGCGCGCCGCGGGCAAACATTTCCAGAAATGGCCCGGGGCTGCAGCGCTCAATCAGGCCGTAGGCCTCATCGGGCTTGCGTGAGTGCTCACGCTTTTGGGAGCAAATTATGTTCACCTGGCTGCGCCCCGGTTGCAGGGTGCGCGCGTTTTTGCCGCGCACACCGAACAGGATCAGTTCAGTGGTGTTGCGGAAATAGAAGCCCACGCCTCGGCCATCAGGCCCGCCGTCTTTGCGCACCTTGGTGCCATACCAGGTTGCTCTTGTACTGGAAGCCCCAGGCCGCCAGCACCGCCAAACCATCGGGCAACAAGGCATTGGGCACCCAGAGGTACAAGTGTGCTGTCTCGGCACAGACCGACCCGACGGGCAAGGCCTTGATGGCGTCCAGGGTCATCGTGCCGTAGCGATTGAGGCGCCGGTGTTCGGGCGCAACCTTGCCGGTTCGGTTCTGAAACTGCCAAGGCGGATCGGCCAACACGGTTGAAAACCGTTGTCCGGCGATTTGCGCCAGGAAATCGTCACCGGCGCTGGCGGCCTCAGCACTGTCAGTCTTCAACCTAGAGTTCCTTTCGAATTCCTAAAACCAGGATCGGGCACCCGCCACCGCCACCACCCTCGATGCGAGGCAGCAGCCGCGCCATGTGTGTGGTCGAGGAGCCATAGCTTTTGCCTCGAGCCGTCAAAAATCTTTTGAAGCTCGTCGCAGCGGGTCACGATGACCCCGACGCTGACGGCTCGAAGCTCAAAGAGCAGGCGAAAGTTGTTGAGGTCACGATCAAAAAACGGATCCTTGTTGTTCCATTCGATCTCAAGCGCGACGCGGTTCTTGAAGCAATCGATCTGGTGGGTCGGGCTTTCGCTTCTTGCACCATCGACCACGATCTCGGTCTTGAACTTCTTTTCAACCCACCCACGCGTGTACAGCGCACTGTCGATCGATTCGGACACCTTGGACTTTCGGCCGCCGCCCACCTCGATCCAAGAGCGCTGCAAGCGGAAACCTGTCAAGACATCGCAGAGGTCATCCCACTCGGCGGCGAAGTCCTGCTTGAGGATGGCGCAGGGATGCTTCCATTCGTGCACTTCGTAGTGCTGCCTGATGAAAGGGGGACAACAGGTCAAGCGACATGATTCTGTATAAAAAGCCAGTATTGTTGACGAAGCTGCGTTTGGCAAGCCCAGACGTGCCCGGGTCAGGAAATCGCCAGCGCATTGTGACGGCGCCGCCAGCGCAGCCGCCGCGCAATCACGGTTTGTCGGCTTTCGACGCGGTTCCCGCTTCCACCTTGGCCGACAGTTCGGCGCGCAAGCGTTTCAGCCGCTCGCGCGGGTCTTCGCGGGTGCTGGCCTCGTGCAATTTCATCTCGGCGATGAAGCGGCTGGGAATGCCCTGGATCGTGTCGCGGCCCTTCTTGCGCCGGCGCAGCGTGCTCACCACCAGCGTGGTGCGGGCACGCGTGATGCCCACGTACATCAGCCGGCGCTCTTCTTCCAGCCGCTGGCCGATCACCTCAGCGCTCATTTCCTCGGCGTCCAGCTTGAACGGCAACAGCCCCTCGTTGATGCCGGCCAGCCAGACATGCGGCCATTCCAGGCCCTTGCTGGCATGCAGCGTGGACAGCGTGACGACATCGGCATCGTCGCCACGCTCGGCCAGGCTGATGATGATGCTGATGGTCTGCGCCACTTCCAGCACGGTCTGCCGCTCACGGATCTGGCTGCTGCCGTCTGCGGCCAGTTCACCGCCGCAGCGCCGCGACACCCAGTCGATGAAGTCCAGCACATTGGTCCAGCGGCTGGCAGCCAGTTTTTCGCTGTCCTCGCTGTCGTAGAGGTGCTGCTCGTAGCCGATGGTCTTGAGCCACTCCAGCAGCAGCGCCTTGGCGTCCTCGGCACCCGTGGTGTGGCGGGCGCGATGCTCTAACTCGTTGAGGTAGCGGCCAAATTCATGCAGCGAGCCGATCGCCTTGGCGCCTACCTGTGCGGCCAGGCTGTCGGAGAACAGCGACTCGAACAGGCTGGTCTTCCAGCGGCCGGCATGCTCACCCAGCTTGCCCAGCGTGGTGTGGCCGATGCCGCGCTTGGGCGTGGTCACCGCGCGCAAAAAGGCCGGGTCGTCATCTTGGTTTACGAGCAACCTCAGCCAGGCGCAGAGGTCCTTGATCTCGGCGCGGTCGAAGAAGCTCTGACCGCCTGACACCTTGTAGGGGATCTGCGCCGCGCGCAGCTTCTGCTCGAAGACCCGCGCCATGTGGTTGGCGCGGTAGAGGATGGCGAAGTCGCTGAAGTGGATCTGGCCGCTGGCGCGGTCGTCGGCCACCGCGCCGCCCTGGGCGCGCAGGCTCTGGATGAAAGCCACGGCGCGCTCGGCTTCATGCTCCTCGCCGTCGCATTCGATCAGGCGCACCGGATCGCCGTCGCCGAACTCGCTCCACAGCTTCTTCTCGAACAGCTTGGGGTTGCCGGCGATCACGTTGTTGGCGGCGCGCAGGATGTTGCCGGTGGAGCGGTAGTTCTGTTCCAGCGGAATCACCTTCAGCTCGGGCCAGTCCTGCGGCAGGCGCTTGAGGTTGTCGATGGTCGCGCCGCGCCAGCCGTAGATGCTCTGGTCGTCGTCGCCCACCGCGGTGAACAGGCCACGCCGGCGCGGATCGTCGCCGCTGACCAGCATCTTCATCAACTCGTACTGCACCGCGTTGGTGTCCTGGTACTCGTCCACCAGCACATGGCCGAACATCGCTTGCCACTTCACGCGCGCTTCTTCTTCGCGCTGCAGCAGTTTCAGCGGCAGGCCGATCAAATCGTCGAAATCCACTGCCTGGTAAGCCGCCAGCCGCTCTTCGTAGAGCTTCATCACGCGGGCAGCCACCTGCTCGTCGGCATTCTTGGCCACGCCGGCGGCGCTGGCGCTGTCGTGGCCCTGGTTCTTCCACAGGCTGATGGTCCACTGCCAGCTGCGCGCCAGCTTGTTGTCGGTGGCGCCGCCGGCCTCGCGCAGCACGCCCATCACGTCGTCGCTGTCGAGGATCGAAAACTGCGCCTTCAAGCCCACTTTGGTGCCATCGGCGCGCAGGATGCGCACACCCAGGCTGTGGAAGGTGGCCACCACCAGGTCCTTGGCCGCGCGCGCGCCCACCAGCGCCTTGCTGCGCTCGCGCATCTCCTGCGCCGCCTTGTTGGTGAAGGTGATCGCCGCAATCTCCTTCGGCGCCAGCCCGGCCTGCAACAAGCGGCCGATCTTGTGCGTGATCACCCGCGTCTTGCCCGAACCCGCACCGGCCAGCACCAGGCACGGGCCGTGCAAGTGGTGCACGGCCTGCAACTGGGCGGGATTGAGGCTGTCGGGGGGCTGGGGCGGGCTGGCCATGGCGAGCGGGGATGGGGGGGCGGATGATAGCGGTGACCCTCGGCGGCAAAGCGCTACCGGCGGGTGCCGCTGGCCGCCAAGCGTGGCGGGCGAACCACCGGGCGCGGCGTCCCGACTCCAAGCCTCGGCTGGCCAGCAAGAAGACCAGCGGTTCAGCACGGTCCAGGACTGCAGCCCTGCATCGCAAGACGGCGCGCCTGCGCCGGGCGGCACTGGGATACTCGCTGCCCAGCATGCAGGCCATCCTCGCCGTCACCGTTCCGTTCTTCGCGCTTGTGCTCGCCGGCTGGCTGGCGGCGCGCTACCGGCTGCTGCCCGAGGCGGCGATCCCCGGGCTGAATGCCTATGTGCTGTACTTTGCGCTGCCCTGCCTGCTGCTGCGCTTTGGCGCCAGCACGCCGGTGCTGCAACTGCTCAACCCGGCCGTGCTGGTGGTCTACCTGCTGTGCGCGCTGCTGATCGTGTTCTTCACCATCGCGGTCAGCCTCAATGCGCGGGTCGGGCTCAAGGACGCGTCCTTCGGCGCGCTGGTGGCGGCTTTTCCCAACACCGGCTTCATGGGCGTGCCGCTGCTGGCCGCGCTGCTGGGCGCGTCGGCGGTGGGCCCGGTGATCTCCACCATCCTGGCTGACCTGTTCATCACCAGTTCCTTGTGCATCGCCTTGTCGCAGCTGCAGGGCGCCGGTCAGCATGGGGCACGCATCGCGGCGCTGCGCGCGGTGCGCGGCGCGCTGTCGAACCCCCTGCCCTGGGCCATCGCGCTCGGCGCGGTGATGTCGGTGACCGAAGTCAAGCTGGTCGGCCCGCTAGACACCGCGCTGCGCATGCTCGCCGACAGCGCCAGCCCGGTGGCGTTGTTCACCATCGGCGCCGTGTTGTGGCGCGCCGGCCAGCATGCCCACAGCCGCACGCCGGTGGCCGACTACCTGCCGGTGGCGCTGATCAAGCTGTTTGTGCACCCGCTGCTGGTGCTGCTGATCGGCGCCGCGGCGCAGCAACTGGGCGCGCCACTGGACAACTTCCAGCTGATGGTGCTGACCCTGGCCGCCGCGCTGCCCAGCGCCAGCAATGTGTCGCTGCTGACCGAGCGCTACGGCGCCGATTCGGGCCGGGTGGCACGCATCATCATGAGCAGCACCGTGCTGGCCTTTGTCAGCTTCAGCCTGCTGGCCTGGCTGTTTGGGGTGAATCCG
>JBBQZM010000166.1:0-8273 GCA_038207685.1 Burkholderiales bacterium
TGCCGGCGATCAACCATGCGCCCAGGGAGATCACATGACGGCCTTGTTCGGTCTGGCCGCCCGCAGCGCCTGGAACCGCCGCTTTGTGCTGTCATTGGTGGTGCTGTCGATCGCCTTGTCGACGCTGCTGCTGCTGGGCATAGAGCGCATCCGCCAGGATCTGCGGGCCAATTTTTCACAGGCGGTGTCGGGCACTGACCTGATCGTCGGCGCCCGCACCGGGCCGGTGCAACTGCTGTTGTACGCGGTGTTCCGCATCGGCAACGCCACCAACAACATCCGCTACAGCAGCGCAGAGGCGCTGGCCGGCCACCGCGCCGTGGCCTGGATGGTGCCGATCTCGCTGGGCGACAGCCACCGTGGTTTTGCGGTGCTGGGCACCACCGCGGCCTACTTCGAGCACTTCCGCCATGGCCAGAAGCAGCCGCTGGTACTGGCCCAGGGCCGGCGCTTCGAGGCGCTTTACGAGGTGGTGCTGGGTGCCGAGGTGGCGCGCCGGCTGGGCTACCCGCTCGGCCAGCGCATCGTGCTGAGCCATGGCGACGGCGCGATGGCAGCCAACGACCATGCCGACAAGCCCTTCAGCGTGGTCGGCATCCTGGCGCCCACCGGCACGCCGGTAGACCGCACCGTGCATGTCAGCCTGCAGGCGATGGAGGCGCTCCACCTCGACTGGGCCGCCGGCGCGCCGCTGCTCGGCCAGTCGGTCAGCGCCGAGGCCGCCGCGGCACAAGACCTGACGCCACGCAGCATCACCGCGGCGTTGATCGGGCTGAAAAGCCGGGCCGCGGTGTTCTCGGTGCAGCGCGAGGTGGCGAACTTCCGCGCCGAGCCGCTGCTGGCCATCCTGCCCGGCGTGGCGCTGGACGAATTGTGGGACGTGGTCGGCCTGGGCGAGCGCGGCCTGCAGGCGATGAGCGCGCTGGTCGCCGTGGTCAGCCTGGCGGCGCTGGTGGCGGTGATCCTGGCCGGGCTGAACGAGCGGCGGCGCGAACTGGCCATCCTGCGCGCGGTGGGCGCCGGCCCGCGCCAGATGCTGGCGCTGCTGGCCGCCGAGGGCCTGCTGGTCACCGCCAGCGGCGTGCTGCTGGGTGCGCTGGCCTGCTGGGGCGCGGTGGCGCTGCTCGGGCCCTGGGTGCAGGCCCAGTTCGGCATCGGGCTGCGCCTGCTGCCGCCCGGCGTTGCAGAATGGCAGCTGATGGCCGCGGTGCTGGCCGGCGGCCTGCTGGCCAGCCTGGTGCCCGGCTGGCGCGCCTACCGTTTGTCACTGGCCGATGGCCTGAGCCCCAGGATCTGATGCAAATGACCCCCGACCTCCTTACCCGCCGCCGCCTGCTGTGGCTGGGCGCCGGCCTGCTGACCGTCGCAACCCTGCCGCCGCTGGCGGCGCAGCCGCTGCCCAAGCCGAGTGCCACCGGCGCCTACACCGAGCTGCGCTGGGACGATCTCGTGCCCAAAGGCTGGGACCCGATGCAGGGCGTGAAAGACAAGAACCTGGGCAACATGGCGATGCTCAACGACGGTGACCCCAAGGCGATGGAGGCGATGCGCCAGTTGCGTGAAGCCTGGGACAAGGCACCCACCGAGCCGCAGCTTGACGGCACCCGCATCAAGCTGCCCGGCTACCTGGTGCCGCTCGAAGAGGTGGCCGCCGGCCACACCGAATTCCTGCTGGTACCCTATTTCGGCGCCTGCATCCACACGCCGCCGCCGCCGGCCAACCAGATCGTGCTGGTGGTGCCGGCCAAACCGGCCGCCGGCTTCCGCAGCATGGACACGGTGTGGGTCAGCGGTGTGCTCAAGACGACGCGCAGTGATTCGCCGATGGGCAGCAGCGGCTACCGGCTGGAGAGTGCGCTGGTCGAGCGCTACAAGGCCTTGCCGCGTTGAGCGCCGTCCGCGGTGCTTGAAACGTCCGCAGCCGGCCACTTCTGGTCGCTGCTCACCCGCCTGGGTGAAGCCCAGATCCTGTTGCCGGCGATGCTGCTGTCGGCGCTGTGGCTGGCCTGGCGGCCGCGCGGGCTGCGCCCGGCGCTGACCTGGCTGCTGGCCACCGGTCTGGCGGCGACCCTCACCACGGCGACCAAGATCGCCTTCCTGGGCTTCGGCTTCGGCTCGGCCACCTGGGATTTCACCGGCATCTCCGGCCATGCCATGTTTGCCGCGGCGGTACTGCCGCCGCTGCTGCGCCTGGCCAGCGGCCCACTGAGCCCGCGCGGCGGGCGCTGGCTGCTGGCAGCCGCCTATGCGCTGGCCGCGGCGGTGGCAGTCTCGAGGGTGATGGTGGGCGCGCATTCCTGGAGCGAGGTCATCAGCGGCCTGGCCTTGGGCAGTGCCGCCAGTGCCGCCGCGCTGTGGCGGCAACGCTGGCCGGCCTTGCGCCTGGCCCGCTGGGTGCCGATGCTGCTGCTGGCCTGGGCGCTGCTGGCGGTGGTGGGCGCGCCGCCATCACGCACCCATGACATGGTCACGCGCTTGTCGCTGGCGCTGTCCGACCGTGCCCATCCTTATCGCCGGGCGCAGATGCACAGCGAGTACCGCCGCAAGGCGGCGGCTTGCGGCAGCTCAGGCCTGCTGTGCTGAGTGGCTTTGCCGAGGCGCCAACTGGGCAAACCAGAGCGCGGCCACGGTGCCGTCGCTGTCAGGCAGGTCGCTGACGGCCAGCCCCTGGTCCAGCGCCCAGCTGGAGTCGAACCAGCCGCAGCCCGGCGGGCCGTCTTCCGGCGCCAGGTTCGGCTGGCTGGTGGCAGGCAGCGGCTGGCGGCGGAAACTGCGGCAGCGCAGGATGAAGGACTTGAACATGGGGACCTCCGGCGAAAGCGCGATCACGGTGGATCGATGGCCTGCATCGTCACCCGCGCCGCCTGCCGGCACCATCACCCGCCAGGCGGACTGAGGTGGGCCCACCATCACCCCCCCTCCTCGGTGGGGGGCGCATACCCCCCGTCGGTCCACCCGCTCCACCGCTGCGGCCCTCGGCCTAAAGGCGTGCCATCGGCTCGCTTTTCAGACGATGGCCGGTACGGTGATCGCCAACAATCGAGGCACGATGATCAAACCTCGCCTGGCCTCGCGTGAACGCAGCAACTGGCAGTCCACCCGCCCCTTGCCGCTGGCGACACCGCCCGAAACATCGCAGAACCAGCCGCCGCTGACCGAAGTGCTGCACGGCCTGGACAGCCGCGAACTCGACGGTGACACCCTGTTCGACCGGTTGTTCGGCGACCCACCCGGCGCCTGAGCCACGGCGCGCCGTGGTGACCGCCCGAGCAGACGCCTGTCAGCCGCCGCCGAAGGGCCGCACGCCGAACAGCAGTGCATGCGCCCAGAAGGCGATGGCCGCCCACAGCGCGATACCGATCACCACCGTGGCCAGCGTGCCGACCCCACTGCCCGCGGCGTAGACCGTGCCGGCAGCGCGGTCACGTTGGCGCGCCGAGCGGAAATCCAGCACCGACCAGAGCAAAAATCCGCCAAACAGCAGCAGATCGCCCAGCGTGTTGTTGGCCAGCAGGTGGGCCAGCGCCCACAGCTTGACCGACAACACCATCGGATGGTGAACCCTGGCCTTGATGCCGTTGCGCGGCACATAAACCGCCACCAGCAGCACCATCGCCACCAGCACCAGCAGGGCGGCCAGGTGGCGGGTCCACAGCGGCGTGCTCCACAGCACCTGCGGCGCCAGCCGGGTCTGGCCGTAGCCCCAGATGATCAGCCCAAAGCCGACCAGCGAGGCCAGGCTGTACATGGCCTTCCAGGCCCCCGCGCCGTGCCGTTCGATCACCTGGGTGCGCCAGCCCTCGGCGAGGATGCGCGACGAGTGCATGCCCAGGAACATCAGCAGACCCAGAATCAAAGCGCTCATGCCAACCCCTGCCGTGGAAACGATGGAATCTCCGGCTGCACCGCCGCTCGTCGGCTCACTTTCGCGCCGGGCTGTTGAGAAACAGCAGCCACAGCCGCGCCAGATCGGCAGTGCCGTCGCTGCCCTTCACCGCCGCCAGGCTGGCCTTGGCCTCGTCGATCTTGCCGGCGCGCCACTGGGCCACGCCCAGGTGCAACTGGGCATCGTCGGGTCGGCGCAGGCCGCCCTTGGCCAAGCCCTGTTGGATCAATGCCAGCGCACGCTCGTGGTTGCCGGCCCCTGACAAGGCCATGCCCAAGCCGTAGGCCGCGTTGCCATCCTTGGCGCGCGCGGCGCCGGCTTCGCTGTCGGCCACGGTGTTGCGGTCCTGCGTCGCCGCCTTGGTGGCCGCCTCGCGCAGCTTGCGGTCGGCCGCGGCATTGGCGTCCTTGCCCAGCAGGCCGCTGCTGAAGCCCGCATCCAGCAGTTGCTGCGCCTCGGCCGGCAGACCGGCCTGGTTGGCGCGGTAGGCCATGTCACCCTGTTCGCCAGCATTGGGCGCGATGCCCACCGCCTGGCGCAGGCGGTAGACGTCCAACATCAGCCGCTCCGCGGCAAAGCCGCCGCCGCGCATGGGGCGGCTGATCAACTCTGTCCAGTAGTCGGACTTGCCGGTATTGGTGGCCAGTTTCTCCAGCGTGGCCAGGTACCCGGCTTCGTCCTTGACCTCGCTCTGGCTGCTGGCCAGCAGGCGCAAAGTGTCCTCGGGCGTGACGCGCCCGGCGGCCTCGTCAGCGGCCACGCGCGGCTGCAGCTGCTTGATCACCTCGGCATGCTCGCCCGCTACGCTGAGCACCTGCGGGTACAGGCGGCGGACCTCGGCGCTGGGGCCACCCTCGGCCAGATAAGCCTTCATCATCGCGCTGCCACGCTCGTACTGCTTGAGCTGCAGGGCGAGCTTGATCGCGGTTTCGGCTATCGCCGGCTTCTCGGCGGCCGGCAACAGCGGCGAGTTGACCACCTGCTCAAAGGCATTCAGCGCCGCCGCCTGGTCACCACCGCCGAAGACGGCCGGCGCCTTCAACCGCAGCAGGATGTAGCGCTCATAGGGCGTCAGCGCCGGCACGGCCTCAGCTTCTGCGATGCGGGCCAGCGCGTCGGCGTATCTGGCCGCCTTGATCGCCTCCTGGGCCGCCACCAGCGGCTTGGCCACTTCGGGCCGCAGCATGGGCGCCGACGCGGCCGACGCGGCCGGTGCAGCGGCAGCCGCCTGGGCCATCACGCTGCCAGCGGTGGTGGCCAGCAGCAGGCCCAGCGCCAGCGGCTGCAGCAGGCTCAGCGCAGTACGGAAGAGGGGTTGTGGACGTTTCACGATGCAAGGCCTGGATAAAGTTCGGGCCCGCTCGGCCCAGGCGGAAGTGTAGTCAGCCCGCGCCGCCCCATGAAAAACGGCGACCGAAGCCGCCGCCGCCTTGCCATGCCAACCCGCCAGCGGGCTGGCCGCCGGCCTCAATGCACCGGTGTGATGCCGGCGATGGCCCAGTCGGCCGACTCATCAGCCGGCCGCACCAGGTGCCACAGCTCATGGAAGGGCTCGGCGCCCGACTCGGCGGTCTCGCGGATCAGCCCCTGGAAGCGCACGCTGACGATGTCCTGGCCGTTTTCACGCACCGTCTCGGCCACCTGGGCGTCGATCTGCACCACGTCGGTCTGCTGCTTGGCCGTGCCGCGATCCTGCAGATCGAGCCGCAGCGAGGCAAACAGCTCGGGCGTGGTGAACTTGCGCAGGTCGTCGAGGTTGCCGGCGTCGTTGGCAGCCTGCATGCGGATGAAGATCATCTTGGCCAGGCGCTCGAAGTCGGCTGCCGCCATGCCGCCGGGGATGGTGATGGCCGCCGGGGCCGCAGCGCCAGCCGCTATGCCTGCTGCAGCGGGCGCGGTGCTGTCCAGCATGTTGCGCTGCATGGGCGCAGCGGCCGGCTGGGCATCAGGCTGGGCTTGCCAGCCACCGGCCGGTGCACCGGCACCTGCCAGTTGCCGGCCGGTACCTTGACCGCCCTGAGGCGCAAAGCGCCGCAGCAGGAAGCGGATGGCCACAAAGGCGACAACGGCCAACAGCGCGATCATCACGAAGTTGGCCAGGCCTGCACCCATGCCGAGGTGACTGAACAGCGCGGCCAGACCCAGGCCAGCGGCCAGACCGGCCAGCGGACCCATCCAGTTGCGCTTGGGCGCAGCGGCGGCTGCGGCGCCAGTGGCGGCCGGCGCCGCTGCTGCGGCGGTGGGCGGCGTGGAGGTGGGCGCGGCATTGGCCGGCGGCGCCTGGCGCTGCATGCCGGCAGACTTGCCGCCACCCAGACGCTTGGCTTCGGCATCCACCGGGGCAAAGCCCAGCGAGGCAGCGGCCACGGCCACGGAAAGGGCAAACAGCAGGTTCTTCACAGTCGATGTCTCCAGAGAGGTTCGGTTCGTGCGCACAGCGCGCAACGATGGCGATTGGAGCGCCGAACGCTATCGCAGTTCCCCTAAAGTACTCGCGATCTCAGCAAATTCTTTTTGACGCCTTGGCTCGGGATAGGCGCCAAGCGGTGCGGCAGGGGTAGTCGCGCGTTGACGCACTGAGGGCGGCAAGGCCATGATGGACCCTCTTCACCCTCAGGGCGAGCGAGCACGCGCCCTCTTGACCATGCACCCCCTCGAGCACCCACCGCTGTCACTGCAGGGCCGTCCCGGCCAGGCGCTGGTGATCACACTAGACGCTGCGCCCGGCGCCGGAATGCTGTGGCAGGCGCCGCCGACACCGGCCGGTTGCCAGTTGCAGCCGGGCGCCCTGCAGCCAGCAGGCGCTGGCGAAGGCGGCGCCCGGCAGCAGCCCTTTGTCTTCAGCAGCGCGGCAGCCGGCCACTGGACGCTGCGATTCGAACTGCGCCGTGACTGGGAAGCCCAGCCCCAGGCGGTGCAGATCGTCAAGGTGACGGTGGCATGAAGCGCCGGCACCTGTGCTTCCACTGCCTCGGCGCGCAGCGCGCCGCATCACCAGGAACCCTCTGCCCCGCTGGCGCCAGCGCCCCGAAGGCGACGACCAGGTCACGCTGAGCCTGCAGTACAGCACCCAGTGGGACAGCTTTGCCCTTGTCGGCAGCTGGTTCGATGCCGATGGCGACGGCGAACCCGAGAAAGTGTTCTACAACGGCTACCGCGCCCATCAGCATGTGCTGGGGCCCGCTTCCTGCTGACCGCGCCGCCCCCCTTGCGCCTGCCCGGGGCAGTGGGCTCGCCGGTAACGCCGGTGGCCACGGCTTAGCCTGACGGCACGCCACGGCCTCGGGCCTACGAAGGCCAGTGGCCTCTGGTCACTGGCCTGCCTGCAGCCAGGCTCAGCCTGAGAAGAACCGCTCGACCAGCGCAAACTGCGCCGGCGTATTCAGCGCAGGCGCATGGCCACAATCGGGCATGGTGACCACCACCGCCCGCGGGCCGCGGTTGCGCATGGCCTCGGCCACCTCGGGCAGCAGCAGGTCGCTGTGGGCGCCGCGCAGCACCAGCACCGGCAGGCTCAGCGCGTCCCAGGCCTCCCACTGGTCGTAGTCGCTGGGGTGGGCGCTGAATTGGCGCACCATCGCCGGGTCGTAGTGCGGCGTCACCCGGCCGTCGGGCAGGCGGCGCAGGCTGGTCTCGGTGAGCCGTCGCCACTGCGCATCGCTCAGCCAACCATAAGGCCGGTAGATCTGCCGGAAATAGGCCTCCAGCTCGCTCACGGTGGCAAAGGCCGCCGGGCTGCCGGCGTAGCTGCGGATGCGCTCGACCGCCGGCGCCGCCAGCTCGGGGCCGATGTCATTCATCACCAGCCGCTGGATGCGGCCATTCAGCGTGGTGGCCGCCGCGCGCAGGCCGATGGCGCCGCCCATCGAGGTGCCCAGCCAGTGGCATTGCGCAATGCCCAGCTGATCCAGCAGCGATGTGGCCTGGCGGGTGTAGAAGTCATTGCAGTATTCGGCGTCGGGCAGCGGGCTCCATTGCGACAGGCCGCGGCCCAGCGTGTCGGGGCAGATCACACGCCAGCGCTGGGCCAGGTGGGCGGCAATGTCGTCCATGTCACGGCCCGTGCGGGCCAGACCATGCCAGGCCACCACCACCTCGGCATGCTCGGCGCCCCACTCGGTGACGTGGATCTCGCGGCCTTCGCAGACCAGGTAAAACGAGCGTGGGGTCACGGCTCAGCCTTCAGCTGCGTTGGCGCGCCGCCATGGCGCGCAGGCGGCCGACCACGCCGGTCGGGAAGTGGTAGACCGACAGCACAAACAGCACACCCAGCCACAGCAGCCAGCGGTTGGGCGAGATGAACTGAGACAGCAGCGGTATGCCTTGCACCGCTGTCTCGCCCAGCGCCAGCAGGTTTTGCAGGTAGTTCTGCGCCACCACAAACAGC
>JBBQZM010000167.1:0-8205 GCA_038207685.1 Burkholderiales bacterium
CAACCTACCGAGTTACGGCGCCTCGGATCAGCTGGTTGGAGCGCCACACAACTGATGGTGGCCGAGGGTGTCGGGCGTGGGGATCACGGAGGTAAAGGAGGAGGTGGCGGCCTGGTGGCAACCAGGCCGCCACCGGGGGACACGTAGTGATCCCCACGCCCGGCAGCCTCGGTCACGCGCATCAGAGCCGTGACGCCTGACTGAATGCGGACGTTCCGAACGTCAGCAACGAGCCGCAAGCAGCCCCGGCTCGCACGACCCGTTCCCGGACGAGGTCATGCCTCCTCGGGCAAGGGCATCACCCCGGCCACGCCCGGCAACGACACGCCGCCGCGCCGGCCGGGCAGCACAGTGCCGTAACGCTGGGCGTAGACCGGCGGCAGTGGCTGGCCATCGCCAGGCGCCAGCCACAGGCGCAGCAGATAGCGGCGGCGTGCCGGTTCGGCCCAGTCCTCGAACGCCATGCGGTCATGCAGCAGGCGGTGGTTGTGCACAAACTGCAGGTCGCCGGGGGCCAGCGCCATGGTCAGGTTGAGCGTCGGGTCGTTGGCCAGCGTATCCAGCAGGTCCAAGGCCTCGACATGGGCGGCGCTGAGCCGCGGCGCCTCGGCAAAACGCTGGCCCGAGTTGACATACTGGCGCTGGTAGATCGCCGAGAGGTGGCCCTGGTGCCAGTTGAACACCGGGATCTCGAAATAGGGTTTGGCGCCGGGCGGCACCTCGCCACGGCGGTCGGTGGCCACCGGCTGGAACAGCAGCGCCGCCAGATCGGGCCGCCGCGCGCGCAACTCGTTGTACAGCGTGACCGAGGACACCAGCGCCGATGCACCGCCAGCGCGGGCGGTCTGCAGGCAGAGCAGGCCGACGATGTCGCAGGAGTCGGTGTGGAAGGTCTGGCGCTCATGGGTCTGGTAGATGCGAACCAAAGGGTCGTCGGCGCGCAGGCCCATGTCGCGCACATGGCCCAGCAGATGGCCTTGGGCGTTTTGTGGCCGCGGCTGGCCCAAATGTGCGCCCAGGCCGTAAAAGGCCACCGCGCTGAAACGCCGGCCCCAGCGCACCACCGGCAGGCCACGCAGCAGCACGAAGCCGCGGCCGCGCTGCAGTTCGTCGCGCCAGGCGGCCAATCGCGGGCCCAGCGTGGGCAGTGCAAAGCCTTCAATGTCCAGTTCATTGAGCGCCGCGCCGTCACGCTCGACACGTGCCAGCCAGGGGCCGGTGGCGGTCTCGAGTTCGGCCAGTTCGGTTTCGCCCAGCGTCTGCAACCAGTCGCCGGACGCCAGCACCTCCGGTCCGCGCCAGGCGGCCGGTCCGGTCAAGCGCTCGGGCAGGCCGGCCGGGAAACCGTTGGCATCCAGCGCCAGGTCATCAACAGCCGCTTCCATTTCAGACTCAGACAAGGGCACAGGCGCGCGGCTCATGCGGTGTGGCGCTGCAACGCCGCGCGGGCCTGGGCGTGCACCATGGTGCGCGCACCCAGCGCGCGCATCGCGTCCAGAAAGGCCGCTGCCTGCGCCTCGAAGCCGCTCACCGGGCTCATGCAGTCGGTCAGCAGCAGCAGGCGCTCGGGCCGGCCCGACGGCAGGTGCGCCATCAGGTGCTCGACCGTGGCTTTGACGCAGTGGCTGCTGGCCTGGCCGGCGATCAGCAGGGTCTCGACCTTGTCCAGGCGTTCGAGCAGTGCTTGATTCATCGCAGTGGATGGATCGGCGGCGTCGGGCACCTCGGCCATCAGCGCGCTGTAGTGCTCCGACCAGGGAAAGCTGCCCTTGTTGACCACCCGCACCGGGGCATGGTGGGCGTCTTCAAAGAAGTTGCAGGCGGCCAGCACATCGGCATGCAAGCCGTGGCCCCAACTGCCCAGTTGGCAGTGCAGCGGCCAGACCATCAGCGTGTAACGGTTCGCAGCTTCCAGCGCATCCAGGTAGACCAGCGTGCGCTCGGCCTCGGCAGCCACCGCGGGATGGTACTCACCGGCGCGCACCTGGGCTGCGGTGATGGGCGTGAACGGCGCTACCAGCCCGCCGTCACCGGTGCGCCAGTACGGCGGGTGGGCGATGTCGTAGCGGTGGTGCGAATCCAGCGTGACGGTGATGCCGTCAATCTGCTTGTGCGCGGCATGGATGAAACCCGCCAGCCGCTCCAGATCGGCATGGGCGCCGGGCACCGGCAGCGCCGGTTTCAGGCGCTGGCCGCTGCGGGCATCAACCGGGCAGAAGGCCGGCGGCAGGTCGCAGAAGTCGTTCTGCGCGTCAATGATCAGCAACTCGACAGGGTGGGCCATGGCGGTATCTCGCGGCGGCGGTGGCGTGAGCGGATCACTGTAGCCCAGGCGCCAGCGGCCACCCTATACACCGTCCTAAACTGTTTGTCCCCGCGCAAACCTGGAGCCCGCCATGATTCTCGAGATCGCCGACACCCGCATCCAGCCCGGCCAGAACGCCGCCTTCGAGCAGGCCTTGCAGCATGCGTTGGCCAGCGTCATCAGCCAGGCCACGGGCATGCAAGGCTGGAAGGTCAACCGCGGTGTCGAGCGTAACGACCGTTACATCCTGCAGATCTTCTGGGACACGCTGGAAGACCATACCGTAGGCTTTCGTGAGGGCCCGTTGTTCCCGCAGTGGCGGGCGATCATCGGGCCGTTTTTCGCCCAGCCGCCGTCGGTCGAGCATTTCTCGCTGGTCGCCAAGTCGGCCTGAAACCCGGTCATCGATTCCCCGCCATGACGCTCACCACCGCTGTCGCCCATGCCGAGGCCGAGTTCGACTCGGGCCGCTTCTTCCGCACGCTGGCGCAGCGTGTGGCCTGCCGCACCGAAAGCCAGAACGAGGGCCGTGCCGCCGAGTTGCAGGCCTATCTGACCGAGCAGATTGCGCCGGCACTGCAGGCGCTGGGCTTTGACTGCCGCCAGCATGCCAACCCGGTGGCCGGCGCGCCGCCGCTGCTCACGGCCGAGCGGCTGGAAGACCCGGCCGTGCCCACCGTGCTGTTCTACGGCCATGGTGACGTGGTGCGCGGCCACGAGGGCCAGTGGGCCGAGGGCCGCGACCCCTGGACGCTGACCGACACGGCAGACCGCTGGTACGGCCGCGGCGCGGCCGACAACAAGGCCCAGCACAGCATCAACATCGCCGCGCTGGCGGCCGTGCTGGCCGCGCGTGGCGGCCGCCTGGGCTTCAACGCCAAGTGGCTGGTCGAGATGGGCGAGGAGACGGGCTCACCCGGCCTGGCCGAGTTTTGTACCGCGGAAGCCGGTCGCCTGGCTGCCGACGTGCTGATCGCCAGCGACGGCCCGCGCTTGCGCGCCGACCGGCCGACGGTGTTTCTGGGCTCACGCGGCGTCGCCAACTTCAACCTGATGCTGAAGGCCCGCGAAGGCGGCCACCACTCGGGCAATTGGGGCGGCTTGCTGCAAAACCCCGGCACGGTGCTGGCCAGCGCGATCGCCAGCCTGGTCGACCGCCGCGGCGTGATCCAGGTCGAGGGCCTGCGGCCACCGCCTATCCCGGCCGCGGTGCGCACGGCGCTGGCCGACATCGTGGTGGGCGGCGGCCCCGGCGACCCGGAGATCGACCGTCATTGGGGCGAGCCGGGGCTGACGCCCAGCGAGCGGGTGTTCGGTTGGAACGTGCTGGAGGTGCTGGCCTTCGGTTGCGGCAATCCGGCGCAGCCGGTCAACGCCATCCCGCCGATGGCACGCGCCACGCTGCAGCTGCGCTTCGTCGTCGGCACGGCGGCGCACCGCCTGCGCGAGTTGGTGCTGGCCCATCTGCAGGCCGGCGGCTTCGACGCCATCAGCGTGAGTGAGCCGGTGGTGATGGCCGCCACCCGGCTCGACCCGGACAACGCCTGGGTGCGGCTGGCGCTGCAATCGCTGCAGGCCAGCACCGGCATCAAGCCTGCGCTGCTGCCCAAGCTGGGCGGCAGCCTGCCCAATGACGTGTTTGCCGACATCTTGGGCCTGCCCACGGTGTGGGTGCCGCACAGCTACCCGGCCTGCAGCCAGCATGCGCCCAACGAGCATGTGCTGCCGCCGCTGATGCGCCAGGGCCTGGGCATGACGGCCGCGCTGCTGTGGGCGGTGGGCGAGCAAGCGGCGCAGTTGCCGCGTCGCCAGCGCTGAATTGGCGGCCGAAGGCGCCCCGCCGCGGCTGATGCCATGACTTTGTCACGATAGCCACCGCCGAGGCGCGACAACGCTGGCTTCATACTGCCCGGTTGAGAGATGACCCGATGACACGAGGCGAGCCATGACTTCCAGAATCCACTCCCGTTTCTCCCGATCGGCCCGGCTGGCGAATTTGGCGCGGATCAGCACACTGGCCGCTGCGCTGGCGCTGACCGGGTGTTTTGGCCCCGATGACGCCGAGCTGATGGCATCGGCGCGCACGCTGATGGCCAAGAAAGATTTCGGCGCCGCGCAGCTGCAGCTCAAGACGCTGTTGCAGAACAAGCCCGATTCGGCCGAGGGCCGGCTGCTGCTCGGCCAGTCCATGCTCGAGGCCGGCAACCCGGCCGGCGCCGAGGCCGAACTGCGCCGCGCGCTGGAACTGGGCCAGTCCGAGACCTCGGTGCTGCCGCCGCTGGCGGGCGCGCTGGTCAGCCAGGGCAAGGGTGCGCTGCTGCTGCAGCAGTTTGGCCAGGTGACGCTGGCCGAGCCGCAGGCCGACGCCGAACTCAAGACCTGGCTGGCGACCGCCGAGGCGGCCGAGGGCCAGCTGCCGGGTGCCGAATCACGCTTGGCGCTGGCCTTGCGCGCCGCGCCTGAGCACACGCCGGCGCTGCTGCTGCGCGCTCGGCTGGCCGCCGCAAGCGGTGACGCGGCCGGTGCGATGTCGCAGACACAGGCCTTGCTCGACCGCCAGCCCGACAACGCCGACGCCTGGCTGCTCAAGGCCGACCTGCTGATGGCCGCAGGCGCCGCCAAAGCCACTGCCGATCCGTCCGAGGCCATCGCCGCCTTCCGGCGGGCCATAGCGTTGCGGCCGGCCAGCGTGGCGGCGCACAGCGCCATCATCGGCATGCAGCTCGGCCGCGGCGAAAACGCCGCCGCCAGCGAGCAGTGGGCGGCGCTGCAAAAAGTGGCGCCCAAGCATCCGCAGACGCTGTTCTACGAGGCCGTGCTGGCCGAACAAAAGGGCGACTACAAGCACGGCCGCGAAGTGGTGCAACAGCTGCTGCGCGGCTCACCCGACAACGTCAGGCTGTTGATGCTGGCCGGCCAGCTGGAACTCAAGCTCAATGCCCTGGCCCAGGCCGAGGCCCATCTGGCCAAAGCGGTGCAGCTGGTACCGGCCGCCGCCGCGCCACGCCGCCAACTGGCCCAGGTGCAACTGCGCAGCGGCCAGATCGACAAGGCGCTGCTCACGCTGCGCCCGCTGCTGGACACCGAGCCGCCGGATGTCGAGGCCCTGACGTTGTCCGCCCAGGGCCTGCTGATGAAGGGCGACAGTGCTGGCGCCGATGCCAGTTTCGCCCGCGCCGCCAAGCTCAAGCCCGATGACCTGCGGCTGCGCACCGCGCTGGCACTGTCGGCGTTGGCCAAGGGGCAGGACAGTGCTTCGCTGGCCGAGTTGAAATCGATCTCGGCCGCCGACAAGGGCAGCACCGCCGACATGGCCTTGATCAGCGCACTGGTGCGCCGCAAGGACTTTGCCGGCGCGCTCAAGGCCGTGGATACGCTGGCCGTCAAGCAGCCTGGCGAGCCGCTGCCCGACCAGTTGCGCGGCCGCATCGCGCTGCAACGCCAGGACCAGGCCGGCGCGCGCGCACACTTCGAACATGCCCTGCAGAAGAACGCCGACTACCTGCCGGCGCTGGCCGCGCTGGCCCAGCTGGATCTGGCAGACAAGCAACCCGCCGCGGCCAAGGCCCGCTTCGAGGCGGTGCTGCAGCGCAACCCCAAGAGCACCAGCGCGATGCTGGCCCTGGCCGAGCTTGAGGCACGCAGTGGCGGCAAGCCCGAGGACAGCCAAGCCTGGCTGAGCAAGGCGATCGCCGCCGAGCCGGCCGAAGCGCTGCCGCGGCAGTTGCTGATCGACCAGCAACTCGCCACCGGCCAACAACGCCAGGCGCTGCAGACTGCACAAGCGGCGGTGGCGGTCCTGCCCGACAACCCCGATCTGCTCGACCGGCTGGGCCGCGCGCTGCTGCTCAATGGCGAGACGCAGCAAGCGGTCAGCACCTTTGGCAAGCTGGCCTCCGTTGCGCCACGCTCGGCCCTGCCCCAGCTGCGCCTGGCCGACGCCCATGCGGCGGCCAACAACCCCAGCGGCATGGCGGCAGCGGTGCGCCGCGCTGCCGAGATCGCACCCGATCAACTGCAGGTGCGCCAGGCCCAGTGGCGCTTGGCGATGATGGAGAACAAGCCCGACCAGGCGCTGGCCGTGGCGCGCAAGCTGCAGGCCCAGCGCCCGGATGAGGCGGTAGGCTTCAGCATGGAAGGCGACCTGGAGGTGCGCCGCCGCAACTGGGACGCGGCATCCGCCGCCTTGCGCAAGGCGATGACGCGCCAGCAGCCTGGTGACGCGGCGCTGCGCCTGCATGGCAGTCTGGTGGCCGGCGGCAAGGCCGCCGAGGCCGACAAGCTGGCCGCCGACTGGCGCAAGAGCCAGCCGCAGGACATGGCCTTCGTGATGCACCTGGGCGACCTGGCCATCAGCCGTGGCGAGGCCGCCAAGGCCGAAGCGCTGTACCGTGAGGTGCTGGATCGCCAGCCCGAGCAAGTGCTGGCGCTGAACAACCTGGCCTATGCCCTGGCCTTGCAGAAGAAGCCGGGCGCTGTGGCGCTGGCCGAGCAGGCACTGCAGCGCGCGCCCAAGGCGGCGGCCATCATGGACACGCTGGCCTTCACCCTGGCTGCCGAGCAGCAACTGGACAAGGCCATCGCGGTGCAGACCGAGGCGGTGACCCTGGCGCCGGAGGCCCACCAGTTCCGCCTGCAACTGGCCAAGTTGCTGCTGCAGTCGGGCAAGAAGACCGACGCCCGTACCGAGCTCGACAAGCTGGCCAAGCTGGGCAAAGTATTTACCCGCCAGGACGAGGTCAGCGAGCTGATCAAGCAGACCGGCGGCTGATACGGCCGGGGCAGCCGGGCCGACCGGCCCGCACCTGCCGGGATCAGCTGATCGCTTGGTACACGCTGCGCTTGTAGTCGAACCAGAACGGGTGCCAGAAGCCGAAGTGGCGCTGCGCCATCACCACACCGGCCAGGCCGGTGGCCGGTGACACCCACCAATGCGTGCCCGCCAGGCCGCCCCATTGCAACTCACCGACCGCGGCTGCCGGCTG
This sequence comes from Burkholderiales bacterium, assembly GCA_038207685.1. Taxonomy (GTDB): domain Bacteria; phylum Pseudomonadota; class Gammaproteobacteria; order Burkholderiales; family Burkholderiaceae_C; genus Pseudaquabacterium. The sequence continues at coordinate 7,291 of JBBQZM010000167.1, forward strand.
CAATTGGGAGGCGCTGCGGGCATAGGCGCCGCCCAGGCCATAACCCAGGCTGGGGATGGCACCGGTGAACAAAAACTGCACGCAGCGCTCGGCCGGCACCTGGTCGACAAACATCGCCGCCAGCGTGGCCGGCTGCAGGATCGACGGCTGCCCCGGCATCAGCTGGCGCAGCAGCGCCAACATATCGTCCTGGGTGGTGAACATACCGCCGGCGCCCGACAGGCGCGGCACCGGTTGCAGGTAAGCCTGCGGCCAGGGTGTGTCGTCCAGCCGCTGCAGGCCGGGCTTCATCACATCGACCAGATCACCGCGGTACAGCGCGGCCAGCCGTGGCACCTGCTCAGGGCGCAGCACAAAGCCGGTGTCCTTCAGGCCCAGCGGGCCGAACAGGCGCGACTGCAGGGCTTCGTCGAAGCGCTGGCCGGTGACGATCTCGGCCAGCCGCGCCAGCACGTCGATGCCCAGCGCGTATTCCCAGCCCTCACCGGGCTGGTAGCACAGCGGCAGGTCGGCCAGCAGGTCCATCTCCTGCGCGAGCGTGCTCAATACGCTGCGCACGCCACGCGCGTGGTAGGCGTTGTAGATCAGCGAGCCGGGGTCAAACACACCATGGCTCAGGCCCGATTGGTGCGTGATGAGGTGGCGGATGCTGATGTCGCGCTTGAGCGGCTCGGTATCGTCCAGCGACTGGGCGCCGGGCCGCAGCACCCGCAGCTTGCCGAAACCGGGGATCCACTGCTTGATGGGATCGTCGAGCGCAAAGTGGCCTGCGTCGGCCAGCAGCAGCACCAGCACCGTGGTGAACAGCTTGGTGTTCGAGAAGGCGCGGCAGATGTGGTCGGGGCGCAGCGCCTCGCCACGCTCGATGTCGGCCAGACCGCTGCAAAAGCTGTCGATCAGCTCGCCATGGCGCAT
>JBBQZM010000168.1:0-8060 GCA_038207685.1 Burkholderiales bacterium
CCTGCCGGCGCACCGCGGCCAGGAGGTAACCGCCGAGGTCATCGACGGCCCCCAATCCGCAGTCTGGGACGAAGCTGAGAACAGGATGCACGCGCAAAAGGCACTCATGGAGTACCTTTTGCTCGGCAGGATCGGATGACTATCCGGACCTGCGGCTCGCAGAGCCGGCATGCTGTTCCGGTGCAGGCTCATATCGCGCAGCGATGTGAAGGCGCGCCAGCGCCGGGCCGTAGCCAGAACAGGATGCACGTGCAGAAGGCACTGATGGAGTTTCTGCTGCTCGGACGCATCGGATGAACATCCGAGTTCGCGGCCCGCAGCGCCGGCCCACTGTTCCGGTGCAGGCGCACATCGCCAGGCAATGTGATGGCGCAGCAGCGTCGGGCCTGAGCCACAACAGGATGCCGATGCAGCAGGCGCTTCTGAAGTACCTGCTGATCGGCCGCATCGGGCGAGCCTGCCCGGCGACGAGGCCATGACCCGCGCACCGCGCCGTCGGACCGCATGAAGATCGCCTTCCTCACCGACCTGCATGCCAACCGCGAGGCGGTAACCGCGGTGCTGGCCCATGCCCGCGAGCAAGGCGCCCAGCGTTGGGTGCTGCTGGGCGACTTTGTCGGCTATGGCGCCGATCCCGGCTGGGTGGTTGATCAGGTGCGTGAGCTGGTACGCCAGGGCGCCAGCGCGGTAATGGGCAACCACGATCAGGCCGTGGTGCGCGGTTCGGCCCCCGGCATGCGATCGGACGCTCGCTACGTGGTCGACTGGACCCGGGCGCAGCTGAGCGCGGCGCAGATCGACTTCCTGGCCAGCCTGCCGATGACGCAGCAGCAAGGCGACCAGCTCTATGTGCATGCCAACGCCTGGGCACCGCCAGACTGGGGCTACATCCTTGGCCGCAGCGAAGCGGTGCGCAGCATGGGCGCCACCGATGCCCGCTACACCTTTTGCGGCCATGTGCACGAACCCTGCCTCTACCACTTGTCGGGCACCGGCAAGATCGGCGACTTCGTGCCGACACCCGGCGTGGACATCCCGGTGCTGCCGCATCGGCAGTGGCTGGTGATCCCGGGATCGGCCGGCCAACCGCGCGACGGCAACCCGGCCGCCTGTTACGCGCTGTTCGACGATGAGCAGCACCTGCTGACCTTTCAGCGCGTGCCTTATGACCACCAGACCGCTGGCGACAAGATACGCGCCGCCAACCTGCCGCAGCGCCTGGCCAGCCGCCTCGAAGACGGCCACTGAACGCCGTGGACTCCAAGCTCTACAGCCAGACCCTGGGCTACACCGGCCGCATCGGTGAGGACGCGCCCACCGCCCTGGCGCCGGGCATGGTGATCGACCGTTTTGAACTGCAGCAAAAGCTGCACCTGGGCGGCATGGCCCATCTGTGGCAGGTGGTCGAGGTCAACCACCAGGGTGACTCGCGGCTGCCGCTGATCATGAAGCTGCCGCGCATCAAGCGCGGCGAGGATCCAGCCACCATCGTCGGCTTCGAGGTCGAGCAGATGATCCTGCCGATGCTGCGTGGCCGCCATGTGCCGACCTTCATCGCCAAGGGCGACTTCACCCGTCTGCCTTTCATCGTGATGGAGCGCATCGAGGGCCCGTCGCTGCGGCCGCGGCTGGACGAGGCACCGCTGGCGCTGGACGAAGTGATCGAGATCGGCTCGCGGGTGGCCACCGCGCTGCACGAGCTGCACCGCCAGCATCTGGTGCACCTGGACGTCAAGCCCAGCAACATCCTGTTCCGCGAGGACGGCACGGCGGTACTGGTCGACTTCGGCCTGTCGCGCCACGACCACCTGCCCGACCTGCTGGACGAAGAGTTCACATTGCCGATGGGCACCGGGCCCTACATGTCGCCCGAGCAGGTGCAGTACGTGCGCAACGATCCGCGCAGCGACCTGTTCGCGCTGGGCGTGATGCTTTACCACTTCACCACCGGCGAGCGGCCGTTCGGCCAGCCCGAAACGGTGCGCGGGCTGCGGCGGCGGCTTTATCTCGAACCGGTGCCGCCGCGCAGCCTGCGCAAGGATTGCCCGCCCTGGCTGCAGGAGGTGATCCTGCACTGCCTGGAGGTACGGCCAGAGCGCCGTTACCAGAGCGCGGCCCAGCTTGCGCTGGACCTGCAGAACCCCGGCCAGGTGGCGCTGACCCGCCGCGCCGAGCGGCTGCAGCGCAGCGGCACACTCAAGACGCTGAAGCGCTGGTTCTTCTCGCTGGGCGCCGAGCCGGCCAGGGCCTTGCCCAGGGTGACCGACCAGCTGGCGCGCAACCCCATCATCCTGGCGGCGATCGACACCGAGCATGCCACCACGGCCTTGCTGCAGCGGCTGCAGGAAACCGTGCGCCGCATCGTGCTGACCGAGCCGGGCGCGCGACTGGCCTGCGTCAACGTGATGCGCACGGCGCGTATCAGCGTCGATGAGCGGGTGGATGCCACCGGCCGCAGCCGGCATGTCAGACAACTGGTGGCGCTCAAGCACTGGGCGCGACCAATCAGCAAGCTGCTGGACCTCAACGAAGGCCGGCTCACCTTCCATGTGCTGGAGGCGGCCAGCGTGGCCGACGGGCTGGTGGAGTTTGCCCGGCGCAACCAGGTCGATCACATCGTGATGGGCGCGCGCGGCAAAACCACGCTGCGCCGGCTGTTGGGCAGCGTGTCGTCGCAGGTGGTGGCCCAGGCTGACTGCACCGTGACCGTGGTGCGCGCCGCCGGCCCGGCCGAGGCCACGCCGACCGCCGGCGCCTGAAGCAGCTCAGCCCCGCAGCAGGCCCAGACTGCCGCCGACCTGCTGCGTCAACCGGCTGACCGCCAGCACCGCCTGGGTGCGCGAATTGACGCCAAGCGTGCGCAACACGGCGGCCACATGGTCTTTCACCGTGTCGACCGAGACGTTGAGCTCACGCGCTATCAGCTTGTTGGGCAGGCCCTTGAGCAGCAGCGTCAGCACATCGCCCTGGCGCGGCGTCAGCCCCAACGCGGCGGCGCTGGCCCGGGGCAACACGCCCTGGCCAAAGCCCAGACCCATCGCTGCGCTGCCCAGCCCATCTTCAGCCCCCATCGGCCGCATCACCGCTGGCGCGGTGTCGAGCGCATCCTGCGGCGTTGACGACCAGCCCGACGGGCTGGGCTGCAGGCCAGCCGCGAGGCGTGCTGCGGTGGCGCCAGCATCGACGCCCGAGACCGCACCGTCACCGCCGGGCAGGCTGACCAGACCCAGCAGCGCCGGCGGGATGAACACGCCGCCGGCCAGCACCAGGGCCAGCGCCTCGAACAGCTCGCGGTTGGGCGTGCGCTTGGGCACAAAGCCCATCGCGCCCATGTCGACCGCCCGCACCATGTCGGCCAGCTGCTCGGTTGCCGAGACCACCACCACCGGCAGGGCCGGGTAGCGCTGGCGCAGGTCGGCCAGCACCGCAAAACCGTCCACGCCCTGCCCCAGGCTCAGGTCGAGCAGCACCAATTCGACCTCGGGGTCTTGCGCCAGTTGCGCAAAGGCGTCGTCGGGATGGTCGGCGGTAAGCACCACCACCTCGTCGTCCAGGGTGTGGATGATGGTCTGCAGCGCAGACAGGATCAGCGGATGGTCGTCAACCAGCAGCACCTTCATGGCGGGGCTCCTCGAGAAACCGGCATCGCGGCGCTCACGCAAAGCGCCGCGACACGGCCTCGGCTATGCACACCGGCTTGTCTGCGCCTTCGCGCTCGATCGTCACCTCGGTGCTCATCTGCACGCCGCCCTCGATGGGGTCGAAGCCCCGCAGCTTGATCACCGCCCGCACCCGGCTGCCGGCGGGCACCGGGCCGGTGAAGCGCACCTTGTTCAGGCCGTAGTTGATGCTCATCTTCACATCGTCGATGCACATCGCCGAGGCGGTCAGCTCAGGCAGCAGCGACAGCGTGAGAAAGCCATGGGCGATCGGCGCGCCATACGGCCCGGCCTTGGCCCGTTCAACATCGACATGGATCCATTGGTGGTCGCCCGTGGCATCGGCAAACAGGTTGATGCGGGCCTGGTCAACCAGCACCCAGGGGCTGGTGGCCAGGTGCTGGCCAACCAGGGCTTGCATGCCGGCCAGGGTCTTGAAGTGGACGCGGGTATCGGAGGCGGAATCGGTCATGCTTGTAGCCATTCGATCAAGGGTTGCCACTGTTGCAGGTCGCGTTCGACGCGGCCGGGCGCCACGTCCCACAGCGTGAGGCCGCGCGCCGCCAGATGCACATAGTTCTGGGTGTCGCGCAGATGGGTCAGCGGCGGCTGTTTCAGTGCCGCCAGAAATTCGTGCAGATGCTCGGTGGCATGGGTGTGTTCCTTGACACGCATCGCCACCAGTCCGAGCTTGATCTGCGCGGCGCGGCGGTGCGCGCGCAACTGCTGCAGAAAGTCATGGGTGGCGGCCAAGTCGAAGGGGCTGGGCTGCAGCGGCACCAGCAGATGCGTGGCCAGGCGCAGCGCGGCTTCCAGCTGTGGGCCCTGCATGCCGGCAGGTGTATCGAGCACCAGGTGGGTGCAACCCTTGGGCGGTCGCACACGATCGCCTTGCACCGGCTCCCAGCCGCGGATGGTCGGCAATGCCGGCGGCCGTGCCGCCAGCCAGTGACGCGCGCTCTGCTGGCGGTCCAGGTCGCCCAGCATCACCGCATGGCCCTGCCACGCCAACCAACCGGCGACCTGGGTGGCCACCGTACTCTTGCCGACGCCCCCCTTGGGGTTGGCCACCACGATCACCGTCATCTCGCCCTCCCAGGCCATGGCGTGTTGTGGAACTGTATGCTGGTGAACATGTTACGAGACGTCGCCAGCCAGTCTCACTAGAACGAACCCCTGCCCATGCCCCGCATCCTGGTGATCCTGGCCCATCCGCAGTTGGCGCAGTCACGCGTGGGCAGCGCCCTGGCGGCGGCGGCGCGCGCCTTGAGCGGCGGTGATCAGCCGCAGGTGGCAGTGCGCGACCTCTATGCGCTGTATCCCGATTACCTGATCGACGTCGCAGCCGAGCAAGCGGCGCTGGCCGATGTGCAGTTGCTGGTGTGGCTGCATCCGGTGCACTGGTACGGCATGACGCCGCTGATGAAGCTGTGGCTGGACGAGGTGTTCACCTTCGGCTGGGCCTATGGGCCTGGCGGCCGTGCGCTGGCCGGCGCCGACCTCTGGCTGGCCACCTCCACCGGCGGCCCGGAGGCGGCCTACCACCCGACCGGCCACAACCGCTACTTCTTCGACGCCTTTCTGCCGCCCTACGAGCAGACCGCCGCGCTGGCAGGTTTGCGTTTCCTGCCGCCGCTGGTGCTGCACGGTGCGCACCGCGTCGACGAAGCCGCGCTGCAGGCCCATGCCACGCTGTTTGCAAAGCGGCTGGCCAGCTACCCCGACTGGCCCGAGCTGGCTGATCTGCCCGACTGCGTGGCCTGCGAGGTGCCGGCCGACACCCGACCGACCGACTGAAGGCGAGCGCCCCATGGAGCATGGCAATTGGCTGTCCACCAGCCTGGTCTACCTCGCTGCCGCGGTGCTGGCGGTGCCGCTGGCGCGGCTGCTGGGCCTGGGCGCGATCATCGGCTACCTGGGCGCAGGCATCGTCATCGGACCCTGGGGGCTGCAGCTGGTGAGCGACCCGGCCACCATCCTGCACTTTGCCGAGTTCGGTGTGGTGCTGATGCTGTTCCTGGTCGGCCTGGAGCTTGAACCGCGCCGGTTGTGGGCGATGCGCCGGCCGATCTTCGGCGGCGGCAGCGTGCAGTTGCTGGGCTCGGCCGCGCTGATGGGCGGCGTGGCGCTGGCCGCCGGCCTGGCCTGGCCGCTGGCGCTGGTGGCCGGCCTGGGGCTGGGCCTGTCGTCCACCGCCATCGGCCTGGGCGCGTTGGCCGAGCGCAATCTGATGGGCACCCGCTCCGGCCAGGGTGTGCTGTCGGTGGCGCTGCTGCAGGACATCGCGGCCATCCCCATCCTGGCGATCCTGCCCTTGCTGGCGATCGCAGGTGTCGCCAACCACGCAGCGGCAGCCGGCGGCAGCGGCTGGTGGACGGCCGCCAAGGCCTTTGGCGTGATCGCCGCCATCATCCTGGGCGGGCGGCTGCTGCTGCGGCCGGCGCTGCGCTGGATCGCCCGCAGCGACACGCCCGAGATCTTCACCGCCGCTGCGCTGCTGCTGGTGGTGGCCACCGCAGCGCTGATGCAGTCGGTGGGCCTGAGCATGGCGCTGGGCGCCTTCCTGGCGGGTGTGCTGTTGGCCGAGAGCGAGTACCGGCGCGAGCTGGAGACCGACCTGGAGCCCTTCAAGGGCCTGTTGCTGGGGCTGTTCTTCATCGCCGTGGGCATGAGCATCGACTTTGCTGTGGTCATGGCCCATCCAGCGCTGATGGCCGCGGTGGTGATCGGCTTTCTGCTGCTGAAGGCCGCGGTGCTGTGGTGGCTGGGCCGGGTCACCGAGGTGCCGCTGCTGGAACGGCCGGTCTATGTCATCCTGCTGGCCCAGGGCGGCGAGTTCGGCTTCGTGGTGTTCCAGGCGGCGCAGCAGGCGTCGGTGATCGACGCGCCGACGGCATCCTTCCTGGTCGCGGCGGTGGCGGTGTCGATGCTGCTGACGCCGCTGCTGCTGCTGGCCGCCGACCGCTGGTGGGTGCCACGGCTGGCCCGGCGGACCGATCCCGGCGCCACGCCGCGACCGGCCGAGATCAGCGAACCGCAGGCCGCGCCGGTGATCATCGCCGGCTTCGGCCGCTACGGCCAGGTCGTCGGCCGATTGCTCAATGCCAACGGCTTGTCGGCCACCGTGCTCGAGCACAACGCCGACCAGGTGGAAACGGTGCGGCGCTTCGGTTGGCCGGTGTTCTACGGCGACGCCACCCGGCTCGACCTGCTGCGCACCGCCGGCGCGGCCCAGGCCCGCGTGCTGGTGCTGGCCATCGACGACGTCGAGCAGAGCCTGAAACTCGCCGCGCTGGCGCGTGAACACTTCCCGCAGCTGACGCTGGTGGCACGGGCACGCAACGTCACCCATTACTACCGGCTGCGCCAGCTGGGTGTGGCCTTCATCGAGCGCGAAGTGCTGGATGCCTCGTTGATGAGTGGTCGCCGCGTGCTTGAGTTGATGGGCTGGCAGCCGCATGAAGCGCGCACCCAGGCGCTGCGCTTTCGGGCCCACAGCATCGAACTGCTCGAACAAATGGCGCCACACCTGGGCGACGAGCAGCGGCTGATCGCGCTGGCCAAGCAGGGTCGCCAGCAACTGGAAACGCTGTGGTCGCAGGAGCGCGCCGAACAGGCCGCGCGACGCAACCGTCAGGGCTGGCAGCCAGGGAGTGACGCCGATCGGCAACCCGACTGAGCACCGCGCGTGCTATTGGCATGGTCAGCGGCCCGCATGCTGGCTTGAGCTCGTTCAGAAGCGTCAATGCGGCGGCAGACGGCTCGTTGCTGACGTTCGCTCTCGATGGAAAAGTAGCCGCCAATTCAGTTTGGCGCGAGGCTGACGAGGCCGCCGGGCAACCGGATACCTCCGTGTCCCCCAGGCCGGGCTCTGCCCGGCCTTCCTCCTTTACCTACGGGATCCGGTTACCCGACGCCCTCGCCAGCCGGCACCTGCTGTGCTGCCGCAGCGCCAATGAAGACTAAAAGTGCTGCACCACCGCGGGTCAGCTGGTTAGCTCGGTAGGTTGGAGTGGCAACTCCAACACTTGTGTGCAGGGGTCTGGTCATGCCAGAAAGTGCCGCCGTGAATGTGGAAATGCCGTTGGAGTTCACTCTGTTCACTCCAACCTACCGAGTTACGGCGCCTCGGATCAGCTGGTTGGAGCGCCACACAACTGATGGTGGCCGAGGGTGTCGGGCGGTGGGGGTCGGGGGGGTGCTGCGGTTTTGTATTGTGGTTGGTGGCGGCTTGGTGCCAACCCGCCCGCCACCGGGGGAACCGGTGTGATCCCCACGCCCGGCAGCCTCGGTCACTCGCTTCGACGCCAAGGCGCTTGCGTGAAGGCGGACACTGCAAACGACTGCAACGAGCCGATAACAGCCTATCCGCGAAAGACATGCAGGCGTTGAGGCCTGGGC
>JBBQZM010000169.1:0-8044 GCA_038207685.1 Burkholderiales bacterium
GCGTCATCGCCTTGGCCACGGCTTCAGCCCGCTTCTGGCCCAGCGCCAGGTTGTATTCACGGCCGCCACGCTCGTCGGTGTGGCCCTCGATCACCAAACGCTTGCTGCGCTGGGCAGCCAGTTGCTTGGCATGGCCCTCGACCAGGCCGCGGTACTCGTCGCGCACGCTGTAGCTGTCAAAGTCGAAGTACAGCACCCGGCCCAGGGTGGAGGCAGCGGCGTTGCCGGAGGCGCCAGCACCCGGCAGGTTGACGGTGGCCACCTGCGATTGCGCCGCCGTGCCGCTGGACGTGCCCGATCGGGCCTGCGCCGCAGCCGCCGCATCAGCGTCGGCATTCACCAGTGTGGGCGTGCGTGTCTCCACCGGCGTTTCGTCCAGCTTGACGGTTGATCCGCAGCCCGCCAGCAGCAATGCCGCCAACAGTGCCAGACCGCGCCTGCTTCCCTTCGCACCCAATTTCGTCATGTTCATCACTCCTTGATCAAGGGTGGTCTTGCGCCACCCGCGCTCCGGCGGCATGCCGGTTTGAACAACTTGTCATTCTCGGGCAGCGGCATCATGCCCTGCCAGCCCTTGCCCTCATCGGCCAAACGGCCCCCAGGCGGGTTCACGCACATCGATGCCCGACGACAGCAGACGTGTACGGATCTTGCCGTCCAGTGTGGTGGTCATCAACACGTCGCGGCCCTGGCTGCGGGTGGTGTAGATCAGCAATCGGCCATTGGGCGCAAAGCTCGGGCTTTCGTCGTCGTTGGTGTCGGTGACGGCCAGCGCCGGCGCGCTGCGGTCCAGTGGCTGCACCATCACCCGGAAGCCGTTGTTGCGGGTGACATAGGCCAGGAAACGGCCGTCCGGGCTGATGTCCGGGCTGATGTTGTAGGCGCCGTTGAAGGTGATGCGCTCGGCGGCGCCCACCGCGCCACCAGCCTGCAGCGGCAGGCGATAGATCTGCGGGCCACCGCCACGGTCGCTGACGAAGAACAGGCTCTGACCGTCGGGCGCAAAGCAGGCTTCGGTGTCGATCGCGGTGCTGCTGGTCAGGCGGCGCAGGCCACCGCCGTCGACATCGATCAGGTAGACCTGCGAAATGCCGTCGCGCGACAATGTTACCGCCAGCCGCTTGCCGTCGGGTGACCAGGCCGGCGCGCTGTTGCTGCCCTTGAAGCTGGCCACCGCGCGGCGCTCGCCGGTGAGCACGTCCTGCACCATCACCACCGCCTTGCCGCCCTCGAAGGACACATAGGCGAGCTTGCGGCCCTCGGGCGACCAGGCCGGCGAGATGATCGGCTGCGGGCTGGCCAGCGCCACCTGGCCGCCTTCGCCGTCGGCATCGGTGATGCGCAGCGTGTAGCGGTTGGCAGCGTGGGTGACATAGGCAATGCGCGTGGCATTGACGCCGCGCTCGCCGGTGAGCTTTTCCTGCACCGCGTCGGCAATGCGGTGCGCGGCCAGCCGAAGATCGGCCGGCGGCACGGCCAGCGCCTGGCCCAGCAGTTCTTCACCCTTGACCACGTCCCACAGCTTGAAGCGCAGGTCGAAGCGGCCATCGGCCAAGCGTGTGGCCGAGCCAGACACCAGTGCATCGGCGCCGCGGTCGCGCCAAACGGGGTATTGCGGCAGGCTGCGCTCGTCAAGCGTGCCGCTGGAATCGACGAGGCGGAAAGCGCCGCTACGTTCCAGGTCAGCGCGAATGATGGCCGACAAGGCCTGGCCGCTGCGGTCTTCGTCGCGGAAGCGGGTCACCGCCAGCGGCAACTGGGTGGCGCCGATGCCGGAGATCTCGACCCGAAACTGGGCCAGCGCCAGCGGCGACCAGGGCAGCAGCGCCACACCAGCGGCCAGGGCCGCACTGAACTGTCTTCTAGGGAGCTTTGTCATGCGGGGATGGAGTCGGGCGCGGGCCAGGGGTTCCGGCCACGGCAGGCCCGCTGTGGGCGGCGGGCCTGCCGTGCGGCGCCACATTGTAGGCAGTGGCCCCAGGGCAGCCGGCCCGCGCGACAAGTTCTCAAGCCAGCGCCCGGCGCAACGCCAGCGCGCACAGGCCTACCGCCAGATTGGCCTCGTCGATGAGCCGGCCCATGGTGATGAAGCCGTGGATCTGGCGCTCGAAGCAGACGTACTGGGTGGTACCGCCGGCAGCCGACAAGGCATCGGCGTACTGCCGGCCTTCGTCACGCAGCGGGTCGAAGCCGGCAGTCAGCACCAGCGCCGGCGGCAAACCGGCCAGGTCGGCATGCAGCAGTGGTGACGCGCGCCAGTCATCATGCTGCGCCGGTGCCATGTAGTGGCCGCGAAAGTAGGCAATGGTGTCGCTGGTCAGCACATAGCCCTGGCCGTTGTGGGTGTGTGACGGGGCAATGGCCCGCATGTCGGTGGCCGGGTAGATCAGCAATTGAAACTTCAGCGGCACGGCCTCGCCGGCATCGCGCCAGGCCAGCGCCACTACCGCGGCCAGGTTGCCGCCAGCGCTGTCGCCACCCACCGCAAAACGCTGCGCGTCCAGCCCCAGCGCGCCGGCCTGGGCCTGCAGCCAGCGGGTAGCGGCCAGTACATCGTCCACCGCCGCCGGGAAGCGGCTCTCCGGCCCCATGCGGTAATCCACAGACACCACCACGCAGCCGCTCTCGTCGGCCAGTTGCCGGCACAGCACGTCGTGGGTGTCCAGATCGCCGATCACCCAACCGCCGCCGTGGTAGTACACCAGCGTGGGCGCAGCCTTGCCCGCCGGCTGGCTGGCCGGGCGGAACAAGCGCAGCGGGATGTCGCCATGCGGGCCAGTCGCCACCAACTCGCGCACCTCGGCCATGGGCCGGGGTTCGGGCTGGCTGAAAGTACGGCGCTCGCGGTACATCTGGCGCGCATCCTGCGGCGTCAGCGTGTGGGTGGGCGGCACGCCGCGTTCGGCCATCAGGTCGATCAGCGCCTTGGCTTGGGGGTCGAGCATCTAGTCTCCTGCTGCTGCGGCTGGGCCGCGTTCAGGCCCTTGCGAGGCCGCTCTTGGCATGGTGGCAGCAGTGTAGCGGCGGCCCCGCGCGCCGCTGGCTGCGGCATCATGCGGCCCATGGCCGAGAAAGCCCCCTGCCCTTGCGGCCTGCCGCTGCCTTATGCCCGCTGCTGCGGTCGCTGGCTGGACGGTGCGCCGCCCGTGCCCGCCCCGGACGCCGAGGCGCTGATGCGCTCCCGCTACAGCGCCTTCGTGCTGCAGCGGGCCGACTACCTGCTGGCCAGCTGGCATACCAGCACCCGGCCGCCGACGATCGACTTTGAGCCCGGGCTGCACTGGCTCGGCCTGCAGGTCAAGGCGCATAGCCAGCAGGACGCCGACCATGCCACGGTCGAATTTGTCGCCCGCAGCAAGCTGGGCGGCCGCGCCCATCGGCTGCACGAGACCAGCCGCTTCGTGTGCGAGCAAGGCCGCTGGTTTTATGTCGATGGCGACATCGCGGCCTGATGGACAAACCCGACGACGTCCATCAACCGCTGCCGCAGCCGCAGCCGCAGTCGCTGCCGCTGCCGCTGATCTATCAGGATGCCCAGTTGCTGGCGGTGCACAAGCCCGCCGGCCTGCTGGTGCACCCCAGCACGCTCGACTCCCATGAAACCGACGATGTGCTCAAGCGCTTGCGCGCCCAGGGCGAAGGCCCGGTCTGGCCACTGCATCGCCTCGACAAGGGCACCTCGGGTGTGCTGCTGCTGGTCCGCGACGCCAACACCGCCCGCCAGCTGGGTGCGCTGTTTTCGGGCAACCTGCCCGGCTTGGACAAGCGCTACCTGGCGCTGGTGCGCGGCTGGCCGGCCGACCAAGGCGAGATCGATGCACCGCTGGCGCGTGACCCCGAACTGCCGTCCACGGGCCAGCCGCGCCTGGCCGCGGTAACACGCTGGCGGGTGTTACAGCGGCTGCTGCTGCCGATCAACACCGACGGCCAACATGCCGATACCCGGCTGGCGCTGGTGGTGGTGCAGCCCTTGTCGGGCCGACGCCACCAGATACGCCGCCATTTCAAGTCCCTGGCGCATCCCTTGATCGGCGATGCCACCCACGGCAAAGGGCCGCTGAACCGCGCGCTGGCCGTACTGCTCGGCCAGCAGCGGCTGTGGCTGCACGCCGAACGGCTGAGCCTGCCGCATCCGACCAGCGGCTGCACGCTGGTGCTGCACGCGCCGCCCGGGCCCGAGTGGGCCACGCTGCAGGCCTGGACCGATCAACCGAGCCGCACCGCCTAGCCGCCAGCCGCGCCTGGGTTACAAAGGCCTGGCTCAACGCCGGCGGCGCGACAATGCGCGCCCACCCTGCCCCGCCTGCGGCACCGGCTTGTTGCCGCGCTGCCCCGCCTGACCGCCCATGCCCTCCGGACCGCTTGCCGCCGCCATCGCCTACATCCTGTGGGGGCTGTTCCCGCTGTACATCAAGCAGATACAGCACATCCCGGCGCTGGAGATCGTGCTGCATCGCTCGGCTTGGTCGCTGGTGTTCATGGCCGGCCTGCTGCTGGTACTGCGGCGTGTGGCCTGGTTGCGCACCGCCTTGCGCCAGCCGCGCACGCTGGCGGTGTTCGGCCTGAGCGCATTGCTGCTGGGCTGCAACTGGCTGCTGTACGTGTGGGCGGTGAACACCGGCCGTGTGCTCGACGCCAGCCTGGGCTACTTCATCAACCCGCTGATCAACGTGCTGCTGGGTTACGCCGTGCTGCACGAGCGGCCACGGCCGGTGCAGTGGGCGGCAGTGGCCCTGGCCGCTTGCGGCGTGCTGTGGCTGGCCGTGGGTGCCGGCCACCTGCCCTGGATATCGCTGCTGCTGGCGCTGAGCTTTGGCACCTACGGCTTGCTGCGCAAGACCGCCACCTTGGGCGCGATCGAGGGCCTGGCGCTGGAAACCTTGCTGCTGGCGCCGCTGGCCATCGGCGGCCTGCTCTGGCTGATGGCGGCGGGTGACGGCCACTTTGCCCGCGGCAGCTGGTCAGACAGCCTGTGGTTGCTGGCCGCCGGGCCGTTTACCGCGATACCGCTGCTGCTGTTTGCCTCAGGCGCGCGGCGGGTGTCGATGGCCACACTGGGCTTGCTGCAGTACCTGGGGCCATCGATCCAGTTCCTGCTGGGCGTGTTTGTCTACCACGAGGCCTTCAGCGCCAGCCGCGGTGTCGGCTTTGTGCTGATCTGGACCGCGCTGGTGATCTACAGCGCCGAGAGCTGGCGCAAGCTGCGCCAGCAGCGCTTGGCCGCGGCCGGCTGAGGCACGGCCGCGCCGCTGTGCGGGATCAGCGCAAGTCGCCGGCCAAGCTGGCCAGGGCCTCGGCGGGAATGCTCAGGTGTGCCGGGTAATGCGCATGGTCACAGCCCAGCTTGACTGCCGCGCCGGCACGCACTGCCTGCCGCGCCGCCGACGAAAACTCGAAGCGCACGAAATGCACCGCCGAGGTCTTTTCGTCGTTCTCACGGTCCAGGTCTTCGTCGGCGATGGCATAGACCCGCGCATGGCCTTCGACCTCGACAAACATGCGGTCCTCGACGCCGATCAGCCGCGCCAGCTCACGCTTGCGCTCATGTTGATCGGGGTACTCGATCAGCATCGTGGCCTTCCAGTTGCTGCCGTCAGGCACCAGTGCCGCATAGGCGTCGATCTCCTGCTGGATGCCCTCTTCCTCGAAGATCTTTTCGATGTGCAGCATCTCCTGGATCTGGCGCCGGATGGTCGCCTCGTCTTCGAACTGCAGCGTGATGTGCTCGCCCAGGTGCACGCTGCGCAGGCGGCGGTGGGCGATGACCTCAGGCTTGCTCGACTTGCGGATCTTGGCGTAGGCCTCCAGCGTCAGCAGGCTGTCCTTGGTGATGTTGGTGGTGGTCATGGGATGCTTTACTCCAGTCCGTAGGCGATGCGCAACAGGCCCAGCGGATGCTGGCGGCCAGCGGCCGGCGTGCCGGCCTGGTCCATGCCCTGGGCGATGTGGTGGATGGCCATCGCGCAATCGCTGGCGATGTAATCGGGCTGATCCTTGGCCATGGCCTTGAACACCGGCTTGCCGATCTTCATGGCGATCGGGTGGGTGGCGGTCTTCACGCCGTAGATGCCGGCATGGCCCGAGCAGCGCTCAACGGTGTTGAGCTGCACATTCACCGTCTTGCCAATGAGCTTGAACATCTCCTCGGTCTTGCGGCCGATGTTCTGCACCCGGCCGTGGCAGGGAATGTGGTAACTCACCTTGCCCAGGTCGCGCTTGAAGTCAGTCTTCAGCAGGCCGTCCTTCTGCCGCGCCATCAGGTATTCGAATGGGTCGAACATCGCCGCCTTGACGATTTGCACGTCGGGCTCGTCCGGGAACAGCAGCGGCAACTCCTGCTTGAACATCAGCGTGCAGCTGGGCACGGCCGACAGGATGGCATAGCCCTCGCGGGCGTACTTCACCAGCACCGGGATGTTGGCATCCTTGTGCTTCTCGACCGCCGGCAGGTCACCCAGCTCCAGCTTGGGCATGCCGCAGCAGGATTCTTTCTCGACGATCACATACGGGATCGCGTTGTGCTCCAGCACCTTCAGCAGGTCATGGCCGATGCCGGGCTCGTTGTAGTTGACAAAGCAAGTGGCAAACACCGCCACCTTGCCGGGCGACTTGGCGCCGTCGATCACCGCGGTGGCGCTGCCCGTCTTGGCGGCGCTCCAGCGGAAGCGCTTGAGCGCCAGCTCGGGCATCCAGGCATCGGGGTGTACACCCAGCAAACTGTCCATCGCGCCACGCGCGAGCTTGGTCTTGTTGACCGCGTTGACCGCCTGCACCACCACCGGGATGCCGGCAAAGCTGCCATGCACATCGGTCGAAGCCAGAAACTGCTGCGCCGGCCCCACCAGGCCCTGGCTGTGCTTGATCGCTTTGGCGCGCAGCATCAGGTGTGGAAAGTCCAGCTGCCAGGGGTGCGGTGGCGTGTACGGACACTTGGTCATGTAGCACAGGTCGCAGAGGTAACACTGGTCGACCACGTCCCAGTAGGCTTCTTTCTTGATGCCGTGCACTTCGCCGTCTTCGGTCTCGTCGACCAAGTCGAACAGCGTCGGAAAGCTTTGGCACAGGCTCACACAGCGGCGGCAGCCATGGCAGATGTCGAACACCCGCTCCATCTCGGTGACGCACGCGTCCTTGTCGTAGAACGCGGGGTTCTTCCAGTCCACTGGATGCCGGGTGGGGGCTTCGAGGTTGCCTTCACGCTGACTCATGGCGGGTGTGCCTTCGGTGGTCGCCGCTTCGCGGTGGATCGACTGGGTGGTGATCGGTGCCACAAAGCACAAGGGGCCGTTACGGACCCCTTGTGACGATGCAGCTTGGTAGCGAGGTCAGTCGACCAGCGCGTCCAGGGCCTTCTGGTAGCGGTTGGCGTGTGAACGCTCAGCCTTGGCCAGCGTCTCGAACCAGTCGGCAATCTCGTCGTGGCCTTCTTCGCGCGCGGTTTTGGCCATGCCCGGATACATGTCGGTGTACTCGTGCGTCTCGCCGGCAACGGCTGCGGCCAGATTCAGGCGGCTGTTGCCGATCGGCAGGCCGGTGGCCGGATCACCTACGGCCTCGAGGAATTCGAGGTGGCCGTGCGCATGGCCGGTCTCGCCTTCGGCAGTGGAGCGGAACAGCGCCGCCACATCGTTCTGACCTTCCACGTCAGCCTTGGCTGCGAAGTACAGGTAACGGCGATTGGCCTGCGATTCGCCAGCAAAGGCGTCCTTCAGGTTTTGCTCGGTCTTGGAACCCTTCAAGCTCATGTGAAGCTCCTCTCGGATATCGGTCAGGGGGATCGGCGACGTGCCGACCTGGCCATTGTCTACCCCGCATCTGCAGGGATCGAACAATCGCACCGTAGCAGTTGCCTGCCCGCGCCGCCAATACAAAGCTTCAATGTCCGGAATAGTTGACGGCTAAGCAATGGTAAACCCTGATAGTCAGCCGAAGAGGCCTCAAGTGCTCGCCAATCGAAGAGCACAGCGCGCAGTTGACCGTGCATTGCAAATGCAGTGAAAGCGGCCCTGGTTGTACCCCGACTCAAGGGCATCGGTGCGCCTCG
>JBBQZM010000170.1:0-8020 GCA_038207685.1 Burkholderiales bacterium
CCCACCAGGTGACGGCAACGTGGAAGCTGTAGTCGCCGGCCGCCTTCTCGGCCCAGCCGCGCCACTTGCGATAGGCGGCGAGCAGCGGCTCCTGCGGATCGGGGATCACGAAGTCGATGATGGTGGTGGTGCCGCCGGCCAACGCCGCAGCGGTGCCGCTGAAGAAATCGTCGCGGGTGACGGTGCCCATGAAGGGCAACTGCATGTGGGTGTGCGGGTCAATGCCGCCGGGCATCACATAACGGCCGCCGGCGTCCAGCACCTCGGCGCCGGCAGGTGCCACCAGGTCGGGGCCGACGGCGACGATCAGGCCGCCGTCGCACAGCACATCGGCGCGGCTCTCGCGGTCGGCGTTGACGACGGTGCCGCCGCGTATCAGCAAGCTGCTCATGAGTTCACTCCTTGTCGATGCAGAAAATCCACTTCCATCGGCCGGCCTGGCAGGCACAGCGTGGCAACAGCGGGCGCCGCGCTGGCCACCAGTTGGCCGCGGCGCCAGACCTTCAGCCGCGCGGCCTTCAGCCGAATGGCCTCGATGCTGTCTTGCGCCTGCAGCAGCACCATGTCGGCGTGGCAGCCGGGGGCGATGCCGTAGCCGTCCAGCCCCAGCAGTGCGGCCGGTGTGCGGGTGACGGCCTCAAAGCACTGGCGCATCGCGTCCTGGCCGGTCATCTGCGCCACATGCAGGCCCATGCTGGCCACTTCCAGCATGTCGGCGCGGCCCAGCGGGTACCAGGGGTCCATCGCGCAGTCGTGGCCAAAGGCCACGCGCACGCCGGCAGCCAGCAGTTCGGGTACGCGGGTCATGCCGCGGCGCTTGGGGTAGCTGTCGTGCCGGCCTTGCAGCGTGATGTTGATCAGCGGGTTGGCGACCACGCCGACGCCAGCCTCTGCGATCAAGGGCAGCAGCTTGGAGGCGTAGTAGTTGTCCATCGAATGCAGGCTGGTGCAGTGCGAGCCGACCACCCGGCCCTGCAGCCCCAGGCGATGGGTCTCGCTGGCCAGGGTTTCGATGTGGCGCGACAGCGGGTCGTCGCTCTCGTCGCAGTGCATGTCCACGGGCAGGCCGCGGCGCGCCGCTTCCTCGCACAGCAGCGTCACGCTGGCCGCGCCATCGGCCATGGTGCGCTCGAAGTGTGGAATGCCGCCGATCACATCCACGCCCAGATCCAGCGCGCGCTTCAGGTTGGCCAGCGCGTTGGCTGAGCGCAGCAGGCCGTCCTGCGGAAAGGCCACCAGTTGCAGATCGAGGTAGGGCGCTACCTGGCGTTTCACGTCCAGCAGGGCCTGCACCGCCAGCAGGCGGTCATCGCAGATGTCGACATGGCTGCGGATGGCCAGCAGGCCCTGCGCCACCGCCCAGTCGCAATAGGCCAATGCGCGTTGCACCAGGGCGTCATGGGTCAACACGGGCTTCAGCTCGCCCCACAGCGCGATGCCTTCGAGCAGCGTGCCGCTGCGGTTGATGCGCGGCAGGCCGTAGCTCAATGTGGCATCGAGGTGGAAGTGCGCGTCGACAAACGGCGGGCTGAGCAGCAGGCCGCTGGCGTCCAGCACCTCATGCGCCGGGGCATGCCAGCCGGCCTTCACCTCGACGATGCGGCCGGCCTGCACGCCCACTGAGATGTCGCTGCGGCCGTCGGGCAGCCGGGCATTGGTGATCAGCAGGTCGAGCATGGGCTCAGCGCTCTCCGGGAATGTAAGGCTTCATCAAGGCCTGCGGTGCACTGGCGCGACGCGACGCAATCACCAGGGCCAGGATCGACAGGGCATAGGGCAGCATCAGGTACAGCTGGTAGGGCAGACCACCCGAGTCTGCCTGCTGCAGCCGCAGTTGCAAAGCGTCGAAGAAACCGAACAGCAGCGCGCCGGCCAACGCCTTGCCCGGCTTCCAGCCGGCAAACACCACCAGCGCCACGCAGACCCAGCCGCGGCCATTGACCATGTTGAAGAAGAAGGCGTTGAAGGCGGCCAGCGTCAGGAAGGCGCCGGCCACGCCCATCAGCGCCGAGCCAGCGATGATTGCGCTGCTGCGCACGCGGGCCACCGAGATGCCCTGGCTCTCTACCGCCTGCGGGCTTTCGCCGGCCATGCGCAGCGCCAGCCCGGCCGGCGTGCGGTACAGCGCCCAGCCCAGCAGCGGCACCAGCACCAGCGCCAGCAGCGTCAGCGGCGTGAGCTGCTGCAGCACCGGGATCGGCAACCAGCTCATAGGCGCGAAGGGCTCGATCGTCGGCGGTGTGCTCACCTTGGGGAAGGCCACGCGGTAGGCGAAGTAACTCAGCGCGGTGGCCAGCATCGTCAGGCCGAGGCCGGCCACATGCTGCGACAGCGCCAGCACCACCGTCAGCAGCGCGTGCAGCGCACCGAACAGCGCGCCCACCGCCGCCGCTGCCAGCACCCCGCCCCACAGCGGCAGGCCCAGGTAGACGGCAAACCAGCCAGAGAAGGCACCGGCCACCATCACGCCTTCGATGCCCAGGTTGAGCACGCCGGCACGCTCGCACAGCAGCACGCCCAGGGTGCCGAAGATCAGCGGCGTGGCCACCCGCAGCACGGCCACCCAGAACGGCAGGCTCAGCACGGTGTCGATCAGGCTCACTGGACGACCCTCCGCGCAAAGCGCTGCGGGATTCGCGCTTGGGAGCGGCCCGGCGCGCTCACCGCGGCACCCCGACACGGTCGAAGCGCAAGCGGTAGCGGCTGAGCATGCTGGCGGTCAGCACCGCCAGCAAGGCGCTGGCCACCACCACGTCGGCCAGGTAGGTGGGTACGCCGATGGCGCGGCTCATGCTGTCGGCGCCCACCAGCACTGCGGCCACGCCGACGCTGGCGACCACCACCGCCAGCGGATGCAGGCCGGCCAGCATGGCGATGACGATGCCGGTGTAGCCGTAGCCTGGTGACATGTCCAGCGTGACGTAGCTGGTGCGCCCGGCCACCTCGATGGCGCCGGCCAGCCCGGCCAGCCCGCCCGACAACAGGGCCACCGCCACCGTGGTGCGGCCCACCGGCACGCCGGCAAAGGCGGCGGCGCGCCCGCTGGCGCCCAGCGCGCGGATATCGAAGCCCAGCGTGGTGAAGCGCAGCAGTGCCCACAGCGCCAGCGCTGCGGCCAGACCAAACAGCAAGCCGCTGTGCACGCGGGTCTGCGGTATCAGCTTGCTCAGCTCAAGCTGCGGCAGCAAGGCCACACTCTGCGGCCAGCCCATCGCCAGCGGGTCTTTCATGGCGCCGTCGAGCAGCGCGCCCACGCCCAGCAGCACGATGAAGTTCAGCAGCAGTGTGCTGACCACCTCGTCCACACCCCAGTACTGCTTCATCAGCGCCGGGCCCAGCAGCAGCAGCGCCCCGGCCAGCACCGCGGCGGCCAGCATCAGCGAAAACAGCAGCGCGGGCGGCAGGTTCACCGCACCGCCGCCCACGGCCACCGCCGCCAGCGCGCCGGCGTAAAGCTGGCCCTCGGCGCCGATGTTGAACAGCCGCGCCTTGAACGCCACCGTGGCGGCCAGGCTGGTGAAGATCAGCGGGATGGCGCGGGTCAGCGTCTCGCTGAGCGCAAACACCGAACCAAAGGCGCCCTTGGCCATCAGCGCAAAGGTCTGCGCCACCGGCGCACCGGCGGCGGCCACCAGCGCGGCGGCCAGCGCCAGCACCACGGCCAGCGCGCCCAGGCCGCAACGCAGGCCCACGGCCCACTCGACGGTGCTGCGGGCCTCAAGCCGCATGGGCCTGCGCCTCGCCGGTATCGGCGCCGGCCATGGCCAGGCCCAGTGCTTCGCGGCTCCAGGCCTCGGCCGCGCGGGCCGGGCCGAGCCGGCCGTGGCAGATCACGGCGATGCGGTCGGCCAGCAACTCGATCTCGTCCAGGTCGTCGGAGATCAGCAACACCGCCGCGCCGGCGTCGCGCGCACTGCGCAGCCGGCCATGCACAAAGTTCACCGCGCCCACGTCCAGGCCCCAGGTGGGCTGGTGGGCGATGATCAGCCGCGGCGCGCTGCCATCGGCGCGTTGCAGCACGCGGCCGAGGATCAGCTTCTGCATGTTGCCGCCCGACAGCATGCGCGTGGGCCGCTGCGGCGCGCCACCGCGGATGTCGAAGCGCTCGATCACGCCGCGCGCATAGGCCATCGCCGGGCCGCGGCGTACCCAGCCCCAGGTCGACAGCGCCGGCGTGTGCAGTGCCTCGGCGCCCAGGTTCTCCCAGACCGGCAGGTCGCCGATCACGCCGGTGGCCTGGCGGTCTTCGGGCACGCGGGCCACGCCTTGGGCGATCAGCGCGCGGGGCTGGTCGGCCAGCGGCTGGCCGTCGAGCAGCACCCGGCCCGCCGTGGCCGTGGCCACGCCGCACAGCAGGTCGGCCAGCAGGCCTTGCCCGTTGCCCGACACACCGGCGATGCCCAGCACCTCGCCCGCGGCGATTTCCAGCGACACGTCACGCAGCGCCACGCGGCGGCGCTGACCGTGGCCGGCGCCCAGGCCCAGCACCGCCAGCCGCGGCGCCGCGGCCGGCCGTGGCGGCCGCACTTCACGTTGCAGCCCCACCACTGACTGGCCCACCATCCAGCGCGCCAGCTCGGCCGGCGAGGTGTCGGCGGTGCGCGCCTCGGCCACGGTCTTGCCGGCGCGCAGCACTTGCACACGGTCGGCGATGGCCATCACCTCGTCGAGCTTGTGGCTGATGAAGATCACCGCCATGCCCTGGGCCACCAGCTGGCGCAGCGTGCTGAACAGGCTGGCAGCTTCCTGCGGTGTCAGCACCGCCGTGGGTTCGTCCAGCACCAGCACGCGGGCACCGCGGTACAGCGCCTTGAGGATCTCCACCCGCTGGCGCTCGCCCACCGACAGGTCAGCCACACGGGCGCGGCCGTCGACCGCCAGGCCGGCCTGTTGCGCCACCGCCTGCAGCCGCGCCATCGCCGCCGCGCGCCGTGTCACCGGCGAGGCCAGCGATTCGGTGCCCAGCATCACGTTGTCGAGCACGCTCAGGTTGTTGGCCAGCGTGAAGTGCTGGTGCACCATGCCCACGCCGGCGGCCAGTGCGGCGCGGGTGTCGCCGGGTGGCAACGGTGCCCCGGCCACCTCGATCTGGCCGGCGTCGGCCAGGTAGTGGCCGAACAGGATGGCCATCAAGGTCGACTTGCCTGCGCCGTTCTCGCCCAGCAGCGCCAGCACCTCGCCAGCGTGCAACTGCAGCGAGATGCCGTCGTTGGCCAGCAGCGTGCCGAAGCGCTTGCTGATGCCCTGCAGGCGCAACACCGGCGCGCTGCCGTCGGGCACGGCGGCCGGTGTGGCGCAGGATGCGGTGTCGGGCGAGGCGGCCAGGCTCATGCGCCGCGCCGCATCACTTGAACGCGGCCTTGGGCTCGGCGTCATTTACCTTGACGGTGAAACTGCCGGCCAGGATGGCTTTCTGCTTGGCCTGCACCGCGGCCTTGGTGGCCGCCGGCACCTTGGCCTCGAAGGTGCCCAGCGGCGCCAGCGAGGCGCCCTGGTACTTCATCGTCGAGTAGATGCCGTAGTCTTCGGCGCTGAACTTGCCGTCCTTGACCAGCTTGATGGCACGGTCGATCGACGGCTCCATGTGCCACAGCGCCGAAGCCACCACCGTGTCCGGGTACTTGTCCTGGGTATCGATCACATTGCCCACGGCCAGCTTGCCACGCTCCTTGGCTGCGTCGCTGACACCAAAACGTTCGGCATACATCACGTCGGCGCCCTTGTCGATCATCGCGAAGGCGGCTTCCTTGGCCTTCGGCGGGTCGAACCACGAATTGATGAAGCTGACCGAGAACTCGACCTTGGGGTTGCTTTCCTTCGCCCCGGCCATGAAAGCATGCATCAGCCGGTTCACCTCGGGGATGGGGAAGCCGCCGACCAGGCCGATCTTGTTGCTCTTGGTCATGCTGCCGGCCACCATGCCGGCCAGGTAGCTGGGCTCCTGGATGAAGTTGTCGAAGACCGAGAAGTTGGGCGCCTGCGGCTTGCCCGAGCTGCCCATCAGGAACGATACCTTGGGGAAGTCCTTGGCCACCTTGCGCGCAGCGGCCTCCACCGCAAAGGCCTCGCCGACCAGCAGCTGGTTGCCCTGGGTGGCGTACTCGCGCAGCACACGTTCGTAGTCGGCGTTGGTCACGTTTTCGCTGGCCTTGTAGTCGATCTCGCCGCGCGCCTCGGCCGCCTTCAGTGCCTTGTGGATGCGGCTGACCCATTGCTGCTCGAAGGGCACGGTGTAGACCGCCGCCACCTTGAGTTTGGCCTGGGCGAAGGCGGCAGGGCTGAGCAGCACGCCGCAGGCGGCGGCGAGCAGGAGGTGGCGGCGGAAGGTCATGGGGTTTGTCCTTGGTGGGGGTTGGGGATCGGACCGGGCCGGGCCGGCGTGTGGCCCGGCCCCGGAGGCATGCTAGCGGCGGGCCGGCGTCCGCCGCCCCTGGGCTGGACAGTGTGGTGCTCAGGCCGCGCCGGCGCGCATCGGGTTGTTGGGGTGGCTGGTCCAGTTGGCGGCGGCGGCGCTCACCGCCTGGCCGGTGCGCTGGTCGATCTCGCCGGGCGCCAGCGTGCGCAGTGTGATGCAGTCGGGCACCGGGCAGACGGTGACGCAGAGGTTGCAGCCTACGCACTCGTCCTCCATGACCTCGAAAAAACGCTGGCCGTCCTTGGCAGCGGTGATGGCCTGGTGCGAGGTGTCCTCACAGGCGATGTGGCAGCGGCCGCAGCTGATGCACTTGTCCTGGTCGATCACCGCCTTGCTGATGCTGTTGAGGTTCAGGTACTGCCAGTCGGTGACTGTGGGCAGGGCACGGCCGCGGAAGTCCTCGATGGCCTTGAAGCCCATGCTGTCCATGTAGTCGGACAGGCCGCTGGCCATCTCCTGCACGATCTTGAAGCCGTAGACCAT
Source organism: Burkholderiales bacterium (assembly GCA_038207685.1). Classification (GTDB taxonomy): domain Bacteria; phylum Pseudomonadota; class Gammaproteobacteria; order Burkholderiales; family Burkholderiaceae_C; genus Pseudaquabacterium. The sequence goes on from JBBQZM010000170.1 coordinate 6,899, forward strand.
CGCCGCGGTGCACACCTGCACATTGCCGGCGCCCAGGGCGATGTAGTCCAGCGCATCGCGCCAGGTGCCGATGCCGCCAATGCCGCTGATCGGCAGACCGGCGGTCTCGGCGTCGCGGCCGATCTCGGCCACCATGTTCAGCGCGATCGGCTTCACCGCCGGGCCGCAGTAGCCGCCATGGCTGCCCATGCCGCCGGTGGCCGGGCTCATGGTCAGCGTGGCCGGGTCGACGCCCATGATCGAGTTGACGGTGTTGATCAGGCTCACCGCGTCGGCGCCACCACGCTTGGCGGCGGCGGCCGGCAGCCGGATGTTGGTGATGTTGGGTGTGAGCTTGACGATCACCGGCAGCTTGCCATATTGCTTGCACCAGGCGGTGACCATCTCGATGTACTCGGGCACCTGGCCCACGGCGGCGCCCATGCCACGCTCGCTCATGCCGTGCGGGCAGCCAAAGTTGAGCTCGATGCCGTCGCAGCCGGTGTCTTCCACCTGCGGCAGGATGGCTTTCCATGCGGCCTCGGTGCAGGGCACCATCAGGCTGACCACCATGGCGCGGTCGGGCCAGGCGCGCTTGACCTCGCGGATCTCCTGCAGGTTGAGTTGCAGCGGCCGGTCGGTGATCAGCTCGATGTTGTTGAAGCCCAGCAGCTTGCGGTCGGGCGTCAGCAGCGCGCCATAACGCGGGCCGTTGACGTTGACGACAGGCGGGCCTTCCTCGCCCAATGTCTTCCAGACCACACCGCCCCAGCCGGCCTCGAAGGCGCGGTGCACGTTGTAGGCCTTGTCGGTGGGCGGCGCGCTGGCCAGCCAGAACGGGTTGGGGCTGCGGATGCCGGCGAAGGTGGTGGCGAGATCGGCCATGGTGAGTTGCGCTCCTTCAGGACATCAGTTGGGCGTGGATGGCCAGGGCGGCACGTTTGCCGTCTTCCACCGCCTCGACCGTCAGGTCACGGCCGCCGAGGCGGCAGTCGCCGCCGACATAGAGGCCTGGCACGCCGGTGCGGCCATCGTCATCGGCGACGACACGGCCGTTGGCCAGCGTCAGCCCCAGGCCCGCCAGCAGTGGCTTGTCCAGCGTCTGGCCGATGGCCTTGAGCACCATGTCGGCGGGCAGGGTCA
>JBBQZM010000171.1:0-8010 GCA_038207685.1 Burkholderiales bacterium
CGCCAGCTGTCGGTGCTGCATGTCACCCGCTACGACTACGACACGCCGGTCGAGGTGGCCCACCACAGCGCCTGGCTGCGGCCGCGTGACACCGAGGCGCAGCAGGTACAGCGCTGGACGCTGCAGATCGATCCGCTGCCCGAGAGCGCGGTGCAGGCCAGCCGTGACGCTTTCGGCAACTGGCGCCATGGCTTCAGCCACTCGCATGTGCACGAGGTGCTGACGGTGACCAGCAGCTTCCAGGTCAGTCTGGCCGTGCCGCCCGTGCGGGACGTCGCCGCCAGCCCGCCCTGGGAGGATGTCGTGCAGGCCTTGCGCTACCAGGCTGGCCTGACGCAGCCCGAAGCGGTGCAGTTTGCGCTGGCCAGCACCTTTGCACCGGTGGCGCCCGAACTGGCGGCCTATGCCCGCGACCTGTTCCGCCCCGGACGCCCCATGTTGGAGGCGTCACTGGCCTTGATGAGCCGGGTCTATGAGCGCATGGACTACAAGCCGGCCAGCACCGATGTGGCCACGGATGCTTTGATGGCGCTGGCCAAGGGGCAGGGCGTGTGCCAGGACTTCGCCCATCTGATGATCGGCGCGCTGCGCAGCCTGGGCCTGGCCGCGCGTTATGTCAGCGGCTACCTGTTGACCCATCCACCGCCGGGCAAACCCCGGCTGATCGGCGCCGATGCCAGCCATGCCTGGCTGGCCGTGTGGTGTCCGCAGGGCTGGGTGGCGCTGGATCCGACCAACAATGTGCCGGTCGGCCAGGACCATGTCACCCTGGCCTGGGGCCGCGACTATGCCGATGTGGCGCCGCTGCGCGGCGTGATCCGTGGCGGCGGCACCGCGCCGCCGGAGGTGGCGGTGACGGTGTCACCGGTGACCGGCCCCTGAACCCTTGTTGCCCGGGCCCGGATCACGTAGGCGCCAGGCAGGAGACTCAAATGAAACGCGTCACAGGCATCGGCGGCATTTTCTTCAAGGCCCGCGACCCGGCCGCGCTGCGCGCTTGGTACCAGCACCACTTGGGCATCGACGTGCTGCCCTGGGGCGGCGCGGCCTTCAGTTGGGTCGATGCCGCCGGCCAGCCCACCGGCGGCACCACGATCTGGAGTGTGTCGGACGCCGGCGGCGAAGGCTTTGCGCCCAGCAGCGCGCCGTTCATGGTCAATTACCGGGTGGCCGACCTGGCAACGCTGCTGCAGGCGCTGCGCGACGAGGGTTGCCAGGTGCTGGACAAGACCGACGCTTCCGAACACGGCAAATTCGGCTGGGTGATCGACCCCGAGGGCCACAAGGTGGAACTCTGGCAACCGCCTGCCGGCCAATGAGCACGCCGCTCGAACTGCAGGTCGATTCGCTGTCGGCGCTGCGCGCGCTCTACGCGGCGCCGATGACGCGGGCAGTGCAGAAGCAGATCGGCGCGCTGGACAAGCACTGCAAAGCCTTCATCGCCTTGTCGCCCTTCCTGGTGCTGTCCACCGGCAACCGGGCGCATCAACTCGACGCCTCGCCGCGTGGCGGCACGCCGGGTTTCGTCAAGGTGGACAGACAGGGTGATCTGCTGATCCCCGATGCGCCGGGCAACAACCGGCTGGACTCGCTGGAGAACATCATTGCCACCGGCCAGGCCGGCCTGTTGTTCATGATCCCGGGTGTCGACGAGACGTTGCGCGTCAACGGCCGCGCCACACTGTCGCTGGCCGAAGCCGACCTGCTGGCTTGTGCCGATGCGCGCCGCACGCCCAAGCTGGTGATCCGGGTGGCGGTGGAGGCCGCCTACCTGCATTGCGCCAAGGCCTTCATGCGCTCGCGGCTGTGGCAGGCCGAAGCCCAGGTGCCGCGGGCCAGCCTGCCCACCACCGGCCAGATGATCGCCGACCAGGCCGGCATCGAAGTGCCGGCCGAGACCCAGGCGCAGATGGCCCGGCGTTACGCGCCGGATCTGTGAGCCGCCGTTGTGCCGCACCGCGGGCCGGGCGCCACAGCCGGCAAACCGGCGGCCGCGCCAAGAACGGGTACCAGCGGACACAGCCCGAAGGCACACACCCGTGACGCCCGTCGTCGACACCTGGCCGATACGCTGGGCCTGCTGGGCGTGATCATGCTGCTGGCGGCCGGCGGCACCCTCTACCTGTTGTTCCAGGACATCGCGCCGATGTCGCGGCTGCGGTGGCACTGGTTTCGGGGGCAGGGGGCAGGGGGCAGGCTGCGGCTTTGCGCTGGCGCTGCTGGTGCAATGGCTGCTTGAAGGCTGATGGGCTCGAAAACAACTGTCGTCTGGCAGTGCTGTCACGAGTGCTTTCCCGAAGCGCCGAAAGCGCTGCGCCCTGGCAGCATCTGCACACAAGACGGCGGCCCGGCGGCTCGCCTGGTCTGCGGGCTGCCCTGACGGGACGATCCGCTCGAGATCCACCCTTACCCCAACGGCCACCGGCCACTGCAGGAGAACCGTTTGGCCATCGTGCAACTGCTGATATCGGGCATCTCGCTCGGTTGCATCTACGCGCTGATCGCGCTGGGCTTCGTGCTCATTTACAAGGCCACCGAGACCGTCAACTTTGCCCAGGGCGAATTGATGATGCTGGGTGCCTTTGCCGGCCTGTTGCTGATGACGGTGCTGGGCTGGTCGTTCTGGCTGGCCGCACCGGTGGCGGTGGTGCTGATGTTCGGGCTGGGCATCGGCCTGGAACGGGCGGTGATCCGGCCGATCATGGGCCAGCCCCAGTTCACCGTGGTGATGCTGACCATCGGCGTGGGTTACACCGCGCGCGGCCTGATCACGATGATTCCCGGGGTCGGCACCGAAACCAACGCGCTGGCCGTGCCCTACAAGGGCCAGATCATCAACCTGGGCGGGGCGGTGATCAGCCTCGAACAGATCGCCATCATCGGCATGACCACGGTGTTGTGCGCGCTGCTGTTCGCGATGTTCCGTTACAGCAAGCTGGGCATCGCGATGCAGGCCACGTCGCAGAACCAGTTGGCGGCCTATTACATGGGCATCCCGGTGCGCCGCATCAACGGTTTGGTGTGGGGCCTGTCGGCCGCGGTGGCGGCGATTGCCGGGCTGCTGCTGGCGCCGATCACCTTTGTGCACGCCAACATGGGCTTCATCGGCCTGAAGGCCTTCCCGGCGGCGGTGATCGGCGGCTTCGGCAGCTTGCCGGGCGCCATCGTCGGCGGCTTGGTGATCGGGCTGGTCGAGGCCTTTGCCGGCTTCTACCTGCCCGAAGGCTTCAAGGACATCGCCGCCTACGTGGTGGTGCTGGTGATGCTTGCGGTCAAGCCCAACGGCTTGTTTGGCGGCGCCTTGCGCAAGAAAGTCTAGAGAGCACCCTCGCCTGAAGCGCCTCCGGCGGATGACCGCCTGAACAGAACCGAGCCCATCGATGCGTTTTTTATTCAAGACCGACTACGCGCAGGACATTCAGCTGGTCAAGCACAGCGGCCAGGCCTTCTGGTACGGCCTGCTGGTACTGGTGATGCTGGCCGCGCCGTTGTGGGCTGGCGACTACTGGTTGTCGCAGCTGAGCTTCGTGCTGATCTACGCCGTGGCCGGCCTGGGGCTGATGGTGTTGTCGGGTTTTACCGGGCTGGCGTCGCTCGGCCATGCCGCCTTCTTGGGTGTCGGCGCCTATGTGCAGGCGGTGTTCTCGGCCAAGGGCTGGCCGTTTCCGCTCACCATGCTGATGGCCGGTGGCCTGTCGGCCGCGGTGGGCGTGGTGGTGGGCCTGCCAGCGCTGCGCGTCAAGGGCATCTACCTGGCGATCGCCACGCTGGCTTTTGGCTTCATCGTCGAGGAAGTGCTGGCGCGCTGGGAAAGCGTGACCAAGGGCAACGCCGGCATGTCGGTGAGCTCACCGCAGTTCTTCGGCGCCGACCTGAGCTCGTCCGAGGCTTTCTACTACATCGCACTGGGCACCACGGTACTGGTCACGCTGGCCGTGCTGAACCTGCTGCGCTCGGCCACCGGCCGGGCTTTCATCGCCATCCGCGATTCCGAGATCTCGGCGCAGAGCATGGGCATCCACCTGGCCGGCTACAAGACGCTGGCGTTTGCGTTGTCGGCGGCCATCGTCGGGCTGGCGGGCGCGCTGTACGCGCACAAGCTGCGTTTCATCTCGCCCGAGCAGTTCGGCATCCTGCAGTCGGTTGACCTGCTGCTGCTGGTGGTGGTGGGCGGTCTGGGCTCGGTGCATGGTGCCTTTCTGGGCGCGATCTTCCTGATCACCATGCCGCAGATGATTGCCGTCGGCAAAGACTATCTGCCGACGGCCATCGGCCAGGCCGCCGGCTTGCAGGCGGTGGTTTATGGCGTGGTGCTGATGGCCTTCGTGCTGTTCGAGCCGACGGGCTTGTACGGCCGCTGGCTGAAGATGCGCACCTGGCTGCAGCTGTTTCCGTTCTACCGCAAAGGCATGTTCAAGCGGCAGAAGTCCTATGCCAGATCGGAACGCTTGAAGTGACCCCCCCCCGAAGCGACGTCGGCGCTCCCCCCCAGCGGGGCGGCCGCTGGCGGCCCGGCGGAGCCGGTTCCGCGGCGGCTGCTTGCTTGCCGTCTGGCGCCCCGGACAACCATTCATTACCTTGCCCATGAACGATTCCACCACCCCCTTGCTCTCTGCGCGTGACTTGAGCGTGCGCTTTGGCGGCGTGCTGGCGGTCAACCAGGTCAGCTTCGACGTGCAGCGCGGCGAGGTGTTCACGCTGATCGGCCCCAACGGCGCCGGCAAGACCACGGTCTTCAACCTGATCAGCCGCATCTACACGCCGACCACCGGTACGCTGCATTTCGAGGGTCAACTGCTCAGCGACAAGCCGCCGCACGCCATCGCGGCCATGGGCATTGCGCGCACCTTCCAGAACATCGAGCTGTTCGAGAATGCCACGGTGCTGCAGAACCTGTTGATCGGCCACCACATCCACCGTGGCGCCGGTTTCTGGAGCAATCTGTTCTTCACAAAAGCCTCGCGCGAGGCCGAGCTGGCAGCCCGGCTGCGCGCCGAGCAGGTGATCGACCTGCTGGAGCTGCAGCACTACCGCGAGACCTTCGTCGCAGGCCTGCCCTACGGCAAGCGCAAGGTGGTGGAGTTGGCGCGGGCGTTGTGCACGGGCCCCAAGCTGCTGCTGCTGGACGAACCCTCATCGGGCCTGAACGTCGAGGAGACCGAGGACATGGCCTGGTGGATTCAGGACATCAAGAACGAACTGGGCATCACCGTGCTGATGGTCGAACATGACATGAGCCTGGTCTCCCGGGTCAGCGACCGCGTGCTGGCGATGAACCAGGGCGAGGTGCTGGCGCTGGGCACGCCGGCCGAGGTGCAGGCCCACCCCGGCGTGATCGAGGCCTACCTGGGCTCGGTCGACGATGTGTCCTCATTGCGGCGGGTGGCAGCATGAGAGATCTCAACCCCGAAGTGCTGCTCTCGCTGGCCAACGTCGAGAGTTCGTACGGACCGATCAAGGCCATCCGCGGTGTCAGCCTGAAGGTGCACAAGGGCGAGATCGCCACCGTGCTGGGCAGTAACGGCGCAGGCAAAAGCACCATCCTCAAGACCATCTCCGGCGTGCTTGACCCGACCCGCGGCACGGTGACCTTCAACGGCGCCGACATCACGGCCAAGGACCCCGCTGCGATCGTGCGCAGTGGCCTGGTTCATGTGCCCGAGGGGCGCGAGGTGTTCCCGCTGCTGTCGGTGCGCGACAACCTGCTGATGGGCGCCTACACCCGCAGCGACAAGGACGGCGTTGCCCGCGACATGGCGCAGGTCTTTGCCTACTTTCCGATCCTGCGTGAACGCCGTGACCAGCCCGCCGGGCTGCTGTCGGGTGGCCAACAGCAGATGCTGTCGATCAGCCGCGCGCTGATGGCCCAGCCGCAGCTGATCCTGCTCGATGAGCCCAGCCTGGGCCTGTCGCCCAAGCTGACCAAGGAGATCTTCGAGATCGTGGTGCGCATCAACCGCGAGCACGGCACCACCATCCTGCTGGTCGAGCAGAACGCCAACATGGCGCTCAACGCCGCCGACTTCGGCTACGTGCTGGAAAACGGCCGCATCGTGATGGAGGACCGCTGCGAGGTGCTGCGCGAGAAGGAGGACATCCGCGAGTTCTACCTCGGCATGAAGGACGACGGCGTGCGCGGCGAGCGGCGCTGGAAGAAAAAGAAGACCTGGCGGTGAAGCCATGCATGAACCTGCTGCGCACTCCGAACTGACGCCTGCGCTGCTCGCCGTACGGGTGTACGGCTGTGCTGCTCGACGGCAGCTCGGCGCGCTCGCGACGGTTCCTGCATGACCTCAGACTGTGCTGACCCGATTTCCGGACCTGCGATGACCTCTGCTGCCTCTCCGATATTCACCGCCCGCCGCCCCGGCTGGGTGGCCGAGCAACTGCCTTATGACACCGTGCCCAAGCTGTTCTGGCAGCGGGTGAAGGAACTCGGCTCGGCCGTCATGATGCGGCAAAAGGACCTGGGCCTGTGGAAGGCCTACAGCTGGACCGAGGTGGGCCAGACTGTTAGCGAGATCGGCGCCGGGCTGGCCAGCCTGGGTTTCCAGCCTGGCGAAGTGGCCGCCGTGCTGTCCAACACCTGCCGCGAATGGGTGTGGGCCGATCTGGCGGTGCAGAGCATGGGCGGCATCTGCAACGGCATCTACCCGACCGATGCGGCGTCGCAGGTGGAATACCTGTGTGTCGATTCGAGCAGCGTTGTGCTGTTCGTCGAGGACGACGAGCAGCTCGACAAATGTCTGGAAGTGCGCGAGCGCTGCCCGAAACTGCGCAAGCTGATCGTCTTCGACATGGACGGCTTGTCGCGGCTCGACGAGCCCGATGTGCTGAGCCTGGACGCACTGCGCGCGCTGGGGCGCGACTACCTGAAGCAGCACCCCGGCCTGCTTGAGCAGCGCCTGGGCTCGCGTGGGCCGGCTGACGTGGCGATCCTGGTCTATACCTCGGGCACCACCGGCAAGCCCAAGGGCGCGATGATCACCCATCAGAACATCTGCTCGGCGCTGGCCGGCACCAGCCATGCCTTGTTCGAGGGCCTGCCGATGGGTGGCGAGCGCGTGGCTTTCCTGCCGCTGTGCCACATCGCCGAGCGACTGATCGGCGCCTTCGTGCCCATCCACCGAGGCGAGATCATCAACTTCGTCGAGAACCCCGAGACGGTATTCGAAAACCTGCGCGAAGTGCAGCCGATGGTGTTCTTCGCGGTGCCGCGGGTCTGGGAGAAGGTGTTCTCCACCGTCGCCATCACCATCAAGGAGGCCGGCAGGCTGCAGCAGCTGGCTTATGGCTGGGCAGTGGGCGAGGGCATGAAGATGGTGGCGCACATCGAGCAGCGCAGCACCCCCGGTGCACTGCTGCAGGCGCGTTACTGGCTGGCCCGCACGCTGGTGCTGAACAACGTGCGCCGCATGGTCGGCCTCAACCGGGTGCGGCTGGCACTGACCGGCGCAGCGCCGATCTCGCCCGAACTGATCCGCTGGTATTTGGCGCTGGGCATCCCGCTGCGCGAGGGCTGGGGCATGACCGAGACCACCGGCGGCGGCACGGTCACGCCGGCGGGCGCCAGCAAGCCCGGCAGCATCGGCCAACCCGGGCCAGGCGTGGAACTGCGCATCTCCGAGCAGGGTGAGATCCTGATGCGTGGGCCCAACGTCTTCGCGGGCTACCTGAACTTGCCGGAGAAGACGGCCGAGACGATAGACGCCGATGGCTGGCTGCACACCGGCGATGTCGGTCGGGTCGATGAGGACGGCTACTTCTACATCACCGACCGGATGAAGGACATCATCATCACCGCCGGCGGCAAGAACGTGACGCCCAGCGAATGGGAGAACCAGCTCAAGTTCAGCCCCTACGTGACCGACGCGGTGGTGATCGGCGACAAGCGGCCTTACCTGAGCTGCCTGGTGATGCTCGACGAGGACAACGTCGCCCAGTGGGCGCAGGACCGCGACGTGCAGTTCAGCGACTTCCGCAGCCTGTGCCGCTCACCCGAGGTGTTAG
>JBBQZM010000172.1:0-7910 GCA_038207685.1 Burkholderiales bacterium
GAAGTCGAGATGAAGGAAAAGAAGGCCCGTGTCGAAGACGCGCTGCACGCCACCCGTGCCGCCGTCGAAGAAGGCATCGTGGCCGGTGGTGGCGTCGCGCTGCTGCGCGCCCGCCAGTCGGCAGGCACCATCAAGGGCGACAATCACGACCAGGAAGCCGGCATCAAGATCGTGCTGCGCGCGGTCGAGCAGCCGCTGCGCGAGATCGTTGCCAATGCGGGTGACGAGCCCAGCGTGGTCATCAACAAGGTGCTCGAAGGCAAGGGCAACTACGGCTACAACGCCGCCAACGGTACCTATGGCGACATGATCGACATGGGCATCCTGGACCCGACCAAGGTGACCCGCACCGCGCTGCAGAACGCCGCGTCGGTGGCCGGCCTGATGCTGACCACCGAATGCATGGTCGCCGAGTCGCCGAAGGAAGAGTCGGCCGGCGGCGGCATGCCCGGCGGCATGGGTGGTATGGGCGGCATGGGCGGCATGGACATGTAAGCCCTTCGGCTGGGTACGCCCGCGGCAACAGGCCAGTCCTGTTGCCGGGCGGCCCCGCCGATCACCGTTGCACAAAGCCACCTGCGGGTGGCTTTTTTCATGGCTTGCGCGCATCGGCTTTGCGCTCTGCAGGCCAAGGCCGATCAAGGCGAGCCAGGGCAAGTAGATAATCTGACGCCATGTCTAAAACGATCACACTGCTCGATTTCATCGACGACGAAATGCTTCGCGCGCCGATGACCATCGACCAGGTCACGGACGCGGTGCTCGACCAGTGGCGGGTGCGCATGCCCGCACGCGCGCGCGCCGATGCAGACCCGGTGCGATTGCTCACCCAGCATCGGGGTGACCTGGTGACGCAGGCGCTGACGACGCTGCGCAGTTCGGCGCTGGCCGATCTGAAGTTGCTGAGCAGCCAGGCCGCCAACCCCGCCAGGTCAAGCACCGACACCAGCTACCAGTCGATGCCCTTGTCGCTGATCGGCGAGGACGATGTGGCGCTGGACATCGAGATCGCGCGCTGCACCGAAAACGTCAAGATCAAGGCCGAGATCGCGCTGCGCGAGTTGCAGACCTTCACCTCGGCGCTGGTCAACGACCTCAACGTCTCGCGCGACACCAACCCGTTCCGGCCCGAGCGCTTCGTGCGGGCGCTGTGGTCGGGTGTGCTCAAGCTGCCGATGAGCAGCGCGCTCAAGGCCGCCTACCTGCGCGATGCGTCCGATCCGCTGGCCATAGCGCTGCGCCGGGCCTACACCGCCGCTTGCCAGCGGCTGGAAGAGCAAGGCGTCACGCCGGCCAGTTACCGCACCATCGTCGTCAACGGCAACGCCGGCTGGGGCGCCAGCATCTCGCGCTATCAACCGCCCGAAGACTTGCACAAGCTGCGCGACAGCATGCCGGGCTCGCTCGACGCCCTGGCACCGGTCACCGTGATCGGCCCGATGGACACCACCGCGCGCGCGATCGCATCACTGCCGCTGCCGCCGGCAGCCAGCAGCGGCCTGCCGACGTTGCCGGTGACGCCGGATGCGGCTGGCGCCGCGCCCGATCCGCAGCTCATCGAGCTGCTGGCGCGCCTGTTCGAGGCGATCCAGAACGACTTCGCGCTGTCGCCCGACACGGTGGCCCTGCTGATGCGCCTGCAGCCCACGGCTTTGCGGGTGGCGCTGCAGGATCCCTCGTTGCTCGACCGCTATGACCATGCGCTGTGGCGCTTTATCGATCAACTGGCCCACGACATCGAGGCCAGCCCGCCAGCGCATCGATTGCGCATGCTGGGCCTGGGCCGCAACCTGATCGACCATCTGGCACAGGCCGAGAGCCGGGAGTCGCGTGGCTTTGGCTGGGCGCTGGAACGTTTGCTGGCAGCGCAGCGCCAGGCACTGAACCAGGCCGTAACGGCCGCTGCCGCCGACATCGTCAAACTCGAGCGCATCGCCAAGGCCGAGTCCGCACCGACCACGCGCACGATGCCGCTGGACATCGCCCACCTCGACACCGTGCCGGCCGACCTGATGGACAGCACGGCCGGTTCCGCCAGCCGCGACGGCAGCGCCGACACCCAGACCGTGAGCCCCGAGGGTGTGCCTCAAGGCGCCACCTTCAGGATCTACCTGCAAGGCGACTGGCGCACGGTGCACGCGCTCTGGCAGGACGCGCATCACGACTACGTGTTGCTGGGCGAGCAGGCCGGCGAGCAGCGCTGGGCGATGCATCAACGCGCCCTGGCGCGGCTGCTCAGCGAAGGCCTGGCGCACCGTTTCCATGTGCGGTCACTGGTCAGGCGCGCGGCCGAAAAGGTTCTGCGTGCCCTTTGAGACCCGGCAGGCCGGGCGGGTCCTGCGGGGCCTGACCCTCGGCCTGCTGCTGCAAGCCATGGCGCAGGCACAGCCCGCGACCACGCTCGCGCCCACACCCACTGGCGCCATGTCGCCACCGCCCGCCACGGCCATGGCGGCGCCAACCCGGCCACGCATCGGACTGGTGCTGTCGGGCGGCGGTGCACGCGGGCTGGCCCATGTCGGCGTGCTCAAGGTGCTGGAGGATCTGCAAGTACCGATCGATGTCATTGTCGGCACCTCGATGGGCGCGATCGTCGGCGGCCTGTATGCCAGCGGCATCCGCGCCGCCGAGCTGGAGGCGGCCCTGCTGGCGGTGCGCTGGACCGAGATCTTCACCAGCCGGGTCGCCCGGCAGCAGCTGTCGCAGCGCCGCAAGGAAGAAGACTTCGAGGTGTCGCCGCTGCTTGAGCTGGGCTGGCGCAATGGCGAGCTGCAGGCGCCGCGTGGCGCAGTCTCCAGCCGTGGCCTGGAATCGCTGCTGCGGCGCCACACGCTGCCGGTGCGCGATATCCAGCGCTTCGACCAGTTGCCGATCCCCTTCCGCGCCGTGGCCACCGACATGGAGACCGGCGCGGCCGTGGTGCTCGCCGAAGGCGACCTGGCGATGGCGCTGCGTTCGAGCATGAGCGTGCCAGGCGTTTTCTCGCCCACCGAACTGGACGGTCGGGTGCTGGGCGACGGCGGTCTGGTCAACAACTTGCCGATCGACGTGGCCCGCACGCTGGGCGCCGAAGTGGTGATCGCAGTCAACATCGGCACGCCGCTCGGCGGCCGCGAGACCCTCAACTCGGCCGTCGGGCTGACCGCCCAGATGATCAACCTGCTGACCGAGCAGAACGTGCAGCGCAGCCTGGCCACACTGCGGCCCAGCGACGTGCTGATCGCGCCGCCGCTGGGCCAGCTGACGTCGGGCGACTTCGAGCAGACCGAGACCTTGATCGCGCTGGGCGCCGCCGGCACGCGCGGCCGCAGCGACCGGCTGGCCGCGTTGTCGCTGAGCGCCCCAGACTACGCCGCCTGGCAGGCCGCCCACCCGACGCCGCCAGCGGCGCAGGCGCGGCTGGCGGCGGTGCGCATCGAAGGCAGCGAAGTCACCAACCCGGCCCGCTTGCTGCCGATGCTGGAAACGCGGCCCGGCCAGGCCTTTGACGCAGCGCGCGCCGAGCGCGACACGCGCCGCTTGGCCGCCGGCGGCGACTATGTGCGCGCCGACTACCAGCTGCTGCGCGGCAGCGATCCCGCGGCGGGTGACAGCCTGGTGTTTGAGCTCGAGGACAAGCCCTGGGGCCCCAACTACTTGTATGCCGGGCTGGACCTGAGCACCAATTTCAGCGGCCGCAGCGCCTTCAACCTCAAGCTCAGCCACAACCGACACTGGCTCACCCCCAGCGGCACCGAATGGCGCAACCGGGTGCAGATCGGCGAGGTGCCGACCGTCTTCACCGAGCTGTACCACCCGCTGGGCTGGGCCGCTTCACATGACAAGGACTGGTTCGTCGCCGGCTATGCCGGCAGCGAACGCCGCCGGCTGCAGCTGTACAAGCGCGACGATGGCGAGGAACTGGCCACCTATGTGCGCAGCAGCGGCCTGGCCGGCATCGATATCGGCCAGCCCTGGGCCGAGATCGGCGAGCTGCGGCTGGGCTGGTCCCGCCTGCTGCTGCGCACCACACCCGTGCTGGTGTCGTCGGCGCTGGTGCTGCCAGCCAATCCGCCAGCCCGCTGGACCGAGGACGCGGTGCGAGCCCGCGCGGTGGTCGACCAGCTCGACTTCGCGGTGTTTCCGCAGTCGGGTTACCGCGGCACGCTGGAAGCCTGGATAGGCCGGCGCAGCGGCGACCTCACCGGCAGCTTCACCCGCATCGAGACCGAAGGCACCGCGGTGCGCAGCTTCGGCCCGCACACGCTGGAGTTCCACCTCTCAGCGCAAACGGCGGAGCAGCGCACCACCGACGGCGTGGCGCGCTACAGCCTGGGCGGCTTCCATCGCCTGTCGGGTTACCAGAGCGGCCAGCTGATCGGCAACCACGCGTTGCTGCTGCGGCTGGGCTGGTACCGGCGGCTCAGCGAGACGCCGGCACTGACCCGCGGCTTCTTTGTCGGCGGCACGCTGGAGGCCGGCAACACCTGGATGCAGCGCGGCACCATCTCGCTGTCCTCGCTGCGCACCGGCATGAGCCTGTTCCTGGGCGCCGACACCGGCATCGGCCCGTTGTACTTCGGCCTGACCTGGGCGCCGCAGGGCCGCGCCGGGCTGGCCTTGTTCATCGGCAGGCCCTGAGCCCCCACGAAGCGCCTGCGGCGCTTGCCACGCTCGCGTGGATCAGCCGGCGGCCAGCACCTGCTGCAAGTGGCCGATCACCCACTGTGGCTGCTCATGCACCAGCCAGTGGCTGGCGTGCGCCAAGCGGTGGATGCGCACCCCCGGCACCCAGTCTTCCAGGCCGTTGAGCAAACACGGCAGCAGCGCCACATCGGCCTCGCCCCACAGCACGGTGGTGGGCACACTCACCTGCAGCACCGCGGGCGGCAGGATCAGCCGCTGCAAGGCGTCGTCGTCAGTGCCCGCGGGTGGGCGCAGCGGCGTCTGGCGGTAGTAGTTCAGCGCCGGGTCCAGCCCCTGCTGCCAGACCTGGCGGTATTGGGCGCGTACCTCGGGCGTCAGCCAGGGTGCGGCGCCATGCCGCTGCAGCACCCGGAACAGGCCGGCAAAGTCATCCGCCGACAACCGCGCCGCAGCGCCGGGCTGCACCAGCTCCAGCATATAGGCGCTGGCGGCCTGCTGCGCCGGGTTGTCGCGCAGTTCGCGGTGGAAGCTACCCGGGTGCGGCGCATTGATGATCACCAGCCGCTTCACCCGCTGCGGCTGCAACGCGGCAAAGGTCCAGGCCAGACCGCCGCCCCAGTCATGCGCCACCAGCAGGTCGATGGCCCGGCCGGGACCGGCCACCACGTCGATCAGCGCCGACAAATCGGCCGCCAGGTGTTTGGCCTGGTAGGCCGACGGATCGGCGGGCGCGCTGCTGCCGGCATAACCGCGCAGGTTGGGCGCCACGCAGCGCACCGTTGGCGCCAGCGCCGCCAGCACCTCGTCCCAGACAAAGGCAGCCTCGGGAAAGCCGTGCAGGAAGATCGCCCGCTGCGGCGCATCCACCGGCCCGGCGGCACGGCAGGCCAGCGTGATGCCGTTCGGCAACTGCTGATCGAATTCGCTGATCGTCATGTCTTTTCCTGGTCGGCCTGTTCGGCCGGTTCGGCCGGTTCGGCCTGGTCGGACTCTGCCGCCGGCTTGGGCAGCCAGTTGCGCAACACCAGCGCGGCATCACCCAGGCCCTGTCGCGACAGCGCCGAGAACAAGGTGATGCTGATGTCGGCGACGTCGGTGGCCAACTCGGCCAACACCTTTTGCGCCGACGTCAACGAGCGCGCAGCCTCGTTGCGGCTGAGCTTGTCGACCTTGGTCAGCAGCACCAGCAGCTTGACCTCGCCGGTGCCCACGCGCTGTGACACAAAGTCGAGCAACTGCTTGTCCAGCGGCGTGAAGCCATGGCGGCTGTCAACCAACATGACGATGCCGGCCAGCGCATGACGATGCGCCAGGTAGTCGGCCATCACCTGCTGCCAGCGCAGCTTGGCGCCGCGCGCCACGGCCGCATAGCCATAGCCCGGCAAGTCGGCCCAGCGGGCGTCGGGCGCGTCAGCCGGGCCCAGCTCGAACAGGTTGATGTGCTGGGTGCGGCCCGGCTTCTTCGAGGCAAAGGCCAGCCGGCGGTGCTGGGCCAGCGTATTGATGGCCGTGGACTTGCCGGCATTGCTGCGGCCGACGAAGGCCAGCTCGGGCAGGCCTGGCGGCGGCAGCTGGTTGAGCAGGCTGGCGGTGGTGAGAAACCGCGCGCTCTGCGCCCAGGACAAGGCCTCGCGCACGGCGGGATCGGAGGGAATATCGGAGTCCTTGCCCCGGGCGTCAGCGCTGGTGTTCATGGAGCATTGTAAAATCCCTGGGTTGTCTCCGTTTCAGCCCGCCCTCTGCATCGCTGCCGGCGGGCGCATCGCCCCAAGAACACCGGTCGCCGGCCACTGCTGGCAGGCCACCGCCAATCCAAGGTTCCACGACATGAAGTCGCTGCTCGCCCTGTCGCTGTCTGCCCTGATCAGTCTGTCGGCCATTGCCGCCGAAACCACGGCACCGGCCAAGCCCGATCTGGCCAAAGGCCAGGAAAAGGCCACCCAGGTCTGCATGGCATGCCACACCGCCGACGGCACACGCGGCAGCCCGGCCAACCCGATCCTGCAAGAGCAGCATACCGAGTACCTGGTCAAGCAGCTCACCGAGTTCAAGAGTGGCAAGCGCGCCAACGCCATCATGAGCGGCATGGCCGCCCTGCTGACCGATGAGGACATGAAGAACGTCGCTGCGTTCTACAACAGCAAGCAGGCCAAGCCTGGCGCTGCCAAGAACAAGGACCTGGTGGCTCTGGGCGAGAAGATCTACCGCGGCGGCATCGCCGCCAAGCAAGTGCCGGCTTGCTCGGGCTGCCACAGCCCCAATGGCGCCGGCATCCCGGCCCAGTACCCGCGCATGGGTGGCCAGCATGGTGACTACACCGAAGCGCAGCTGGTGGCTTTCCGTTCGGGCGCACGCGCCAACTCGGCGCAGATGATGGCCATCGCCGCCCGCCTGAGCGACACCGAAATCAAGGCCGTCAGCGACTACATCGCCGGCCTGCGCTGAACCGGTTTGCCGGCATCGCCGGCTTGACCCTGCTGTAACCTTTGCGGCGCCGGCATCGTAAGGTAGAGGGAATCCGGCACTTGGCCGGTACTGCCTGCGGAGTTTTCATGCGCCCTCTTCCCGATCACGGTTTCAGGCATCCGGTCTCGTCCGAGATCACGCCACGCGCACTCTACGAGGGCCGACGGCAATGGATGAAGCAACTGGCCGCCGGCGCGCTCGGCACCGGCCTGGCCGCCTGGGCTGGCCGCGAGGCGCTGGCCCAGGTGCCGGCCAAGGGCGCCGCCCTGCCAGGCGCCAGGTCGGCGCTAGCCGGCGCGCTGGCGATGGACCGCGTCACGCCGCGCAACCTGGTCACCACCTACAACAACTTCTACGAGTTCGGCACCGACAAGGCTGACCCGGCACGCAACGCCCACACGCTGCAGACACGGCCCTGGACGGTGGCCATCGAGGGCGCGGTGAACAAGCCCGGCGTGTTCGACATTGACGCCCTGCTCAAGCTCAGCGCGATGGAAGAGCGCATCTACCGCCTGCGCTGTGTCGAGGGCTGGTCGATGGTGATCCCCTGGGTTGGCTACTCGCTGTCCGAGCTGATCAAGCGGGTGGAGCCCACGGCCAATGCCAAGTACGTCGAGTTCCACACCCTGGCCGACCCCAAGACCATGCCCGGCATCAACTCGCCGGTGCTGGACTGGCCTTATGTCGAGGGCCTGCGGCTGGACGAGGCGATGCACCCGCTGACGCTGCTGGGCTTCGGCATGTACGGCGAAGTGATGCCCAAGCAGAACGGCGCGCCGGTGCGGCTGGTCGTGCCCTGGAAGTACGGCTTCAAGTCG
>JBBQZM010000173.1:0-7885 GCA_038207685.1 Burkholderiales bacterium
GAGCAGATGGCCGGTGTACACCGCGTGGTCACTGAAGATGTCCGACCGCCTGATCCTGATCCCGCTGCCGCGCCGGAGGCACCAGCAACAGCCGGTGCATCAGCAAGCACCGTGGCGCAACCCCAGAAGGAGCAATCATGAGCGTCGATCTGCGCAGCCGCTACCTGGGGCTGGACCTTGCACATCCCATCGTGGCCTCGGCCTCGCCGCTGACCGGCCAGGTGGACAGCCTCAAGCGCCTGCAGGACGCCGGCATCGCTGCCGTGGTGCTTCCCTCGCTGTTCGAAGAGCAGATCGAGCATGAGGAGATGGCCACCCACAACCTGATGCTTGCCGGTGCCGAGTTGTCGCCCGAGGCCGATGGCTTCTTCCCGGAAATGCAGTCCTATGCCACCGGAGCCGACCGTTACCTGCAGTTGATCCATGACGCCAAGAAGGCGCTGTCGGTGCCGGTGATCGCCAGCCTGAACGGTTACACGCCGGGCGGCTGGACCAGCATCGCGCGCCAGATCGAGGAGGCCGGCGCCGACGCCATCGAGCTCAACGTCTACTTCCTGGCCGCCAGCGTGGATGACAGCAGTGCCGCGGTCGAGCAACGTTATGTCGATCTGGTCGAATCGGTCTCCCGCCATGTCGGCATCCCGGTGGCGGTCAAGGTGGCGCCGTTTTTCAGCGCCATGGCTAACATGGCGGCGCGGCTGAACAAGGCCGGCGCTTCGGGCCTGGTGCTGTTCAACCGTTTCTTGCAGCCCGACATCCTGCTCGACGAGCTGGAAGTGGCGCCGCACCTGGTGCTGTCGACGCCGGACGAACTCAGGCTGACGCTGCGCTGGATCGCCATCTTGCGCGGCCGCGTCGATGCCAGCCTGGCCGCCACCGGCGGCGCGCACTCGGCCGACGACGTCATCAAGCTGCTGCTGGCCGGCGCCGACTGCGTGATGCTGGCGAGCAGCCTGCTCCAGCAGGGCCCGTCACACGTACAGACCTTGGTGCATGGCCTGCAGCAGTGGATGACCGAGCATGAGTACAGTTCGGTGGCGCAGCTCAAGGGCTCGCTGTCGCAGCAGTCCTGCCCGGATCCAGCGGCCTTCGAGCGCGCCAACTACATGAAGGCGCTCAAGTCCTATTCGAGCGAATTTGTCTAGCCGCGCCGCACGCTGCAGACCGCGTCAAACAACCCAACCCCTAGGAGAGCACCATGGCCCTTTTGATCAACGACGACTGCACCGCCTGCGACGCCTGTGTCGAGCCTTGCCCGAACGAAGCCATCAGCGTGGGCTCGCCGATCTATGTGATCGATGCCGCCAAGTGCACCGAATGTGTCGGCGCACATGACGAACCGCAGTGCATCGACGTCTGCCCGGCCGATTGCATCGTGCCCGATCCGAAGCATGCCGAAACGCCCGAGCAGTTGAAGGCCAAGTACGACAGCCTGCACGGCTGAAGGACCGGCCTGGCGCTGAGCGCCTGAGCGCCACCAGCGCAGGGCGTCGACCGGCCCACCGGCCTGCCGAGTGGCCGGGTGGCCGAGTGGCCGAGTGGCCGAGTGGCCGACAAGGCGCGCTCAGCAGCTGGCCGGGCCCGACCGAAGGGTGCAGGCGATTCGAGGCGCGCCGGCTGGCGCCATGCGCCCACTCTTGACGCAGGGTTGGCCAGCCCCGGCAGCGTATTGCATGGGCGGCGTGCGTTAGACTTGTTGGATGTCCAGAAACTTCCGGGCTCTCGTACTGTGGCTGATCGCCGTGGCCATCCCCGTTCAGGGGATTGCTGCGATCGTGACGCGACTGTGCGTTCCTGGGATTTTCGTCACCGTGGCGGACGCGGGTCTGGGTCAAGCCGGCGCCAAGATGATGCCTGGACACCGGGGGGCGCCCGAGGCCGGCTTGATGGCCCATGTGGACGATCCTGGGCATGGTCACGCGGTTGCGGCCCACGGGCCCAGCGACTTCACCGCGCCCGACGCGGACCATGCTGGCCATGCTGGCCATTCGGGCCATTCGGGCCACGGCATGCTCAAGTGCTGCAGCGCCGGATGTTCGATGGTGGCCTGCTTTGACATCGGCGTGGCCGCGCCCACGCGTGCGCCCACACTCGCGCCGGTGCAGTCCGAGGCGAGCTTCTACCCAGGCGTCATCCTCGACGGCCTGGATCGACCGCCACGGCCTGTCCTCGCCTGAGCGCCGCCAATCTCGCGCACCATCGGTGAGGCGGGCTGCCTGCGGCGACCTTGACTGACCCGCCCGGCGCCAAGCCGGCGCGGAATCGTCACCCGTCACGCGAGGAATTCATGCGAAGACACCACGCCCGCTGGCTGCTGCCGGCAACACTTGCATTGGCCGTTGTGACCGCCGCGGCGCAAGGCACCCCCAGTCCGCAATTCACGCGGCCCGACGCGGATCCGCTCGACGCGACGGCCAAGGTGTCGCCCCTGGTCTACCGGTCGGCGCTGGCTACCTTCCAGCGCCACAGCGAGGGCGAAGCCGTGCCATGGCGCGAGGCCAATGATCGGGTCGGCCGCATCGGTGGCTGGCGTGCTTATGCCCGGGAGGCGAATGCGCCCGAAGCGCCGGCCAGCGCTGCGCCAGCGCCACAGCCCGCCGCCGCAGCGTCTGCTATGCCGACGTCCAAGCCGATGCCGGGTCCGCACGGCGGACACAAGATGCACTGAGGGATAAACATGAACCCCGACAAATTCAACCATGTGCTGCGCTGGCGACCCGTCGCTGCGTTGACTGCCCTCGCAGTGCTCGGCGGCTGTGCGACTCTCAGCCCCGACAGCGGTTTCGCCCCGATCGAACAGACCGCCAAGCAGCACCTGTCCAAGGACGTTCGCTGGGCCCGCACGGACGCCGACCGCGCGGCCCTGGCCGGGCTTGTGAGCGATCTGCTGGCCAAGCCCTTGACGGCGGATGATGCGGTCCAAGTCGCGCTGCTGAACAACCGCGGCCTGCAGGCCGACTTCGCCGAACTCGGCATTGGCGAAGCGGAACTGGTGCAGGCGGGCCGCCTGCCCAACCCGGGCTTCAGCTTCGCACGCCTGAAGCGTGGCGACGAGGTCGAACTGGAGCGCGGCTTCCACTTCAACCTGGCGCGGCTGATCGCCATGCCGCTGATCCAGCAGGTGGAAGGCCGTCGCTTCGCGCAGACGCAGGGCCGCGTGGCCACCGCGGTGCTGTCGCTTGCCGCCGAGACGCGCAAGGCCTACTACCAGGCGCTCGCGGCCGAGGAAACCGTGCGCTACATGCGCCAGGTGAAGCAAGCGGCCGAGGCCAGCGCCGAACTGGCGCGGCGCATGCAGCAGATCGGCAATTTCAACAAGCTGCAGCGGGCGCGCGAGCAGGCCTTCTACGCCGACGCGGCCTTGAACCTGGCGCGCGCCGAGCAGGCGCAACGATCCACACGCGAGCGCCTGACCCGGCTGCTCGGCGTCTGGGGCGAGCTGACAGCGTTCAAGCTGCCTGAGCGTTTGCCCGACCTGCCGAAGGCACCCGAAGACCGGCCCGACATCGAGCGGGTGGCGATGGCGCAGCGTCTCGACGTGCAAGGCGCGAAGCTGATGGCCGAGCAGACGGCGAAAAACCTGGGCCTGACGAAGACCACACGCTTCATCAACGTGCTCGAGGTCGGCGTCGTCCACAACTCGTCGAACGAAGCGCCGATCCAACGCGGCTGGGAAGTCAGCTTGGAACTGCCGCTGTTTGACTGGGGCGGCGCCCGCGTGGTGCGGGCCGAGGCGGTCTATCTGCAGGCCGTGGACCGCGCTGCAGAGATCGCGATCAATGCCCGCTCGGAAGTGCGCGAGGCCTACGGTGCCTACCGCTCGGCCTACGACATCGCGCTGCACCAGCGCGACGAGCTCGTGCCGCTGCGCAAGCTGATCCAAGAGGAGAACGTGCTTCGCTACAACGGCATGCTGATCGGCGTGTTCGAACTGTTGGCCGATGCGCGGCTGCAGATCGCCAGCGTCAATACCTACATCGAATCGCTGCGTGACTTCTGGATCGCGCAGGCCGACCTCGACATGGCGCTCATCGGCAAGCCCAGCCTGGCCACCGCCTCAGGCCCGGCCATGGCCACCGGCGATGCCGGCGGCGCGGGGCACTGAGTGCCCAAGTGACGCGCCATGACGCACACCATAGACAGAACCAAGGACCACACCATGTCTTCCCGACGACACTTTCTCGGCGGCGCTGGCGCCATTGCCGCAGCGGTCTCCGCCGCTGCGGTCAGCAAGGTTGCGATGGCCGCTTTGCCCGAGCCCGTGCTGCAATCCAAACCCGACACCATGCCGCCGTTGGTGCCGAGCAATGGTCGCCCCTACAACCCGGTGGTCACGCTCAACGGCTGGACCCTGCCCTGGCGCATGAACCAGGGTGTCAAGGAGTTCCACCTGGTGGCCGAGCCAGTGGTGCGCGAGATGAGTCCCGGCTTCAAGGCCCACCTGTGGGGCTACAACGGCCAGAGCCCGGGGCCCACCATCGAGGTGGTGGAGGGCGATCGCGTGCGCATCTTCGTCACCAACAAGCTGCCCGAGCACACCAGCATCCATTGGCATGGCCAGCGCCTGCCCAACGGCATGGACGGCGTGACCGGGCTGAACCAGCCTGGCATTAACCCCGGCAAGACCTTTGTCTACGAGTTCGTTGCGCGCCGGCCGGGTACCTTCATGTACCACCCGCATGCGGATGAGATGACGCAGATGGCGATGGGGATGATGGGTTTCTGGATCACCCACCCCAAGGACAAGCACCCGCTGATCGACGAGGTGGACCGCGACTTCTGCTTCCTGCTCAACGCCTACGACATCGACCCCGGCGCGTCGACGCCGAAGATCATGACGATGCTGGACTTCAACCTGTGGAGCTGGAACAGCCGCATCTTCCCCGGCATCGACCCGCTGGTGGTGCGGCAGAACGACCGCGTGCGTATTCGCATCGGCAACCTGACGATGACCAACCACCCGATCCACCTGCACGGCCATGAGTTCACCGTCACCGGCACCGACGGCGGCCCGACGCCGAAAGGATCGCGCTGGCCCGAGGTGACGACCGACATCGCGGTGGGCCAGATGCGTCAGGTGGACTTCATCGCCAACGAGGAGGGCGACTGGGCATTCCACTGCCACAAGAGCCACCACACGATGAACGCGATGGGCCACAACGTGCCGACGATGATCGGCGTCGACCACCGCCAGGTGGTGCGCCAGATCACGCAACTGGTGCCCGACTACATGGTCATGGGCGAGCGCGGCATGGCCGACATGGCCGAGATGGAAATGCCGATACCCGACAACACCGCGCCGATGATGGCCGGGCAAGGTCCGTTTGGCTCGGTCGAGATGGGCGGCATGTTCAGTGTGCTCAAAGTTCGAGGTCACCAGAAGCCTGGCGACTACAAGGACCCGGGCTGGTTCAAGCACCCTGCCGGCACAGTGGCCCACGAATGGACCGGCGCGCTGGCCGATCCGGCGCGCTTTGCGGCCGAAGGGCCGGGCGCGATGAAGCCAGTGGCCCGCCCTGCGCAGGACATCGAGGTGAAGGTGCGCAAACCCGGCGCAGGCGGCCATGCTGGCCACTGACATCACAACGCCGGTTCAGCCGGCACCATTCATTGAAGTTGAAAGGAATGCCATGACATTGAACTTCCTGAGAGCCATTGCCGCAGCAGGGGTGCTGGGGCTTGCCGCCATTGCCGCATCGGCCCATAGCGAAAAAGACCACGTAGAAAAGGCCGGGCCCGTAGTCAAGGAGCAAAAGGACTGGGGCATCGCCGCTGACGCCAAGGCGGTCAAACGCACGGTCGAATTCAGGATGACCGACAACATGCGCTTCATCCCTGACCGGCTGGAAGTCAAGCAGGGCGAAACCATCCGCATCGTGATCAAGAACGAAGGCAAGCTGCTGCACGAGTTCGTGCTGGGCACCAAGGACGAACTCGACAAGCATGCGGCGCTGATGCTCAAGTTTCCCACCATGGAACACGATGAGCCCTACATGGCCCATGTGCCGCCCGGCAAGACCGGCGAGATCGTCTGGACCTTCAACCGCGCCGGTGACTTCGACTTCGCCTGCCTGATCGCCGGCCACTACCAGGCTGGCATGGTCGGCAAGGTCAAGGTCAGCGCCAACAAGAGGAACTGAACATGCACGTTCGACGATTTGCGTCCAAGTTCAACCGCCGCCAAGCCTTGCTGTCGGGTGTCTCGTTGCTGCTGGCCCCTGCGGCAGCGCATGCGCAGGCCAGGCCCGAGGCGCCGTTGGTCGAAGTCTGGAAGAGCCCGACCTGCGGCTGCTGCAAGGACTGGATTGCCCATCTGGAAGCCAACGGCTTCCGCGCTCGCATCTATGACACCGGCAATACCGCGATGCGCGGCCGGCTGGGTATCGACCCGCAGTTTGGCAGTTGCCACACCGCGCGCGTGGCCGGCTATGCGATCGAGGGCCATGTCCCGGCGGCCGACATCCGTCGCTTGCTGAAGGAACGCCCCAAGGCCATCGGCCTGGCGGTGCCGGGCATGCCTGTCGGCTCGCCGGGCATGGACGGGCCCGAATACGGCAGCCGCAAGGATCCCTATGACGTACTGCTCATCGCCGCCGATGGCAAAGCCAGCATTTACCAATCCCACCGTTGAAGGAATCACCATGAAGACCATCCAGACCCTGATCACTGCCGCTACCCTGGCATCGCTGAGTGCCATGTCCATGCCCGCGCTGGCCGACGGCAAGATTGGCCACGTGAAGATGGGTGACATGCAGATGGCACAAGCTGCTGCAGCCGACATGACCGACGCCGAGGTGCGCAAGGTCGATACGGCACAAGGCAAGGTCACGCTCAAGCATGGCGAGATCAAGAGCCTGGACATGCCGCCGATGACGATGGTGTTCGTGGTCAAGGACAAGACCATGCTCGACGGCGTCAAGCCCGGCGACAAGGTCAAGTTCAAGGCGGCCAACGAGAACGGCAAGCTCACGGTCGTGGAGATGGCACCGGCGCGCTGATGGCGCTTGCCCGGCTGATCCGGATGGATTGGCTGTTCTCCCCCCAGGTTCACCGCTGCGTGTGACGCGTTGAGTTCACTACGGCCGCCAGTCCGCCCTCGCGATGGTTCCCAGTACCAGGGCACCGCCGTGGCCGCGCGCGATGCAAGCCACTTCGCGAAAGGATGTTCGCGTCAGCGGGCACAGGATGCCGCTATGGCGCGGTGCCGCTCTGGAACTTGGCGCCTTTGCGCCTGGCCGGCGCCGGGTCGAGGCTGTCGCTGGCCAGCGTTTCGAGGATGGGGCAATCCGGCCGGTCGTCGCCGTTGCAGCAGTGCACGAGGTGTTCGAGCGTCGCATTCATCGCGAGCAAGGCCTGCGCCTTCTGCGCCAACGCCTGGATGTGGGCTTGCGCCAGTGCTTTCACCTGGCGGCTCGGTCGTTTGCGGTTGCGCCACAGGCCGACGAGTTCGCCGATTTCTGCGATCGAGAAGCCCAGGTCACGTGCATGGCGGACAAACCGCAGGGTGTGCACATCGGCGTGGCCGTACTGCCGGTAGCCGGCGTCTGTTCGCGCCGCAGCGGGGATGAGGCCGACCGCCTCGTAGTGCCGAATCATCTTGGCAGACACCCCCGAGGCCTTGGCAGTTTCGCCGATGTTCATGGCTTCCATTCGGTTAGCTCCTCATGCAGTGGCCGTGCAGCGCACGTCGACAGTGACGCTCCGACAGGAATTGAGCCATCGTGTTCATCAAGGCCACGCGTAGCGTCGAGTTTGCCATGATGGCAAGGTCTGGATCGAATGCCCAATACCTGGGCTGGCTTCCAGGTCATTGAGGAGCTTCGCTTGACCTTCCTACCGTAGCAAGCTTGAAAGTACGCTCATCCTAAAACCACTTCAAACGAGG
>JBBQZM010000174.1:0-7858 GCA_038207685.1 Burkholderiales bacterium
TCGCCGTTGAAGCTGAACTTGTCGGCCACGAAGCGCGCGGTCGGAAATTCCTCGGCGTTGAGCAGGTCCTTGCTGCGCAGGTGCTTGTCGAAGGCTGCGGTGCCGGTGTTGATGGAGCCGGTTTCCAGCGTCAGCTCAACCTTGCCGGTCTTGGCGGCCTTGTCCAGCGTCACGCTGCCGGTTTTCTTGTCGAAGCGGCCGCGGTTGGTCGAAGTGCCGAAGTGGCTGATCTCGAAGCTGGCAAAGGTGTGGCTGGGGTCAATGGCGTAGGTGGCGGCTTCGGCGTGTGCGCCGGCGGCGGTCAGGGCCAGCAGGGTGGCGGCAACGGTGGTGCGGATCATGGGCAGGTGTCTCTGTCAGTTGCAGTGCGGTGGAAGAAGGTGGGGCAAGGTGTCGGGCGCTGGCGCAACGGGGCAATGCGGGTCGCGGGCGCCGGGTTTCACTGCGGCAGACCGGTCAGCGCGAGCTTGAACTTGACCTGCACGTCGTTGGCGACCATGGCCGTGTCAGCCCACTCGCCATCGCCGATCTTGAAGTCCAGCCGTTTGATGCTGAAGCTGCCGGTGGCGGTGCCGTTGGTGCCGGCTTGCACCAGCGTCACCGGCACCACGGTGTCTTGCGCCTGGCCCTTGATCATGAGCTTGCCACGCACCTCGTAGCGGCCGCCGCCCAGGCCCGTGATGGCGCTGCTCTGGAAGCTGGCGCTGGGGAACTTGGCGACGTTGAACCAGACCGCCTTGGGCACCTCGGCGTCGGTTTCGGGCGAGCCGAAGGCGGCGCTGCCGGTGTCTATGCTGAAGGCCACCTGGCCGGCCTCAGGCTTCTTGGGGTCGAACTTGAGCTGTTCGCTGAAACGCTTGAACTGGCCGGCCACCGGCACCCCCATCTGCTTGCTGACGAAGCTGATCTCGCTTTGCGCCGGCAGCACCTGCTGGGCCTGGGCGGCCCAGGGCAGGGCGGTGGCCAAGGCCAGCGCGGCCAGGCGCAGGTGGCTGGTGCCGCAGCTGCGGCGGACAGGGGGCAGGGTCATGGCAGGTCCGGGGGTGTTGGGAGTTGGCAGATCAGGATGCTGCCGCGCGGTCAGCGGCCACCCAGGCGCATGCGGCCGATCAGGCCGTCGCGGTTGATGAATTGGTGTTTCAACGCGCCCGCCACGTGCAGCAGCACCAGGCCTGCCAGAGCTAGGCCCGACACTTCATGCACTTGCTTGAAGACCTCGGCCAGGCCCTTGTCCACCGGCACGAAGTCGGGCAGCGGCAGCACGCCGAACCACACCACCGGAAACCCCGATGCCGAGCTGTAGGCCCAACCAGCCAGCGGCACGGCAAAAAACAGCGCGTACAGCAGGCCGTGGGTCAGGTGGGCGGCTTTGGCCTGCCAGACCGGCATGGGCAGATCGGCCGGCGGGCGGTGGCCCAGACGCCACAGCAGGCGCAGCGCCGACAGCGCCAGGATTGTGACGCCGGCCCATTTGTGCCAGTTGTAGAGCTTGAGCCGGGTGGGCGACACCGCCAGCTCCTGCATGTAGAGCCCCAGGCCGAAGGCGCCGACGATGGCCAGCGCCAGCAGCCAGTGCAGCACGATGGCGGTGCCGGTGTAGCGCGCCAGCGTGGCAGAAAAGCGGTTCGAATCGGGCATGCTGCAGAGTGTGCCGGCCCAACCCCGCGGCCCGGTTCAGCTGCCTTGAAGCGACTGTTCAGCTGGATTGAACGCCGGACCGCCCATCAGCGGGGTCAGCGCGGCCAGCACGCGCAGCGGCAGGCGCGCCGCAGCGTCGCGGGCCTGGGCGGCGGCCAGTGCGGGCCAGGTGTCAGCTGCCGGTTTTCCGGGCACGGTGTGGAGCGCCGTGGCGGGCCCGCTCACACCCAGGCCTGCTCCAGCAGCGCCAGCAGTTGGGCCTCGTCGTCGATCGGCCGCGGGTTGGTGCGCACCCAGGGGTTGGCCATGCCCTTGCGGGCGACGATGGCCAGCCGGTCATGGCCAACGCCCAGCTGGCTGATGCGGGTGGGCAGGCCCAGGCGCTGGATCAGGGCCTCGACCTGGTCGGCGGCCGGGATGCCAGGCTCACCCAGCGCGGCGGCCACCTCGGCCAGCTGCGCTGCGCAGTGGCTGGCGTTGTAGCGCATCACCGTGGGCAGCAGCACGCAGGAGGTGATGCCGTGCGGCACACCGGCATCGGCGCCCAGCGCATGGCCCAGGCCGTGGCTGGCGCCGTACTCGGTGCGGCGGATGCTGGTGGCGGCCAGCCAGGCGCCGAGCTGGCCGTCGAGCCTCGCATCCAGGTCGTCGGGTGATTGCACGTAGCGCTTGAGCGAGCGGCCCAGCAGCGCCAGCGCGCGCACGCTGGTGGCGTCGATCAGTGGCTGGGCGTTGACCGAGCACAACGCCTCCACCGCATGGTCCACCGCGCGCACGCCGGTGGACAGCCACAGCCGGGCCGGCGTGTGCACGCTGATGCGCGGGTCGAGGATCACCGCCGCAGCGCCAATGAAGGCGCCGGTGTAGCCCTGCTTGGTGCCGTATCGCGTGTCGGTGCAGCCGCCCAGATCACTGAACTCGGCACCCGACAAGGTGGTGGGCACGGCAATCTGACGGCAGGGCGGGCGGCGCGGCTGCGGCACCACGCGGCTGCCGTCGGCGGCGACGCGCATGTGCCAGTTGTCGAGTTGTTCGATGCTTGTCAGGTCTTCGGCCAGCGCCACAAGCGCCACCTTGACGGTGTCGATCACCGTGCCGCCGCCGATGCTGACGATGAGGTCGGCGTTGGCTGCGCGCACCGCCTCGGCCAGAGCGATCACCGATTCGCGCGGCGTGTGCTCGATGCACTCGTCGAACAAGCCCACCACCTGTGGCTGGATGCGGGCCAGCGCGTTGCGCACCGCATCAGTGTTGCGGTTCAGTGTCTTGCTGGTGACGACGAAGATGCGCTGCGCGCCACGCTGGCCGGCCTCGGTGTGCAAGGCGTCGGCGGCCGGCGTGCCGAAGTGCACGCGGTCGAGTTCGAGGTAGTTGAAGACACCGGTTTTCATGGGCAGGGCTCCAAGGAAGCGGATCAGGCGCCATTGGCGCACAGGCCGGTGCACACCGGCATCGGGGATGCTGCTTAGCTGCGTGGTCGCGCCGGGGACAGCTCAAGTCGGGTTCGAATGGCGCGTTGGCGGCGCGGCCCGACGATCACCTGGGCCACAGCGCCCACACCCGCAGCGGCTGCTTCATGCGGCCGGCCTGCTGTTCGGCCTGGTCGCCCAGGCCCCAGAAGTAGTCCACTCGCACCGCACCGACGATGGCGCTGCCGGTGTCCTGGGCCATCACCAGCCGGCGCAGCGGTGTGGCCGATAGCGGCTCGGTGGTGTCGAGCCACAGCGGCGTGCCATAAGGCACGGCCAGCGGGTCCACTGCCACCGAGCGGCCGGGGGTCAGCGCCACACCCTGGGCGCCACGCGGGCCGGGTGCCGGCTCGGGCAGCGGCTCCTCGCGGAAGAACACCAGCCGCGGGTTGCTCCACATCATCTGCTGCAGCCGCGCCGGCGTGGCGCGGCGGCCCCAGTCGCGAATCGCCGGCCAGTTGGCACCGTCGGCGCGCAATTCACCCTGGTCGATCAGCCAGCGGCCGACCGACTGGTAGGGCTGGTCGTTGTGGCCGGCATAGGCCAGGCGCACGGTGCGCTGGCTGCCGTCGGATTCAAGGATGCGCAAGCGCCCCGAGCCCTGGATCTGCAGGATCAGCACTTCCAGCGGGCTGGCCACCCAGGCGATCTCCTGGCCGCGCAGCGCCGCGGCGGCGGCGGGCAGGGTGTCAATCTGCTGGCGGCTAAACCAGGGCTTGCGCTGAGCCAGATCGGCCGGCGGCTGGTGAATGGCCACGGTGAAGCCCGGCTTGCGCCGCCGGCTGGCGTTGATCAACGGCTCGAAATAGCCGGTGGCCAGGCCGCTGGCTTCACCCTCGGGCGATTCGATGCGGAAGGGTTGCAGTTCGCGCTGCAGAAAGTCGCGCGCAAAGCCGTCATCAGGCGGGTTGAAGGCGGCGGCGCGGGCGCAGACCGTGGCCCAGCCCGGCGCCGGCCGCGCGCAGCCGGCGCGCAACGCCGGCCACAACTCGGCGGCGCGGTCATCGGCCCAGCCCGGCAGCGAGGCCCAGTCCACCGGCACCCACTGGGCGCGCGGCCGGCGCAGCGGCTCGGCGGCCGGCACGGGCGCTGGCGCTTCGGCAGGCGCCGTAGCGCTGACCGGTGCAGGCGGCGGCTCGGCCGCTGGTGGCGCCACGACCGGCGGCGTCACGGCGCAAGCTGCCAGCAGGGCCAGCAGCCCGCCGCCGGCGGCGCCGGTCAGGCGCCGGGATAATCGCTGGATGTGGTTGATCTTGCTGGAAGCCCTGGGCGCCGGGCTGATCTTTGTGCTCATCATCTGGTGGACGATGTTCTCTGGCCGCCGTGGCGGCGAACGGCGCACCGACGACGATCCGCCACCGCCGCCGCCGCCGTAAGTCGATGCGCCCGCCGGGCTGGTGTCATGCCGCCGCTGCCAGCTGCTGCGCCGCCAGGATGGCCTGAGCCCGGTCGCGGGTGCCGCGCGCCACCCGGCCGGTGATGGCCAGCGCCGCGCCGGCGCCGACCATGCTGGCAAAGCACTGGCGCAACTGGTCGGCGCTGACGGCCTCGATGCGTGCCAGCCAGTCGGCCCTTGAGCGCAGGCGGCCGCTGATCAGCACGTCCAGCGCCGCCTCCTCCAGCCGGCGGCCGGGTTTCTCCAGGCCGCGCAGCCGGCGCACACGCAGCTGGTTGCAGGCACGCTCCAGGTCCACCGGCGTGATGGTTTCGGCTTGGGCAATCACCAGCCGGGCCAGCGCCAGCAGGCACTCATCGAGCTGCTGCGGTGAGGTGCTGGCCTCGATCACGAACTGGCCGCCGCTGTCGATCACATCGGCCGAGCAGGCGGCGTAATAGACCAGGCCGCGCTGTTCTCGCAGCTGGTCCATCAGCGGTGAACTCATGCCCTCGCCCAGCAGTGCGGCGGCCACCGCGGCGGTGGGGTCGTCGGCTTGAAGCGGCGGGATCGGGAAGCCCAGCACCAAGTGGGTCTGGCTGCTGCCGGCCATGGCGCGGCTGGACAGGCCCCCGCGCCAGACCGGCGCCACCAGCACATTGGCCTCGCCGGGCGGCATGCTGCCGAAGGCGGCCTCGGCTTCGCGCTGTACCGCGGCGACATCGATCGCGCCAGCGGCGGCCACCACCAGATTGGCGCCGGTGTAGTGGCGCTGCACCTGGTCCACCAGGTCGTCGCGGATGAAACGCTCGATGTTGGCGCGGCTGCCGATCACCGGCTGGGCCAGCGGGTGCAGGCCCCAGCAGGCGCGGTCGAACAGCTTGAAGGCGGTGGACATCGGGTCGTCCTCGTCTTCGGTGAACTCGTGCAGCAGCACCTCGCGCTCACGCTGCAGCTCGTCGTCGGGAAAGGTGGCGCCGCGCACGATGTCGCCCAGCATGCGCACCAGCCGCGGCGCATGCTCGCCCAGACCGCGCATGTGGAAGGCGGTGTGGTCTTTGTCGGTGTGGGCATTGACCTCGGCGCCCAGGCGCTCGGCGTCGAGGTTGATGCGCCGCGCGTCGCGGCTGGCCGTGCCCTTGAAGGCCATGTGCTCGATGACATGGCCGATGCCGTTCATTGCGCGCTTCTCGTGGCCGCTGCCGCAGCGCACAAAGACGCTGACGCTGGCGGTCTGCAGGTGCGGCAAGGGCAGCGTGAGCACCCGCACGCCGTTGGCCAGCGTGGTCAGCTGGGCGTCGTCGCCGGGTGCGTCAGACATCAGTGCAGCGTCACGGTATCGGCCAGCGCGAACTCGGCCACCGGCGACTCGAACCAGTGCGCGTCCTCGGTGACGCCGAAGAAGCTGCCGTGCATCGAGCCTTGCGGCGTCTTGATCTGCGCCCAGCTGGTGTACTCGAACTGCTCGCCCGGCTTGAGCAGCGGCTGGTGGCCGACCACACCCAGGCCGCGCACCTGCTGCACCTGGCCGCGGTGGTCGGTGATGACCCATTGCCGCGCCACCAGTTGCGCTGCCACGTCGCCGCTGTTGAGGATGGTGATCGTGTAGACAAAGGCGTAACGCTGCTGTGCCGGATCGGTCTGCTCGGGCAGCGGCCGCACGAGCACGGTGGAGGTGAAGCGGGGGTTGGCCATGGCCTGCATTCTAGGAAGGCCGCGAGAAAACCAAGGAAGCCGGCGAAAATCAGGCCCTTCGCGCCTGCCGCTCCCTTTGAGCCTCCTGCCATGAGCCCCACTTTCCGCATCGCCCCCAGCATCTTGTCGGCTGACTTTGCCCAGCTCGGCGCCGAGCTGCGCCAGGTCATAGACGCCGGCGCCGACTGGATCCACTTCGATGTGATGGACAACCATTACGTGCCCAACCTGAGCTTCGGGCCGATGGTCTGCGAAGCGCTGCGCAAGCACGCGGTGAAAGCCGACGGCATGCGGGTGCCGATCGACGTGCATTTGATGGTGCAGCCGGTGGATGCGCTGGCCCAGGCCTTTGCCCAGGCCGGCGCCGATCTGATCAGCTTCCACCCCGGGGCCAGCGCCCATGTCGACCGCACGCTGCAGCTGATCAAGGCCGCGGGCTGCCAGGCCGGGCTGGTGTTCAACCCGGCGGCGCCGATCGACCTGCTGGAGTGGGTGATCGACAAGGTTGACCTGGTGCTGGTGATGAGTGTCAACCCCGGCTTTGGCGGCCAGAGCTTCATCCCCAGCGCGCTGCGCAAGGTGGAAAGGCTGCGCCGCCTGATCGAGGCCTCGGGCCGCGACATCCGGCTCGAGGTGGACGGCGGCATCAAGGTCGACAACATTCGCAGCGTGGCCGATGCCGGCGCCGACACCTTTGTGGCCGGCAGCGCGATCTTCGGCCAGTCCGACTACCGCGCGGTGATCGACAAGATGCGCGCCGAACTGGCGCGTTGAGCGGATCGTGGGCCGGCGCCGTTCAGGCGTTTGGCCGCTCGGCCGCGTAGACCGCGGCCTGCACCCGCGAGCTCAGGTTGAGCTTGCGCAGGATGTGCTGCACGTGGATCTTCACCGTGGTCTCGGCGATGGCCAGCGCGCGGGCGATTTCCTTGTTGCTGGCGCCCAACGCGATGTGGCCCAGGATCTCGCGCTCGCGCGGCGACAGGCTGTGGATCGGATCGGCGGCCGCCGCGTCGGCCACCAGGCTGCCGGCCGACGTGCCGCCCTGCAAGGACTGGTAGGCGCTGACCAGCTTGCCGGTCATCTCCGGGCTGATCGTCGACTCGCCCGCCATGCTGCGCAGGATGGCGGTGGCCAGATCCTCGCTGTCCACGGTCTTGAGCAAGTAGCCGCTGGCGCCGGCGCGCAGCGCGGCGGTGAGGTCACGTGCATCCTCGCTGACGGTGAGCATCAACACCCGGCAACGCGGCGCCGCCTCCCGCAAGCTGGCCAGTGCATCGATGCCGGTGACGCCGGGCAGGTGGTTGTCGAGCAGGATCACGTCGGGCTGGCTGTCGGCGGCGCGGCGCTGCGCCTCGCCGGCATCTCCCGCCTCGGCTACCACGTCGAAGCGGCCGTCGGCGGTCAGCAGCGCGATCAGGCCGCGGCGGAACAGCGTGTGGTCGTCGACCACCAGCACGCGGATGCGGAAACTGCTTGGGCTGGGCATGGGCGGGATTGTCACGCCCGCCGCTCAAGCCGCCAGCGGCTGGCGCTCGGGCAGGGTCAACACCACGCAGGTGCCCGAGCCCGGCACCGAGGCCACCTCCACCGCGGCGCCGATGCGCTGGGCGCGCTCCTGCATGATGCGCATTCCGACATGGGTTTCGTCGGGCACCGGTCGCTGCTCGTCGAAGCCGCAGCC
>JBBQZM010000175.1:0-7810 GCA_038207685.1 Burkholderiales bacterium
CATCGACAGCGGCTTGCCAGCGACCAGCGGGCGCGCCGACGGGAATGCACCGAGCAGCGCGACGACGACGATGGCGCCGACAAAGATCCACATCGCCGTCCACTGCTGCGCGCTCAGCTTCTTGCCCAGCAGCGACATGCCATCGCCGTAAACGTTCTTGCGCGCTGCCGGGTCCTTGATCAGGGCCTGGAAGTCCTCGTCCTTGTCGAGGTCCTTGCCGCGGAACCAGCTGAATATGCCGATCATCAGCACGCCCACCAGGGTCGACGGGATGGTGATGGACAGCAGGGTCACGAAGTCGATGATGGGCGCGCCTTCAGGCGCCTTGGCCAGGAAGGCCACCAGTGAGACCACGGCCACCGAGACCGGACTGGCGATGATGCCCATCTGGCTGGCGATCGATGATCCGGCCATCGGGCGCTCGGGCCGGATGCCGTTCTTGATCGCCACGTCGTAGATGATGGGCAGCATGGTGTAGACGACGTGCCCGGTGCCGCACAGCATGGTCAGTCCGCAGGTGGTGAACGGCGCCAGGATCGACACGTATTTCGGGTTGCGGCGCAACAGCTTTTCAGCCAGTTGCAGCAGCACGTCCAGGCCGCCTGAGGCCTGCAGCGTGGCCGACGCGGCGACCACCGCCACGATGGTCAGCATCACGTCCACCGGCGGCTTGCCCGGTGTCAGACCGAAGGCGAAGGTCAACAGCACGACGCCGATGCCGCCCAGCAAGCCGAGCGCGACGCCGCCCTTTCTGGCGCCGTAGAACAGGCAGATCAGGATGATCGCCAGTTGAAGTGTGAAGACCATGGTTTTCCCCTTGCGTTGACCCCGCGGGCGGGGCGAAATGGAATGGCGGGTGGCGCGCTTTCAGGCCGCGTTGCTGCGCGCCGGCGCGGAAGTGGCTATGGGCAGGGCGGCGACGTTGGGCCTGGCGGCCTTCAGTGCTGCCACCTCGGCCTGACGGGCGGCGGGTGCTGAGACAGGGGGCATTGGTGAATCTCTCTTGGCGCTGCGCAGGCCCCTTGCCCACGCTGCTGTCTGATTCACCCAATGCAGTCTTCGTGCCACCCCGGCCGCGATGCGGCAGAAAAAAAGTCCTGTTCCGACAAGGACTTGAAAGTGGTGCCCGGCAATCGCAGGGCGACGGTGCACGGCCGGCCGGATGGCGGCGGCGCCGAATGCCCGGAATTCCGTGCGGCGCGGCCGCCGGCTGGCCTGCGCTGCGGTCGTTGGCGTCAGTCCTGCAGGGCGTCCGCGGCGTCCGCAGCGGCTGCGGCGGTCAGAACCCGCGAGTGGGCCTGTTCCAGTTCGACGATCAGCTCGTCAACCTCGGCCAGAAACTTTTCACGGCTGGCGTGTGGCGCCTGCGTGACGAGTGCTGATGAGTGCTCGGCCAGGGCTTGTTCGCCGGCCGTGCGTGCCCAGCGACGGACCTCGCAGTAAGCCAGCCAGGCCAGGCGACCCAGGTCCAGGCTGCGGCGAGCGTGATGCAAGTCGCCGAGAAGATCCTCGAGCCCGAGTTGAAGTGGAAGCGGATGTGCGATCATGTTGCAGTGCAGCATCGCTCTGAAAGCTGACGCTGGATTGACACGCAACACCACTCACCCAACCGATACGTCCCTCATGAGCTCTCTCCACACCACGACCTTGGCCAACGCGCTGGACCTCGTCACGCAGCGGCTGGCCCGGCATGTTGCCGAGGGCACCCGGCCGGTGTGTTACCTGCCGGGCAACGCCGGCCGCATCGATGCCGTTGAGAGCCTGATCTTCGACCAGCCGAAGCGTTTCGCCGGCGTCGATGTCTTCCAGGTGCTCGCGCTGGGCCCGGCCGCGGGCTGGCAGCGCGCCGTGATGGGCGGCGTGGGCATCGTCACGCCCTTCATCGGCCCGGGCGTGCGCGAACTGGTCAACGCCGGGCTGGCGCGCAACATCCGCTGCAATCTGTCGCAGGTGCCCCGGCTCTTTGAAGGCCCCTGGCGGCCGCAGGTCGCGTTCGCGCATACCTCGCCACCCGATGCCCTGGGCCGCGTGACGCTGGGGCTGAACGCCGGCATCGATTTCGCGCCGGTGCGGCAGGCGATGTTCAAGGTGGCGATGGTCAATGTGCGCATGCCGCGCTGGCACATCGCCACGCTCGATGACCCGGCCACCGGGCAGCGCATCGCCAGCGGCTGCGCCATGAACCTGGCCGAATTCGACCTCGTCGTCGAGATCGACGAGCCGCTGTTCGAGCATCACATGGCACCAACGTCCGCCGTGCACGAGGTGCAGACCCGCGCTATCGCCCGCGGCATCGTCGACCTGCTGCGCCAGGCATCGCCGGATCCCGGCGGCACGGCACTGCCGCACACGGTGCAACTGGGTATAGGCAAGATCCCCAATGCGGTGGCGAACGAGCTCGTCGCCCATGGTGTTTCGGTGCGCGGCGTGTGGTCGGAACTGTTCTCTGACGGTGTGCTGGCGCTGTACCGCGCCGGCCTGATCCGCGACAGACACGGCCCTGCGCTGCGCGAGCGCATCGTCGTCGGCTTCGTGCTCGGCAGCCGCGCGCTGTACGAGACGATGCACGACAACCCCGAGTTCGCGGTGCTGCCGCAGGAGATCGTCAACGACCCGGCGGTCATCAAGCACAACCCGGCGATGGCCAGCATCAACAGCGCGCTGGCGGTGAGCCTGAGCGGCGAGGTCTGCGCCTCGATGATCGCCAACCACTACTACTCCGACGTCGGCGGCCAATTCGACTTCGCGCTCGGTGCGTCGTGGTCGCGCGGCGGCATCGCGATCATCGCCTTGCCCAGCGTGGTGGCGCGTGGCGACGGCGTGCAGCAGAGCAAGATCGTGGCACTGCATCCCGAGGGCGCCCACCACACGATAGGCGCCGACCTGCCGGTGGTCGTGGTCACTGAGCAGGGTGTGGCCGACCTGCGCCACCTCAATGATCCGCAGCGCGTCGACGCGATGCTGGGCGTGGCGCACCCGGGCTGGCGCGCGCTGCTGGCCAAGCAGGCGCGTGCGCTGCCGTCGATGCAGGGTGTGGACGCGACGCCGGCGCAGCTGATCGCGCTGCAGGATGGCCGCCATGCGCTACTGCGGCCCGCGACCCAGGACGACATCGAGGCCATCGGCGCCTACATCACCCGCCTGAGCGGCGACGACCGGCGCACGCGCTACATGGGCACCGTCACGGTGGACTACCTCACGTCGCCGGAAAGGCTCTCGCGGCTGTACAGCGACACGCTGGACTACCGGCAGCACGCAGCCTTCATCGTCGAGCTTGACGACGAGATCATCGGCGTGGCCCATGCCTTCCGCATGGATGACGCCGGCACCTACGAGGTCTCGTTCTCGCGCCGCAGCGACCTGCGCGGCCAGGGCATCGGCAGGCACCTGATGCAGATGCTGATCGACTGGGGCGCGCTGGGCGCGAAGACCTATTACGCCACCACCTACCGCAACGAGAATCCGCGCATGCGCGCGTTGTTCGACCGCTTCGGCTTTGCGGTCAAGGCCGACCCGGACGATCCCCAGACGGTGATCTACAGCGCCTCGCTGGCCGATCTGGTGCGGGGCAGCGCACGCAGCGGAGCGCACTCGCAACGTCCTGTCGCCGTGCAGGCCAGTGCCGTGCCGGGTTGAGGCGTTGGGCCCAACCCGCTGCTGCGCTCAGCTGGCGTTACGGTAGTCGGCGCCCTGCACCTGCAGCCGCTTCATCTTGTCGTACAGCGTCTGCTTGGGCAGCTGCAGCGCCTTGGCGCTGGCCGTCACGTCGCCCGCGTGGCGGCGCAGGGTGTCGGCGATCAGCGCGCGCTCAAACTGGTCGATTTGCTGGTGCAGTGACTGGGTCACTGTGGTTGACGCCGCCGCGCCGCCGCCGCTGCCGGCGGTGAGCCGGCCCGCGGCCAGGCCCAGCACGAAGCGCGTGGCCACATTGCTCAGTTCGCGCAGGTTGCCGGGCCAGTCGTAGGCCAGCAGCTCGGCCAGCTGGGCCGGCTGCAGCCCCGGCAGTTCGTGGCCGTAGCGGCTGGCGGCCAGCAGCGCGAAGTGCTCGAAGAGCATGCCGATGTCCTCGCGCCGCTCGCGCAGCGGCGGCAGGTGGATGAAGGCCACGCCGATGCGGTAGTACAGGTCGGCACGGAAGCGGCCCTGCTCGCTGGCGGTGAGCAAGTCGGTCTTGCTGGCCGCCAACACGCGGCAGTCCACCGGCACCGGGCGGTTGGAGCCCAGCCGCTCCACCGTGCGTTCCTGCAGCACACGCAGCAGCTTGACCTGCACACCCAGCGGCATGCTCTCTATCTCGTCCAGAAAGAAGGTGCCGCCGTGGGCGGCCTCCAGCTTGCCGGCGCGCGCCTTCTGTGCCCCGGTGAAGGCGCCGGCCTCGTGGCCGAAGAGCTCGCTTTCCACCAGGGTGTCGGGCAGGCCGCCGCAGTTGATGGGCACGAAGGGCCCGCCGCGGCGCGGGCTGTAGTCGTGCAGGCAGCGTGCCACCAGGTCCTTGCCGCTGCCGGTCTCACCGTAGATCAGCACGTCGGCGGTGGTGCCGGCCAGGTCCAGCACCGTGCGTCGCAGCGCCTGCATGGCCGCCGAGCGCCCCACCATCACCGCCTCGATGCCACGTTGCGCCGCGGCGCGGCCGTCGGCCGCGCGCAGCGCCAGCACCAGTCGGCGTTTTTCGACCGCGCGCTGCACCACCGCCACGATGCGGTCGGACGAGGCGGGCTTCTCGATGAAGTCGTAGGCGCCCTGCTGCAGCGCCTTCACCGCCATCGCGATGTCGCCATGGCCGGTGACCAGGATCATGGGCAGGTCGGCGTCCACCGCACGCACCTCGGGCAGCCAGTCGGTGGCGTGCATGCCGGGCAGGTTGACGTCACACAGCAGCACGATGGGCGCGTTGGGGCCGACGCTGCGCCGCGCGGCCTCGACGCTGTCGTAGCCTTGCACCTGCAGCCCGGCCAGTTCCAGTGCCTGCGCAGTGCCATGGCGCACGTCTTCGTCATCTTCGACGAGCACGACGGCGATCTCGGGAGTGCTGGAGGTGCTCATGGAGTGGTCGGGCTGGCCGTGCAGGCGGGCAGGTCGATGCGGAAACAGGCGCCGCTTGAGCCCGGCTCGGCGGCATCGCACAGACTCAGCTCGCCGCCGAAGCTGCGCACGATGCGCTGCGAGATCATCAGCCCCAGGCCCAGCCCGGCGCCCGCGGGCTTGTTGGTGGCGAAGGGTTCGAACAGGTGCAGGTGCATTTCGGGTGCGATGCCAGGACCATTGTCTTGCAGCTGCAGCTGCACACGGTCGCCCTTTGCGCCACGGTGCAGCTCGGCCACCACGCGCAGGCGGCGCACTGCG
Organism: Burkholderiales bacterium; assembly: GCA_038207685.1. Lineage (GTDB taxonomy): Bacteria > Pseudomonadota > Gammaproteobacteria > Burkholderiales > Burkholderiaceae_C > Pseudaquabacterium. The sequence continues at coordinate 5,344 of JBBQZM010000175.1, forward strand.
GTGCTGTGGTCCATCGTGGCCATGGCATCCAGCGCGTTGACCATCAGGTTCACCAGCACCTGCTCGACCAGCCCCGGGTCGGCCAGCGCGCACAAGCCCTCGGGCCGGATCTGCACCTCAAGGGCGACGTCCAGACGCCGCAGCCGATCGGCCAGCAGACCCTGGGCGTTGGCTACCGCCGTGCCTATCGGCGTGCGCACCAGGGCGTCACCGGGCTTGTGGGCGAAGGTCTTCAGCCGCCGCGTCAGCTCGCCCAGGCGGCCCACCAGCAGCGAGATACGTTCCAGATTGCCGCGTGTTTCGGGCAGGCGCTGTTTGTCCATCAGCACCACGGCGTTGTCCGACAGCGTGCGCAAAGCCGCCAGGGGCTGGTTCAGCTCGTGCGCCAGACCGGCCGAGAGTTGCCCCAGCACCGCCATCTTCGCGGTGTGCACCAGTTCGGCCTGCGTGGTGTGCAGGCTTTGCTCCACGGTCTTGCGGGTTTCGATCTCGGCCGCCAGCGAGGTGTTGGCGCTCGACAGCTGGCGCGTGCGTTCGGCTACGCGGGTTTCCAGCGTGTCGTGCGCGGCCTGCAGCGCGGCCTGGGTGGCCAACTTCTGCATGCCGTTGCGCCGGCTCTGCCACGCGGCCATCAGCAGCAGCCCGGCCACAGCGGCGGCCAGCGCCGACATCAGGGCCTGGCTGCGGGCGCGGCTGTAGGCCGGCGCCAGCGGGTCCAGCGCCTGCATCTGCCAGCGCTGCGCCGGCAGCGCGCGTGCGGTGACCAGATGCTCAGTCCCGTCGACAACGACGTGCTGGCCGGTCTGCAGTGGGCCGCCGCCAGCCCAGGGCAGCACGGCGGGGTCAGCGGGGTAGGGCTTTTCCTCGGCGACCACGGCCCGCTCGGCGGGCGACAGCGGGCGCAGGGCCTGGAACTTCCACGCCGGCCGCGAGCCGAGAATGACCACGCTGCGCTCGTCGGTGACGAGCATGGCCCCGGGCAGCGTCGCCCACACACGCTCGGCAGCTTCGAGGTTGACCTTGACCGTGGCCACGCCCAGCGTGGCTTCGCCGTGGCGCAGCGCATACGACAGGAAGTAGCCCGGGAGGCGGCTGGTGGCACCGACGCCGAAGAAGCGCCCGCGCCCGCTGGCCAGGGCGTCCCGCATATAGGGCCGGTAGCTGTAGTTGTGGCCGACGGGGGTGATGGGCTGGTCCCAGTCGGCGGCGGCCTGGGCGTCGCCGCCGGCATCGAGCACGAAGAGCATGTCGGCGGCGGCGATGGCGTTGATGCGCACCAGCATGCGGTTGGCCTGGTCGCGCAAGGCGGGGTCGCCCGGGCGCGCCAACAGGGCCATCACCGCCGGCGTGGTTTCCAGCAGCGCGGGCAGGTAGTCGAAGCGGGCCAATGTGCTGTCGAGCGCCGCGGCCACGCTGTCCAGGCGGCGCACGGCGCTGTTCTGCAGGTCGCGCACGGCGACGTTAAGCGACACCCGGTAGGCCAGCCAGGCGGCGCTGGTGGCCAGCACCAGCAGCGCACAGCCAGCCGCCAGCGGGCCACGCCAGGCGCGCCAGCGGGTTCCTGGTGGTGGCAGCAGCGTGGCGAGGGGAGGCATCACGGCAGTCTGCCATGAGGTGTGCGCTCCATGCCCGTGCCTGCCTGTAGACGAGAGAAAGATAGCGCCATGTCCCCTGACCGAAACTGCTCAAGGTGTTTGTCATCGTGCCCGGGTTGATCCGAAAATCGGGTGGCGCCAACGCCCGCAAGTGCAAGCAGGGCTCGAAGCGGGTCGCCTCAGTCGCTGCGCGCTGCCAGCGTGCGATCGTCTCTGTTGTCGGTCGCGTCCGCTGCGGCAATCACCAACAGGGACGCCATCAACGACAGGCTGTACGCCATGCCGCCAGTGCCATGCTCGCCCACGAACCAGCCGAGCTGCCAGTGGATGATCACGATGGCCATCGCGGCAATGATGAACAAGCCCAGCGCCATCCAGCGCGCACGCCATCCGAGCGCCATCAAGGCGCCTGCGATCAATTCATACGCGGTGATGCCCCACACCAGCAGCACGCCCTGGGGCCAGCCTCGCTGCCCCAGGAAGGCGCCGAACTGGGGGATCGAACCATTGACCAGGCGCACGGCCGCATGCGCCATGAAGAAGACGGCCACGGCCACGCGCAGAACCAGCAGCGCGGTGGGCAGACTGACGAAGGGGTATCGGCGCATGGGGATCAACGGTTGAGCAGTGGGTACTTCGGCGCCTCGCCAGGCCTGTTGCAGATGGCGTCGGCCGCGACGCGGCCTGTGACGCGGCAGGCCGCCGCCGACCCTGCAGCGCCGGGCCGTGTGAAGGCAGCAAAGGGCCGACTCATCGGGGCCGCCGGGCGACGATGAACACCCGTATGTCCTTGCGCTGCGTACCGTGCCGCTCGACGGCCTCGATCTCGAGACCGTGGCGCTGAAGGGTCGACTGCAGCTGCGCCGCAGTGA
>JBBQZM010000176.1:0-7788 GCA_038207685.1 Burkholderiales bacterium
GCGCAGGGCCTGGCTCATCAGCCGGGCCTGCAGGCCGGGCAGTGAATCACCCATCTCGCCCTCGAGCTCGGCCTTGGGTGTGAGCGCGGCGACCGAGTCGATGACGACCAGATCAACCGAGCCCGAGCGCACCAGCGCGTCAACGATCTCCAGCGCCTGTTCGCCGGTATCGGGCTGGCTGATCAGCAGCTCTTGCAGGTTGACGCCCAGCTTTTGCGCGTAGCCGATGTCCAGCGCGTGCTCGGCGTCGATGAAGGCGGCGGTGCCGCCGAGCTTCTGCATCTGCGCCACCACTTGCAGCGTCAGCGTGGTCTTGCCCGAGGACTCGGGGCCGTAGATCTCGACCACCCGGCCGCGCGGCAGGCCGCCGACGCCCAGGGCGATGTCCAGGCCCAGCGAGCCAGTGGAGACGACTTCGATGGCTTCGACCACCTCGCCGTCGCCCAGGCGCATGATGGAACCTTTGCCAAACTGCTTTTCAATCTGTAGCAGTGCGGCGGCCAGGGCTTTGGCTTTTTCGGTGTTCAAGGCTTTCACGGGTGCGTCCATGCTGCTCTCCTGTTGCGAGAGCGAATTATGTGGATGGGCTGGATGTTTGTACAGTACTTTTTGATGAGGTGCTCAGGGCAAGCACGCCCCTGCGGCAGGCCACCAAGCGCCGTTCAGGTGGCCTGAACTGCCTAGAATCGATTGTTACAGGCGCCGGGCTTCCAGGCGCCGGCCAGTGGAGACCAACGATGCGGATTCTGATCGCGGAAGATGACCAGGTGCTGGCCGATGGATTGTTGCGCGCCCTGCGCGCTTCGGGTTATGCGGTGGATCAGGTTGGCAGTGGCAGCGAGGCCGACGCAGCGCTGGCCTCGCACGAGTTCGACTGCCTGATCCTCGATCTGGGCCTGCCCAAGATGCATGGCTTCGATGTGTTGCGCAAGTTGCGCGCTCGCGGCTCGGCGGTGCCGGTGCTGATTCTCACGGCGGCCGACAGCGTCGAGCAGCGGGTCAAGGGGCTGGATCTGGGCGCTGACGACTACATGGCCAAGCCGTTCTCGCTGCAGGAGCTCGAGGCCCGGGTGCGCGCGCTGACGCGACGTGGCCTGGGCACTGCCAGCAGCCTGATCAAGCACGGCCCGCTGACCTTCGACGCCACCGGCCGCGTGGCCTACATCGGCGAGCAGATGATCGAGCTGTCGGCGCGCGAGCTGAGCCTGCTGGAAGTGCTGCTGCAGCGCGCCGGCCGGCTGGTCAGCAAGGATCAGCTGGTCGAGCGGCTGTGCGAGTGGGGCGAAGAAGTGAGCAACAACGCGATCGAGGTCTACATCCACCGCCTGCGCAAGAAGATCGAGCAAGGCCCGATCCGCATCGCCACGGTGCGCGGCCTGGGCTACTGCCTGGAGAAGATCCCGGGTTGATCGGCCGCCAGGCGCCGCTCGCCACGGCGGACGGGTGCGCGGGCCTCCCCTAGCTGTCAGCCATGGACGCCGCCCCGCCCGCCCGCGAACAGCGATCGCTTTTTGGCGAGATCCTCGACTGGATGCTCGCCCCGCTGTTGCTGCTGTGGCCGATGAGCGTGGCGCTGACCTGGCTGGTGGCGCAAAACATCGCCGGCCGGCCCTTCGACCGTGACCTGGCCGAGATGGCGCGCGCGGTGGCGCGCCAGGTGGTGGTGGCGCCGGGCAGCGTGGAGCGGCCCAGCGGCGTGCGCCTGCGCTTGCCCGAGGTGGCGACCGAGGTGCTGCGCGCCGACGATGCCGACAAGGTCTACTTCCAGGTGCTGGGCGCGCGCGGCGAGTACATCGCCGGCGACCGCAGCCTGCCGGTGCCCGATGAGTCGCCGCTGGTGACGCAGACCCTGAAGTACCGCGACGACGAAGTGCATGACGACGAGGTGCGGGTGGCCTACCTGTGGCTGCCACCCACCGGCGTGCCGGGCGAGCAGCCGCCGCTGGTGCAGGTGGCCGAAACCCGCGACAAACGCGCGCGCCTGGCCACCGAGATCATCAAGGGTGTGATCGTGCCGCAGTTCGTGGTGCTGCCGCTGGCGGTGCTGCTGGTGTGGTTTGCGCTGGCGCGCGGCATCAGGCCGCTCAATGAGTTGCAGCAGCGCATCCGCAAGCGCGAGAGCCACGACTTGAGCCCGCTGGCCGAGCGCGACGTGCCCGAGGAGGTGGCGCCGCTGGTCGGCGCGATCAACGATTTGCTGGGCCGGCTCGACCGCTCGATGGCCTCGCAGAAGCAGTTTCTGGCCGATGCCGCACACCAGCTGAAGACACCATTGGCGGGGCTGCGCACGCAGGCCGAGCTGGCGCAGCGCGAGATCGAAGCCGGCCAGCGGGATCCCAAGGCGCTTTCACAGTCGCTGCAATACATCGCGCAATCCAGCGAACGTGCGGCGCACATGGTCAACCAGCTGCTGGCCATGGCCCGTGCCGAGGCCAAGACCCAGGCGCGCCCGCCCGAGGTGGTGGACCTGGCCGAACTGGTGCGCGAGACGGTGCGCGACTTCGTGCCCAAAGCAATGGACAAGCGCATCGACCTGGGCTACGAAGGCCCCGAGGGCGAGGCCGCCTGGCGTGGCTGGTTGATGGGCCAGCCGCTGATGGTGCGCGAGCTGGTGCGCAACCTGGTGGACAACGCGCTGCAGTACACCCCCGCTGGCGGCACGGTGACGGCGCGGGTGGTGGACGACCCCTTCGGCCAGGTGGTGGTGCTGCAGGTGGAGGACACCGGCCCGGGCATCCCCGAGGCCGAGCGCGCGCTGGTGCTGCAGCCCTTCTACCGCGCCCTGGGCACCAACGTGGACGGCAGCGGTCTGGGGCTGGCGATCGTCAACGAGATCGCGCAGCAGCATGGCGCCGAACTGATCATTGCCGATGCCCGGCCGCGCGCCAGCGCCGCCGCCCAGGGCATGAGCCCGGGCAGCCTGTTCACCGTGCGCTTTCCGCTCAGCCGACCGCCGCCGCCGGCCACTGTGGGCGAGGCAGGCTGAGCCGGCGCGCATCGTGGCGTCGCCAATGGCGGCCCCATGGCGGCCTCATGGCGGCCCAACGGCGGCCCGCCGGCGGCCGTCAACGTTGCATCAGTCCGCGGCTGCGGGCGATCGACATCAGCATGCCCAAGGCCACGCCCAGCGTGACCATGGCGGTGCCGCCATAGCTGATGAACGGCAGCGGCACGCCCACCACGGGCAGGATGCCGCTGACCATGCCCATGTTGACAAAGGCGTAGGTGAAGAAGCTCAGGCTCAGCGCGCCGGCCAGCAGCCGCGAGAACACCGTGGGCGCGGCCGCGGCGATCCATAGCCCGCGCAGGATCAGCACGCTGAAGCCCAGCAGCAGCACGGCCACGCCGGCGAGGCCGAACTCCTCGGAGAACGAGGCGAAGATGAAGTCGGTGGTGCGCTCGGGGATGAACTCGAGGTGGGTCTGGGTGCCGGCCATGAAGCCCTTGCCGGTGAGGCCGCCCGAGCCGATGGCGATCATGCCCTGGATGATGTGGAAGCCCCTGCCCAGCGGGTCGCGCGTGGGGTCGAGCAGGGTGCAGACGCGCTGCTTCTGGTAGTCGCGCAGCACATGCCAGTCCACCTCGGGCTGGCACAGCGCGTCGCCGCTGAGCACGATGGCACCCAGTGCCAAGGCGCCGACCAGCATCACCGGCAGGATCAGCCGCCACGACAGGCCGGCGAAGAAGATCACATACAGCCCGCCGGCCAGCACCAGCAGCGAGGTGCCGAGGTCAGGCTGCTTGGCCACCAGCCCCACCGGCACCAGCAGCAGCAGCGCGGCCACGCCAAAATCGACCGCCCGCAGCTGGCCTTCACGCTTCTGGAACCACCAGGCCAGCATCAGCGGCATGCCCAGCTTGAGCAACTCGCTGGGCTGGATCACCACCCCCAGGTGCAGCCAGCGTGTGGCGCCCTTCTTGGTGATGCCGAACAACGCGGTGGCGATCAGCAGCGCGACACCCAGGGCGTAAAGCGGCACCGCCAGCGCCATCAGCCGCTGTGGCGGCACCTGGGCCACGATGAACATCAGCACGGCCGCGATCAGCATGTTGCGGCCGTGGTCGACGAAGCGGGTGCCATGGTCGTAGCCCACCGAGTACATGGTCACCAGGCCCAAGACGGCCAGTGCCAGCACCACCGCCAACAGCGGCAGGTCGAAGCCGGTGACGACGGGCCGCAGCCGCCGCCACAGCGAGGGCCGCTCGAAGACGACGCTCATCGCGGGCCCCCGTTGGCAGTGCCGTCCGGCCTGGCCGGCAAGGCTGCCAGCGCGGGCGCGGCCTGGCTTGCTGGCGTCGAGGGCGGGGCGGGCGCCGTCAGCACGGCCTGTTGCTGCATCGGCAGCAGCGCACCCAAGCCGATCTCGGCCAGCGTCACCTCGTCGGCGCGGCGCGGCGTGCCGATCGGCGCCGCGCTGCGGCCTTCACGGGTGGCGGCGATGTCCTCGGCGCTGGGCCAGACGCCGGCCAGCAGGTAGTCGAAGACGCGGCGGGCGATTGGTGCGGCGGCGGCGGCGCCGAAGCCGGCGTTCTCGACGACCACCGCCAGCGCCACGGTGGGCGCCTCGGCCGGTGCAAAGGCGTCGTACAGCGAGTGGTCACGCTGGTACTCGGACAGCTTGGCGGCGTTATATTTCTCGTTGGCGCGTATGCCCACCGCCTGCGCGGTGCCGGTCTTGCCGCCGCTGCGGTAAGGCGCGCCGGCAAACACCCGGGTGGCGGTGCCTTCCTGGGTGACGCCGACCATCGCGCCATTGACCAGCGCCACATGCTCGGGTTTGAGCGGCAGCGGCGCCAGTGCGGCGCCGGCCACTGGCGTCTCAGCGTGGCTGACGACATCGCGGATCTCGCGCACCAGCCGAGGTTCAAACCGCTGGCCGCCCGCCACCAGCGTGGCGGTGGCGCTGGCCAGCTGCAGCATGGTGAAGTTGTTGTAGCCCTGGCCGATGCCCAGCGAGATGGTCTCGCCTGCATACCAGCGCTGCTGCTCGGGCCGGCGGTAGGCGCGTTTCTTCCAGGCGGTGGACGGCAGCAGGCCGGTCAGCTCGCCGTCGAGGTCGATGCCGGTCTTGCGGCCGAAGCCGAAGGGCAGCAATTGCTCGTGCATCAGGTCGACGCCCATCTCGTTGGCCAGCGAATAGAAGTAGACGTTGCTCGACTCCACGATGGCGCGGTGCATGTCCATGATGCCGCCCCGTTCGTTCTCGGGGCTGCCGAAGCGGCGGCCGCCGAACATGAAAAAACCCGGGTCGTTGATCAGCGTGGCCGGCGAGCGCTTGCCGGTGTTCAGCGCCGCCATCGCCATGAACGGCTTGTAGGTCGAGCCCGGCGGGTAGGTGCCCCGCAATGCCCTGTTCAACAGGGGCTTGTCGATGCTCTCGTTGAGGTCCCGCCAGCTCTCCACATCGATGCCGTCGACAAACAGGTTGGGGTCGAAAGTGGGCTTGCTGACGAAGGCCAGCACCTCGCCGCTGCGCGGGTCGATGGCCACCAGCGCGCCGCGGCGATCGCCGAAGAGCTCTTCCACCAGGGCCTGCAGCTTGATGTCGATCGACAGCACCAGCTTGTTGCCGGGGGTCGGCGGCTGGCTGTCGAGCCGGCGCACGGCGCGGCCGCTGGCGCTGGTTTCCACCTGCTCCACGCCCGTGCTGCCGTGCAGTTCGGTCTCGTAGCTCTGCTCCAGGCCGAGCTTGCCGATGTATTCGGTGCCCTTGTAGTTGCCTTGCTCCTCGTCGGACCAGTCCTCCATGGCCTTCTTCTCGGCCTGATTGATGCGCCCGATGTAGCCCAGCAGGTGGCTGCCCACTTCGCCCAGCGGGTAGCTGCGGAAAAGGCGTGCCTTGACGTCGACACCCGGGAAGCGGAAACGCTGCGCCATGAATCGCGCCACTTCCTCGTCGTTCAGCTTGGTGCGGATCGGCAGGGATTCGAAGCTCTTGTTCTCGTCCATCAGACGCTTGAAGCGGCGTCGGTCGCGCGGGGCGATCGGCACCACGCCGGCCAGTTGGTCGATCAGCGTCTCTAGCTCGCCGGCCCCGCCCGCCACACGCGCGGGCGTGATCTCCAGCGTGTAGGCCGAGTAGTTGGTGGCGAGCACGACGCCGTTGCGGTCGACGATGAGGCCGCGGTTCGGCACGATGGGCACCACCGCGATGCGGTTGTTCTCGGCTTGCATGGCCAGCTGCTCGTGGCGCACCACCTGCAGGTAGACCATGCGCGCGCCGAGCAGCGAAAACGCGAACAGCACGAAGGCAGCCGCCGCCAGCAGCCGACCGCGGAAGCGGTCGAGCTCGCGTTCGATGTCCTTCATCTCGGTCATAGAGGTCGATTCTGATCCGGGTCGGGCGCCCGGCGCTGCGGTGCCAGCAGCAACAGCGCGGCCACCGGCCACAGCAAGGCTTCGAACGCCGGCGCCAGCAGCAGCACCCAGCCCGGAAACATGTCGCCGGCGATCAGACGCACGGCCAGCGACACCAGGTGAGCGGCGAAGAACACCGGCGCCACCTGCAGCGTCTGCTCGGCCAGGCCGAACCAGCGCAGCCGGCGGTGCATGCTGATCGCCACGTAGCTCAGCAGCGTGTAGGCCAGCGCGTGCTGGCCGAGCAGCGCGCCCTCATGCACGTCGGTCAGCAGACCGAACACGAAGGCCACGCCGACGCCCACACGGCGCGGCTGGTGCACGTTCCAGAACACCAGCACCACGGCCAGCAGGTCCGGCAGCGCCGGATGGCGGCCCAGCGGCAGCAGGTTGACGGCGAAGGCCAGCAGCAGCGTGAAACCGATGAAGAAGGGATTGGCCGGCAGCAGCAGCTGGTCGGATCCCCGCGGCATGATCATGTCGCGGTCTCCAGATTCGGCATGATCATGTCGCGGCTCCCGTCGGCGGCATGATCATGGCTTCGCGCTCCCGCGTCGCGCCGGCTTCTCGGGCGCCACCGCGGTGGCCTCGGGCCGGGGCGGCAACTGCAGCGCCAGCGGCTCCAGCACGAGCACATGACGCACACCGTCGGCCTGCGCGACCGGCGCCAGCACGATGCGCGCAAAACCCGACTCGACACGCCGTTCGACGCTCAGCACCCGCGCCACCGGCAGCCCGGGCGGGTAGACGCCATCGACACCGCTGGTGCCGAGCAGGTCGCCGGCCTGCACGTCCGAATTGGCGGACGTGAAACGCAGTTCCATCGTGTTGCCGGTGGCGCCGCCGAAAGCCGCCGCGCGCTGCAGGGTGCGCTGGTTCAGCACAGGGATGGCGGCATCCTTGTCGGTCAGCAGCGTCACCTCGGCATTCAGCGGGTAGGCGTGCGTCACCTGGCCCAGCACGCCGGCTTCATTGATGACCGGCGAGCCGAGTTGCACGCCCTGCGCAGTGCCGCGGTCGATGAAGATCTTGCGGGTGTAAGGGTCGGCGGCCTCGTACAGCACCTCTGCCGCCTGTGAGCGCACGGCGAGCGCGGGCTTGAGTTCGAGCAGCGCGCGCAACTCCCTGTTTTCACGCGCCAGCTGGCCGGCCCGGGCCACGGTCTCGGACTGCACCGCAAGCTGGGCGCGCGCGTTGCGCTCGGCACTCAGCGCGCTCTGCAGACCCTGAAGATAATCGCCGCCGGCACGCCACAGGTCGACCGGCACGGCCAGTGCGCGCTGCACCGGCAGCAGGGCGATGGCCAAGGTGGCGCGCAGGGGCTCGACGACACGGAAACGCGCGTCGGCCACCATCAGGAAGACCGCCAGCGCGGAGAAGAACACCAGCTTGGTCAGCGCCGACGGGCCTTGCCTGAAGAAGGGCGGCGG
>JBBQZM010000177.1:0-7731 GCA_038207685.1 Burkholderiales bacterium
GCCCACCGATGCCGTCGACATGGTCCTGCCGCAAGTTCGCCGCGATTTCATGCGTGCCAAAGCGGGCCTGCACGCCGCCAAACGCTGCCCACAGGCTGCGCGCCTGGCCCAGCCCGCCGCCAAAACCGTCATCCGCGTCGATGCGCTGGCGCTGGTGATCCAGCCCGCCGGTCAAGGCCAGTGTGGGCGACATCTCCACGGTGTTGACCCAGTTCACGCCGTCCACCCGGGTGGTGTACCGGGCGGTGTAACCGAAGGCGCCACTCTCGTCGTAGTGCGCATCGTCACGCTGGCGGGTCAGGTTGAAGCGGCTGGCCCAGGCCTGGGTGAACTGGTTTTGACTGCCCAGGCTGACCAGGTCCTTGCGGGTGCGGCTGGTCTGCACATCGGCCGGCGTGGCAAAGGCGCTGTCGTAGTCGAGCTTGCCGTCGCTGTGCACCCAGCCGGCCGTCAACCGGTGGCCATCGGCCAGCGCATGCGCGGCATTGAAGGCCAGGCTGGTGTTCCGGTAGCCGTCACGGTCGGGGTTGGCGGCCGGGATCTGGGCCGGGTCCAGCGTCGAAAAGCCCTGGTCGGATTCACCCGACACGCCCAGTGACAACTGCGTTTTCCCCAGCGTGGCCGAGCCTTGCGCCGAGCCGTGCAGCAGCCCGCGCGAGCCGCCCTCGATGCGCACGCTGGCCTGGGGCGTGCCGGTGCCCTGGCGGGTGAAGACCTGGATCACGCCGCCGATGGCGCCCCCGCCGTACAGCGCCGACACGTTGCCACGCACCACCTCGATGCGCTCGACCTGATCGAGCATCACATGCTCGATGCCGACCTGGCCCGAGGCATCCTGGCGCGCCAGCGGCACGCCGTCGACCAGCACCAACACCTGCCGGCTGGGTGCGCCACGCAAAAACAGCGAGGTGGCCGTGCCGCGCCCACCGTTGCTGGCGAACTGCACGCCGGCCTCGGCCGCCAGCAGCGCCGGCAGGTCCAGCGCCTGCGAGCGCTCGATGTCCTCGCGCAGCAACACGGTGGTGTGCGGCAGCGTATCGGTCAGCAACTGCGGGCTGCGGGCGGCGGTGACGACGACGGTGGGTACCTCGTCGGCCAGCACCGCCAAGGTGGGCGCCCACAGGGCAAAGGCCGCCAGGCAGGACGCCACGGCGGGGTGGGCGCGTTGCGCCGAAGTGAAAACAGTCATGGTTGGGAACAGGATCGACACATCGCCTGCCCACGCTTCCCCGCGCGGGCCATGGCCTCACGGCCCCCTCGCTAGGCGCGGCGGGGCCCCTTGTTGGCCGGTATCCGGGCTGGCGGAAACAACCCCTGTGGCCTTCCCGACCGTTGTTACGGCCAGTGGCGTCAGACACAGGAGCGGGAATGGATCGAGCCGGGAGGCTTGAACAACTCCGTCCGCTTACCGTTGCGGGGGCAGCGCAGGTTGGGTTGCCGCCCGGGGGGCGACGGCCTTCCTGCTTCCCGTTTAACCTGGCCGACCTGAAGGGCGGCCAGAGCACCAACAACCGGCATGCTAACCGACGGCGGCTTGCACCAGCCTGACCCGGCCGTAGCCGATCACAGGATGGGCGGCCCCACCCCGGCACCTACAATGCAAGGCCCAACAGGAGGCGGCGAGGAGGCGTTCGACCATGTCAAGACTTGATGATCTCGCCGAGCGGATCGAACGCCTGGTGCTGCGGCACGAGGAACTCAAGCGCACCAACGCGCTGCTGGAACAACAACTGGCCAGCGTGGGCAGTGAGCGCGACAGCCTGCGCTCGCGCCTGGCGGCGGCGCGTGCCCGCATCGACGCCCTGCTCGACCGCCTGCCGGCCGACGCACCCAAGCCCGCCGCTGCCGTGGCGCCCGCCTTGTTGAACACGCCCGACGCCGCATGAAGCAGATCGAAGCCACCATCCTCGGTCAGAGCTACATGCTGGCCTGCCCGCCCGACGGCGAGGCGCTGCTGCGCGAAGCCGTGGGCATCGTTGACCGCGAGATGAGCGCCATCCGCGATGCCGGCAAGGTCAAGGCGCGTGAACGCATCGCCGTGCTCACTGCCCTTAATTTGGCCTACCAGCGGGCCGAGGCACGGCATGCACCGGCACCCGTGGCAGCACCCGCCGTGGTGGTGGAAGCCGGTGAACTGGATGTTGAACACCTGATCCGCCGCATCGACGACACCCTGGGCAGCGACGGCCACCTTCTGTGAGCCCCAAGCCACCTGGACGCGTGAAAAATTCGTCACCACAAGGGGCTTCGACCGTGCCTAGAATGGCACCGTTCGTTGCGTTTCGTGGGCTTTATATTTCCTTGATCCGATGCTCTTAGAGCCAGGGCTTGGAACATTGCTTGGCTGGTGTGATCGTCTCGCGTCAGATGAACCCGAAGCCTCGCTGACCTCGCCCACCTGATCTCCCCCTTGGGATCAGGAATGCGGTTCACGGTTCGCAACGGACACCCCCCACCCGACTCCCATGACGCCCCCGCCACCGCGCCGGCCGCCGGCCTTTTGGCTGATGAAAAGCGAGCCCGCCGAGTGCTCGGTCGACGACCTGGCCGCCGCGCCCGCACGCACCGTGCCCTGGGTTGGCGTGCGCAACTACCAGGCGCACAACTTCATGCGCGACGCCATGCAGCCGGGCGACGGCGTGCTGTTCTACCACTCGTCCTGCGCCGAGCCGGGCGTGGCCGGGCTGGCCGTGGTGGCCGGTGCGGCCTACCCCGATGCCACGCAGTTCGACGCCACCAGCCCTTACTTCGACGCCAAGGCCCGGCCCGATGCGCCCCGCTGGCTGCATGTCGACGTGGCTCTGGTGGCCAAGACCCGGCTGCTGCCACTGCGCGAGATGCGGCAACACCCCGAGCTCGCCACCATGCTGCTGCTGAAACCCGGCAACCGGCTGTCGATCACGCCCGTCACGCCGGCTGAATGGGCGGCGGTCAACACGCTGCTTCAACCCCGGGCGCCCGATGTCATTTCTTGAACCCACGCTGGTGGCCGAACTGCTGCTGCTGGGCGCCTGCACCGGCTTCCTGGCCGGGCTGCTGGGCATTGGCGGCGGCATGTTGATGGTGCCCTTCCTCACGCTGATCTTCAGCAACCGCGGCGTGGCGCCGGGCCTGGCGGTGAAGATGGCGATCGCCACCTCGATGGCCACCATTTTGTTCACCTCGATCGCCAGCGTGCGCGCCCACCACAAACGCGGCGCGGTGCGCTGGGACCTGGCGGCCAAGCTGGTGCCGGGCATCCTGGCGGGCGGCCTGCTGTCGGGCGCGGGCGTGTTTTCGCTGCTCAAGGGCACCGCGATGTCGCTGCTCTTTGCCAGCTTCGTGGGTTTTTCGGCGGTGCAGATGCTGATCGACCGCAAGCCCAAGCCCAGCCGGCTGTTCCCCGGCCCGCTGGGCGCGGGCGCGGCGGGCGGCGTGATCGGCTTTGTGTCGGGGCTGGTGGGCGCGGGCGGTGCGTTTGTGTCGGTGCCCTTCATGACCTGGTGCAACGTGGCCATGCCCAATGTGGTGGCCACCAGCGCGGCGCTGGGCTTTCCGATCGCGCTGGCCAGCACCGTGGGCTATGCCATCGCCGGCTGGGGCCTGCCGCCGGCCCTGCCGGGCAGCGTGGGCTACCTGATGCTGCCGGCGCTGGCGGTGATCGCCACCGCCAGCATGGTGACCGCGCCGTTCGGCGCCCGCACCGCGCACAGCATCGACGTGAAAAAACTCAAGAAGGTGTTTGCGGTGCTGCTGTTCGGCCTGGGCGGCTACATGGCCTGGCGCGGGCTGATCGCATAAAGGCGCTGGGCCTCAACTCGTCAGCTTTGCTCGAAACGGATGCTGGCCAGCGCCACGGTGTTGCCGCCGCGGCGGCGGGCTTCGGCCAGCGCGGCCGAGCAGGCGGTCACCAACTCATCGTGGCCATGCGCGGTGTGCGGGAAGCTCGCCACGCCCACCGCCACGGTGAAACCCAGCTCAACGCCGTCGAGCATGACGATCTGGGTGGCGCATTGGCGGCGCAGGCCTTCCATGCGCGAATGCGCTGTGGCCAGGCCCACTCCCGACAGCAGCACTGCAAATTGACGGTCGTCGATGCGGCAGGACGCATCCATGGCCCGCGTATTACCGCGCAGCAGCCGGCCCATGGCCTCGCAGATGCGTTCGTGGGCTCGCTCGCCCAGCGCCTGCACCGGCGCGCTGAAGTCGTCGAGCACCATGTGCACCAGCGCAAACTCGCGGTGCTCGCGGGTCGACAGGTCCAGCTCGCGCCGCATCTGGTCATCGAAGTTGGCAGAGCTGTTCAGCCCGCTGGCCTGGTCGCGCTGCGCCTGGTCTGCCAGGTCACGCCGCAGCGCATCGTTGGCCTTCTGCTGCTGCTCGAGCTGATCCAGCGCCAGCCGCAACTGGGCGTCGCGTTGCATCGCGGGCGCCAGGTCCTGCCACAGGCTGCAGATCAGCCGACTATCGGCCAGGGCGCCAACCACACGCAGCACCTTGAACTCCCGGCGCTCACCCTGCAGGTCCAACCGGTGTTCACTGACCAACGCACTGCCCTGGGCCAGCGCAGTCTGGTCAGCGACACGCAGCAGCGCTGCAGTAGGCGCGTCAAGCAGATCGACATCGCTGAAGCCCACCACCGCTGCCGCGCTGCCGCGACCCAGCAATTGCAGCATCGCAGCATTGACCCGCAGGTAGCGGCCGTCCTCGGCCGACTTGATCCCCAGCGCAAGACCTTGCAATTCGGCCAGCGCCAGCAAGGCCTGGGCCCACAGACCATCGCTCGCATCGCCAGCCGCCGACGCCAACAAGGGAGCATCGGAATGTGCGGTAGCAGTGACAACAGTCATGACAAAGATTCGATTGGCAGCAGGCAGGTCAGCGTTCGACCACTTGATTCTGAGGAGCGTGCCGCCCACCGACAAGCGGCGGACCACCTGCACCCCTAAGATCGATCATACCCACCGATCCGGACTGCGTTACCCCCCGTACCAGGCGGTCGCACGACCTCCGTGTGACCATTGTGACTCAGCAAAAGTTGCAAGTGCCGGCGCGTGACGCCAAGCGCCGGGCCCGAATCGCGGCACAGGATCGGCCCGTTAATTGCTTCCAAGTTGACGCATCGCTACCGGAGCGCCATACATGGGCATTTCAAAGTACATCAAGGAGATTGGCCGCGGCCGCGATGGCGCGCGTTCGCTGAGCAGCGACGATGCCGCAGATCTGATGGGCCAGTTGCTCGACGGCCAGCTCACCGACCTGGAGGTGGGCGCGTTTGCGCTGGCCATGCGCATCAAGGGCGAGACCGTCGACGAACTGATCGGCTTTTTGCAGGCGGTGCATGCGCGCTGCCTGCCGGTGGCCAGCGACCTGCCGGTGATCGTGATCCCCAGCTACAACGGCGGACGCAGGCTGCCCAATCTGACGCCGCTGCTGGCGCTGCGCCTGGCGCAGGAAGGGGCGCGGGTGCTGGTGCATGGGCCGCCGCACGACCCCACACGGGTGACCAGCGCCGAGGTCTTCCAGGCCCTGGCCTTGCCGCCAGCACTTGACCTGGCTACCGTGCATGAGCGCTGGCAGCGGCGCGAGCCGGCCTTCATCAGCACCGAAACCCTGCTGCCCGGCCTGCAGCGATTGCTCGATGTGCGCTGGGTGGTGGGCCTGCGCAATGCCGGCCACACCCTGGCCAAGCTGCTGCAGCCAGTGGCCGATGCACCCGCGCTGCGGCTGGGCAGCTACACCCATCCCGAATACGGCCGCTTGCTCGTCGACTGGGCCGAGCGCAGCACCGCCGATCTGATGCTGCTGCGCGGCTCCGAAGGCGAGGCGGTTGCCGATCCGCGCCGCCGGCCCAAGATGGAGGTCTGGCTGCAGGGGCAGTACCAGGCCGATCTGTGCGCTAGCGCCCAGGACGGGGTACTCACCGAATTGCCACTGCTGCCGCGGCAGATCGACGCCGCGACGGTGGCGGTGTACATCCAGGCGGTGCTGGCTGGCGAGAAGCCCGGCCCTGCGCCGCTGGACGTTCAGGTGGATCTGTTGCTGAGCGCCGCCACCCGGCTAGGCCAGTAACGCGCGCAGGGCCTGCGCGCCTGAGCCGCGGTAGCGGCGGTCGGCCAGCGGCCGATAATCCTGCGCCATGCCCGCTGCTGCCCTGCCCTACGACGCCATCATCCTGGGCGCCGGTGCGGCCGGCCTGTTCTGCGCTGGCATTGCCGGCCAACGCGGCCAGCGTGTACTGCTTATCGACCATGCGACCCGGCTGGCCGAGAAGATTCGCATTTCCGGCGGCGGCCGCTGCAACTTCACCAACCGCGACACCACGCCGGCGCAATTCTTGTCGGCCAACCCCGACTTCTGCCGCTCGGCGCTGGCGCGCTACAGCGCGGCAGACTTCATTGCCCTGGTGCGCCGTCACGGCATAGGCTTCCACGAGAAGCACAGGGGCCAGCTGTTCTGCGACGACTCATCCGAGCAGATCATCCAGCTGCTGCTCGCCGAAAACCAGGCCGGCGGCGTCGAGCGCTGGCAACCTTGTGCGGTGGCTGCGGTGCGTGGCGTCGACGGCGGCTTTGAACTCGATACCGACCGCGGCATGGTGCATGGCGCGCAACTGGTGGTGGCCACTGGCGGCCTGTCGATTCCCAAGATCGGCGCCACCGACTTCGGCCACCGGCTGGCGCGACAGTTCGGCCACAAGATCGTCGAACCGCGGCCGGCACTGGTGCCGCTGACCTTCGATGCCGCCGACTGGGCGCCCTTTGTGCCGCTGGCCGGCGCCTCGCAGGCGGTGGACATTGCCACCGGAAGCGGCCGCCACAAAGGCCACTTCCACGAGGACTTGTTGTTCACCCACCGCGGCCTCAGCGGCCCGGCCGTGCTGCAGATCTCCAGCTTCTGGCGCCCGGGCCAGCCGCTGGCCCTGAACCTGCTGCCCGACCGCGACGCCGCCGCCTGGCTGCGGCAGGAAAAGCAGGCTTCGCGGCGCCAGCTGGGCAATGTGCTGGCCCAGGCCCTGCCGCAACGCCTGGCCGACGCCTGGCTCGCACGACTGGGGCTGGATGCGGCCCGACCCCTGCCCGACCTGCGCGACAAGGACTTGCAGCGCCTGGCCGAGTCGCTGAGCCGCTGGTCCATCACGCCCAACGGCACCGAAGGTTGGCGCAAGGCCGAGGTGACGATAGGCGGCGTGGACACGCGTGAGCTCGATTCGCGCAGCATGGCCAGCAAACGCCAGCGAGGCCTGTTTTTCATCGGCGAAGTGGTCGACGTGACCGGCTGGCTGGGCGGCTACAACTTCCAGTGGGCCTGGGCCAGCGCGGCGGCCTGCGCGCATGCGCTGGGCGAGGTGGCGAGCACGGCCTGAACACGGGTGCTGGCGGACCTTGCTCGATACTCCGGTGGGTGATGGGCAAGCTTGCACGGCCATATATTGGCAAACCCCTTGATTTCGAAGTAGAATCCCCGCTTTGCTGGCAAACACGCGCATGGTTTTCCCAGCTTGGCATTTCCGGAATGCATGTCGGCGCAACCTGAATCTAAAGCTCAGGCGGCACGGCAGACAGGCTGGTCCAGGATCACCGAGCGCACTTCACCCTAGGATTTTTTGATTACATGACCACGATTCGCGTCAAGGAAAACGAGCCGTTCGACGTTGCACTGCGCCGCTTCAAGCGCACCATCGAGAAGCTGGGCCTGCTCACCGATCTTCGCGCCCGCGAGTTCTACGAGAAGCCCACCGCCGAGCGCAAG
>JBBQZM010000178.1:0-7626 GCA_038207685.1 Burkholderiales bacterium
GCTGCCGGTCTCGACGATCTCTTCCACCTCCACCACGCTGATCTTGCCGGCCATGATCGCCGCCGGGTTGAAGTTGCGCGCGGTGCGGCGGAACACCAGGTTGCCGCTCTTGTCGGCCTTCCAGGCCTTGCCCAGCGCCACGTCGGGCAGCAGCGCGTGCTCCATCACATACTGATGGCCGTCGAACTCGCGGATCTCCTTGCCCTCGGCCACCAGCGTGCCCACACCAGTGCGGGTGAAGAAGGCCGGGATGCCGGCGCCACCGGCGCGCAGCCGCTCGGCCAGCGTGCCCTGGGGCGTGAACTCCAGCTGCAACTCACCGGCCAGGTACTGGCGCTCGAACTCCTTGTTCTCGCCAACATAGCTGCTGATCATCTTGCTGATCTGCCGCGTCTCCAGCAGCTTGCCCAGGCCAAAACCATCAACACCCGCGTTGTTGCTGATCACGCTGAGGTTCTTGACGCCGCTGTTGCGCAGTGCGTCGATCAGCGCCTCGGGAATGCCGCACAGGCCAAAGCCACCGACGGCCAGCAACTGGCCGTCGTGGACGATGCCGTCCAGGGCCGCGGCGGCGCTGGGGTAGAGCTTTTTCATGGGATGGGTCCTTTGCAGGCGTTGGCGGAGGCGGGCCGCGGGTGGCCGCGCCGGGGGCGACAAGCGTCGCCTGGCACTGCGAAGCGTACTACGTAGTCGATTACGTAGGGGTTACGTAAAATCGCCTAATTCAAAACCCCGGCGCGCAGGAGCCCCATGAACCCAACCCCGTCCAGCGCTGAGGCGCTGGCCCCAGCAGCCCAGCAGGCCCTGCAGGCCTTGCTGACCGAAGTCACGGCGCCCTGGGTACGCGAACTGAATCTGCGCTTGCTGGAAGCCCGCTCAGGCGAGGTGGTGCTGGCCCTGCCGGTGGCGCCGCGCCATGTGCATGGCGGCGGCGTGTTGTGCGGCCAGACCATGATGGCCGCCGCCGACACCGCGATGATCCTGGCCATCTGCAGCCAGATCGGCGGCTTCAAGCCGATGACCACGGTGCAGTTGCAGACCAGCTTTCTGCGGCCCATCCCGGGTAGCCAGACCGAGACATCCAGCGAAGCCCGCGTCGTGGCGCGTGTGCTGCGCCTGGGCAAGAGCCTGGTGTTTGGCGAGATCGAGGTGCAGGACGCCGCCGGTCGGCTGGCAGCCCATGCCACCACCACCTACGCGTTGCTGTGAGCGATAGCGCGCTGCTGCTCGACTACCGAACCGCCTTTGACCAGGCGCCGATTGGCCTGGTGTTGTCGCGCCAGCGCCAGATCGTCGACTGCAACCGCCAGTTGCTGGCGATGTTTGGCGCCCACACCGAGCAATTGGTGAAGCAGAGCTTCGAGGTGCTCTACCCCACTGCCGCCGAGTTTCAGCGCACCGGCGAGCGCATCGCCGCCAGCCTGGATGCGCAGGGCTGGTACGCCGATGACCGGGTGATGAAGCGGCTGGACGGCGCGGCCCGTGGCGAGTTGTTCTGGTGCCATGTCAGCGGCCGCGCGCTGGACCCGGCGCGGCCGCATGCGGCGGGCATCTGGGCTTTTGAGGACTTGTCGTCCAAGCGCCGGCTGAAGGTCGACTTCACCGCCCGTGAACGCGAGATCGCCACCTTGCTGATCGACGGCCTGACCAGCAAGCAGATCGGCAAACGGCTCGGCATCAGCCCGCGCACGGTCGATGTCTACCGGGCGCGGCTGATGCGCAAGGTCGGTGCGGCGACCACGCCCGAACTGGTCAACAAGCTGCTGGCGGCCTGAGCGCTTGTGAAGCTCTGAGCCAGCGCAAGCCGCAGCGCCAAGCTGGCCGCCGTCGGCTTGATCTTTCGCGTCAGGCGTCCACACTCGGGGTACAGGAGGTAAGCGCCATGACCCTCGTCCGACCTGCTGCCGTGGCCGGCAGCTTCTACCCCGGCAGCGCGCCGGCGCTGCGCGCCGCGCTGGCGGATCACATTGCGCGGGCGGCTGACGGGGCCCGCGGCAGCGGCCAGTCCCAAGCTGCGCCTGCACCCGCGCCCAAGATGCTGGTGGTGCCGCATGCCGGCTATGTCTATTCCGGCGATGTGGCGGCCAGCGCCTATGCCTTGCTGGCGCCGCTGGCCGGGCGCATCCGCCGCGTTGTACTGCTGGGGCCGACGCACCGGGTGGCCTTGCGCGGCCTGGCGCTACCACGCGCCCAGGCCTTCGACACGCCGCTGGGCCGGGTGGTCATCGACGAGGCGGCGGTGGCCGCCATCACCAGCTTGCCGCAGGTGCTGCAGGACGACCGGCCACATGCCCAGGAGCACTCGCTGGAAGTGCAGTTGCCCTTCCTTCAACAGGTGCTGGGCGCTGGCTTCGGCCTGGTGCCGCTGGCCGTGGGTGCGGCCACGCCGGCCCAGGTGGCCGAGGTGCTCGAGCGCCTGTGGGGCGGCGACGAGACCCTGGTGGTGATCAGCTCTGACCTCTCGCATTACCTGCCCTATGCCCAGGCCAGAGAGTTGGACAGCGCCACCCTGCAACGCATCCTGGGCTTTGCCAGCGATCTGCACGGCGACGAAGCCTGCGGCGCAACGCCGCTGAACGGCGCACTGCAGGTGGCGCAGCGCCATGGTCTGCAGCCGCGGCTGCTGGCGTTTTGCAACTCGGGTGATACCGCCGGCGACAAGCAGCGGGTGGTGGGCTACGGCGCCATCGCCTTCATGCCGGCGGCAGCGCCGACCGATACCGTCGGCGCGTCCGCCACCGATGCCGGCCTCGGTCCGGTGCTGCTGGCCACCGCCCGTGCAGCGCTGGCCGATGCGCTGGGCCTGGCGGCCGATGCGGCGCCCGACCATCCCCGGCTGCAGTCGCCCGGCGCCAGCTTTGTCACGCTGCATGACGCGCGCGGCGCGCTGCGCGGCTGCATCGGCCAGCTCGAGGCCAGCCGGCCGCTGGGCGAAGACGTGCGCAGCAATGCGCTGGCCGCCGCCTTCCGCGACCCCCGCTTTCCGCCGCTGAGCGCAGCCGAGTGGCCGGGCTTGCAGATCGAAGTCTCGGTGCTGGCGCCGATGCAGCCGCTGCCAGCCACGGCCAGCCTGGCGTCCGCGGCGGCACTGCTTGCACCCGGCGTTGACGGCGTGCTGCTCGAATGCCGCGGCCGCCGCGGCACCTTTTTGCCGCAGGTCTGGTCGCAGTTGCCCGTGGCCGCCGACTTCCTGCGCGCGCTGGTGTTGAAGGCCGGCCTGCCGGCTGGTTTCTGGTCGACGGAGATGCAGTTGTGGCGTTACCGGGTCAGCGCTTTCGAGGAGCCCGGCCATGGCCGCAGCCACTGAAGCCGCCGCCGGCACGGCCTACCCGGCCCGCTGGTGGCACGCCCTGGATGACGGCCGCCTGCAATGTGACCTGTGCCCGCGCGACTGCAAACTGCACGAGGGCCAGCGCGGCCTGTGCTTTGTGCGCGCCCGTGGCACCGGCGCCCAGGCCGCAACGATGGTGCTCGACACCTACGGCCGCAGTTCGGGCTTTGCCATCGACCCGATCGAGAAGAAGCCGCTGAACCACTTCCACCCCGGCTCGGCAGTGCTGTCCTTCGGCACCGCCGGCTGCAACCTGGCCTGCAAGTTCTGCCAGAACTGGGACATCAGCAAGAGCCGCGAAATTGACAAGCTGCAGGACCAGGCCTCACCCCGGCGCATCGCCGACGCCGCGCTTCAGGCCGGCGCGGCCAGCGTGGCCTTCACCTACAACGACCCGGTGATCTTTGCCGAATACGCGATCGACACCGCCGAAGCCTGCCACGCGGTGGGCATCAAGACGGTGGCGGTCACCGCTGGCTACATCCATGCCGCGCCGCGGCGCGAATTCTTCGCGGTGATGGACGCCGCCAATGTCGACCTCAAGGCCTTCACCGAAACCTTCTACCAGCAGCAGACCGCCTCGCACCTGGCGCCGGTGCTCGACACGCTGCAGTACATCCAGCACGAGACGGCGTGCTGGCTGGAGATCACCACTTTGTTGATTCCGGGGCTGAACGACAGCACACCGGAGTTGGAAGCGATGACGCGTTGGCTGGTCGACAACCTGGGCACCGGGGTGCCGCTGCACTTCACCGCCTTCCATCCCGACTACAAGCTCGACCAGTTGCCGCGCACGCCGCTGGCCACACTGCAACGTGCGCGACGCATCGCGCTGGACGCCGGGCTGCGGCATGTCTACACCGGCAACGTGCACGATGCCGAGGGCGGCGCCACCACCTGCAGCGGTTGCGGCGCAGTGCTGATCACACGCGACTGGCATGCAGTGCAGCGTTACGAGCTCAATGCCAACGGCGCCTGCCGGCACTGCGGTACGCCGCTGGCCGGCCGTTTTGGCGCCGGGCTCGGCGGCCCACTGGGCCAACGCCGGGTGCCGATGCGGCTGGTAATGCGCTGAGGCGCTGAGGCGCTGCGGCGCTGCGGCGGCTCGGCCTCAGCCGAGCAGCAGCGCGCGCACGCGCTCGGGCAGCGGCACCGACTTCTGCACCTTGAAATCCGTCCACACCACGGTGGCGCCGCCGGTGGCATGGATCACACCGGGCTGGTCGCTGCGCTCCAGCGTGGCATAGGTGTCAAAGGTACTGCGGCCGACCGCGCCGGTGTAGTGGCGGGCCAGGATGTCACCGGGGTATTCCAGCTGGCGGATGAAGCTGCAGAAAGCGTTGATGATCACCGGCCCCACTTGCTCGGGATTGGGCCCGCAGCCGATCAGCCGAAACCACTCGATGCGCAGGCTCTCCAGGTAGCGAAAGTAGTTGGCGTTGTTGACATGGCCCATCGCGTCCATGTCGCCCCAACGGATGGGGATCACCATCTCGTGGACCAGTCTCTTGTCGTCGGGCAGGTCAAAACGCATGGCAGGCAGCAGGTTCAGGCCGCAGGTGCGGCGGGATCAGCGGTGTCGGCGGCATCGGTCGGGATGCCCAGTTCAGCGGCCATGCGCTGCACCAGCGCACGCAGCGTGGCCAGTTCATCACCCTGGCGCCGCAACTCGGCCTTCAACACCACCAGCTCGCCAACGCTGATCGCATCCTCGTCGCTGGCGCCCGTCGCCTCCCGTGCGGCCGTCATCTGCACTTCGCCGCACAGCAGATGGGCCCAGCGCGGTTCGCGGGCGCCGGGCGCGCGCGCCAGCAGCAGCGCGCGCGGCGGGTAGCGGTCGGCCAATGCCTGCAATGCGGCCTCCACCGCCGCGATGTCGGCAAAGTGGTGCAGCCGTTCGGCATTGGCGCGCAACTCGGCCACCGTCTGCGGGCCGCGCAGCATCAGCACCGCCAGCAGCGCCACCGCAGCAGCATCGACGTTGATGCCTCGCCCGGCGTTGTGTTCGTACTTGCTGACGCGTCCGCCGCTGGTCTCGAACACCAGGCTCATGCTCTTCAGGCCATCCACCGCGGCCAGCATGTCAGCGACACTGGCCTCCAGCACCGGATCTCGCGCGGTCTTCTGGTTGCAGCCCGACAGCAGCGCATTGAGCGACAGCGGGTAGGTGTCGGGCACGGTGGCCTGCTTCTCCACCAGCACCGCCAGCACGCGGGCTTCCAGTGGTGTCAGTGCGCGGGCCATGCGGCCTCAAACACCAAAGCCGTCATCGGCCGCCAGCACCGCGCCGTTGATGAAGTGGCTTTCGTTGGCGCACAGCATCATCAGTGCGGCGTCCAGATCGGCCGGCTTGCCCACGCGCTTGCGCGGCGTCATCTGGATCAGCTTCTGGCCGGCCTCGGTCTGCCAGTGGTGATGGTTGATCTCGGTGTCGATGTAGCCCGGGCACAGCGCGTTGGTGTTGATGCCGAACTTGCCCCATTCCAGCGCCATCGCACGGGTCATGTGAATCACCGCGGCCTTGCTCATCGCATAGACGCCGATCTGGCTCAGCACCTTGATGCCGGCCATCGAGGCCACGTTGACGATGCGCCCGCCGGTGAAGGTGCCGGGCGCCGCGCCGCGCGAGCGGGCGATCATGCGCTTGGCCACTTCTTGCGCCACGAAAAAGGCGCCGCGGGTGTTGGTGCCCATCACGAAGTCGTAGTCCTCGGGCATCACATCCACCAGCCGCTGCGTCGTGTTGACGCCGCTGTTGTTGACCAGGATGTCGATCGTGCCCATCTCGGTCTCGGCATGGGCCACCGCCGACTTGATGCTGTCGTGGTCGGTCACGTCAAGCTGCACCACATGGGCATCGCCGCCGTGCGATTCGATTTCGGCACGCAGCGTCTTCAGGCGCTCGATGCGCCGCGCCGCCAGCACCACGCCGGCGCCGGCCTGGCTCAGCGTGCGGGCGAACTGTGCGCCCAGGCCGCTTGACGCGCCGGTGACAAAGGCCACGCGGCCGGAAAGATCGATGTTGTAGCTCATGATGCGTCGCTTCGGTAACGGTCAAACATCCAGGGTCCGGGACAGCGCAAAGCAGCAACGCGGCCACGCTTTCACCATAGCATGCGGGCACTGTCCGAGAGGGCCGGCGCGTGTCTGCGATGACCCTGCGCAAGTCGGCGCCGCAAAATAGCACGGCCGTTCTATTTGAAGGTGCCACTGGTTAGAATCGTCGCTCATTTGCCCGCTTCGGCCGCACTTCAAGAACAGCCCTTTGACAGGACATCCCGCATGACACCGCAGGAAATTCTCAGCCAGTTCGGCCCACGCGAGGCCATGGAATACGACGTGGTCATCGTCGGCGGCGGCCCGGGCGGCATGGCCGCGGCGATCCGCCTCAAACAGCGCGCGGCGGCGCTGGGCCAGGAGATCTCGGTGGTGGTGCTGGAGAAGGGCTCAGAGCCTGGCGCCCACACCTTGTCGGGCGCGGTGATGGACCCGCGGGCGATCACCGAACTGATCCCCAACTGGCGCGACCTCGGTGCGCCGCTGACCCAGCCAGTCACCGGCGACCAGTTGCTCACACTGACCGAAGACGGCACCGCCAGCATCCCCGAGTGGCTGATGCCCATTTGCTTCGACAACCACGGCAACTACATCGTGCGCCTGGGCGCAGTGGTCAAGTGGCTGGCCGAGCAGGCTGAAGGCCTGGGCGTCGAGATCTTCCCCGGCTTTGCCGCGGCCGAAGTGCTGTACGACAACCAGGGCCGGGTGCGCGGCGTGGCCACCGGCAACATGGGCGTGGGCAAGGACGGCGAGCCGGGCGACGCCTTCCAACTCGGCATGGAACTCACCGCCAAGTACACGGTGTTCGCCGAGGGCGCGCGCGGCCACCTGGGCAAGCGGTTGATCGCCCAGTACAAGCTCGACGCAGGCCGCGACCCGGCCACCTATGCCATCGGCATCAAAGAGCTGTGGGAAGTGCCGCCCGAGCAGGCGCAGCCCGGCCTGGTGGTGCACACCAGCGGCTGGCCGATCACCGACGGCAGCTTCGGCGGCGGCTTCCTCTACCACCTGGACGGCAACCTGGTGACGCTGGGCTATGTGCTGGGCCTGGACTACCAGAACCCCTGGATGAACCCGTTCGAGGAGATGCAGCGCTGGAAGACCCACCATGCGATCCGGCCGCACATCGACGGCGGCAAGCGCATCGGCTACGGCGCACGCGCCATCAACAACGGCGGCTTGCAAAGCCTGCCCAAGCTGGTGTTCCCGGGTGGTGCACTGATCGGCTGCGACGCCGG
>JBBQZM010000179.1:0-7604 GCA_038207685.1 Burkholderiales bacterium
CCATCGGGAAAGGCCGGCAGCATTTCGGCGGCCACCTGCAGGCTCAGCCGCGTCTTGCCCAGGCCACCCATGCCCAGCAGCGTGATCAGCCGCGCCTGGCCGAGCCGGTCTTTCAACTCGCCAATCTCACGCTCGCGACCAACAAAGTTGGTGGCATGCTGCGGCAGGTTGTTCGGTATCTCCTTGACCGGCAGCCAGCGTTCGCCGCTGCGCACCACGCGGTAGACCTTGTCGCTGTCGGGTGGCGTCACACAGGGCCGGCCGTCGTCACGCAGCTCGAACAATTCGATCGGCTCGCTGACGCCCTTCATCACCCAGTGGCCATGTGACACCGACGGCAGTGCGTGATCGCCCAGCGCGGCCATGGCGTCCGGCGTCAGCAGCGTCTGGCCGCCGTTGGCCAGCGACATCACACGCGCAGCCATCGGCTTGGCCAGCCCGTCCACCTCCAGCGGTTTGGCGCCGCGCGCCACGTCATCGGCTGTGTTCTCGCGCAGCAGCACCGGCCCGACATGCAGGCCGGCGCGGGCAGACAAGGGCACCGGCAGCGCGGCCAGCGCCTGGTGGCAGGCCAGCGCGCAGCCCAGTGCATCGGCGGCGCTGTCGAACAGCAGCAGCATGCCGTCGGTCTTGTCGATCTCGCGCCCGCGCCAGAGCGGCAGCAGGTCGCGCACCGCGCGGTCGTGCGCGGTCCAGACCCCGGCCATCGCGGCATCACCCAGTTGCTCGGAGAGTTTCGTGCTGCCGACAACATCGGTCAGCAGCAACGCCTTGGTTTCGATCATGGGTTGCGATGATGCCTTGTGCTGTGCCGCTGGGGAACCCACGAACAGACCTGGCCCACGTGACGCCTGTGCTCAAGTGCTCGGGCGCCGGTCTTGCCCAGCAGGTTCCTGGTTGTCACGCATCCCATTCCGCGGCGGCAACGAGCAGCAGGTGAGAAGCCTCACCAGCACTGCTGTTGGTCGCGGTCAACCGCCTCTGGCGGGCTTGGGGTCGAACACCGTCGACAAGGCTTGTTCGCGTGACAGAGCGCGGCCTTGGTCGGTCAGCCGGGCGGCCTGCGCCGGTCCCAGCGATTGCGCCAGCAGACCGCGTGTGCGCCGGCAAGTGCAAGCGTTCAGGCGGTTGAAGCCGCCCACACAATCGCGCCAGCTGGCCAGCAGATGGCCGTGCAGCAAGGCCGCCTGTTCGGGCTGACCACCGCCCAGCCAGGCCTGGGGCAACAACAGCAGGGCCGGTGGCACCAGCGCCAGCCAGTCGTGCTGCAGCGCCAGCTGCATCGCCTGCTGCAGTGCCTGCTCTGCCGCTGCCGCATCACGCAGGCGCAATTGCACACGACCGACTTCGGTCAATGCGTAGATCATGGTGGGGGATCCCGCGGTGTCCGGATCGCCCGCCATGCACTGTTGCAACAGCGCCAGTGCGTCGTGCTCGCGGCCGGTCTGCGCCCAGCAGTGAGCCAGCTCGATCTGGCGCAGGCCCGTCTGGGTGATGTCGCCCAGCTGTTCGAACAAGTGCACGCTCTGCTCGAACAGCGGCAGTGCGGCGATTGGGTCGGCATGATGGTAGGCCTCTTGTGCGGCCTGCAGGCGCAGGATCAGCGCCAATGCGCGCCGGTCGCCGCCTTGTTGTGCCAGGGCGCGGGCCTCGCTCAGACGGCGCTGCACCGCTGCAGTGGACGCGCCGCGCTCCTGGGCGATCCAGCAGCCCACCGACAGTGCCAGTGCCCGGCTGGCAGCATCGGGCGCGCTGCGCAAAGCCTGGTCGGCGTGCCCAGCCGCGCGGCTGCTTTCGCCGCGCAGCTGGGCCAGGCAGGCCAGCAGGTAATGCCCCTGCGAAACCAGGCCTTGCGAGACCAGTCCTTTCGAAACCAGCGCTTGGTGTTGAGCGCTCGGGTATCCCACGCAGCAGCGCGGCCGCTTCGGCAGACAACTGGCGCCAGCTCCAGGCCACCACATGGCGCATCGACGCATGACGCGCGTCGGCACTGGCGGCCATGGCGGGCCGGGCCAGCAAGTCCAGCAGCGGCGAGCCCTCATCGTCGCGCAAGCGCTGCAGCAGCTCGCCTGGCTGCAGCGCACGCAGGCGCGAAGCGGCCAGCTCGATGGCCAGCGGCATGCCGCCCAGCAAGCGCACCAGGCCCACCACGGCCAGGGCGTTGTGCTGGGTGATGTGAAACTCGGGTCGTGACTGGCGGGCTCGGTCGACAAATAGCGCCACCGCCGGGTTCTCGCTGATCGGGCGGGTGGCCGGACTATCCAGGCTGACCGGCGGCATCGCTTGCGGCATGGCGGCCGTGCCCGGTCGAGCCGCTGTGCCGGCTGCAGCCTCGGCCGACGGTACCGGCAGGCTGGGCATCTCGAACAGTTGCTCGCCGGCCAGGCCCACCCGGCGGCGCGAGGTCAGCAGCAGGTGCAGATGCGGGCAGACCTGCAGCAGGGCGCTGATGGCCTGAGAGGCGGCGTCATCCAGCTGCTCCAGGATGTCCAGCACCAGCAGCAGGGCCTGGCTGCCGATGCGGGCAGGCACCTGCCGGGCAGGATCGCCCGCTGTGTCGGGGGCCAGGGCCTGGGCCAGGGTCAGCCACAGGGCTGGCAGGCTTTGAGCGTCGGCCAGCGACACAAAGCCCACTTGCGTGAAGCCGGCGGGCGCGGACGCGGCCAGGGCGCCGGCTGCCGCCACCGCCAGGCGAGTCTTGCCGTGGCCGCCCGGGCCGAGCACCGTCACCAGGCGGTGGCTGCAAACGGCTTGTTGCAGCCTGGCGCTGGCGCCGGCCAGGCCAAAGGCTCGGGTCCAGTAGGCGGGCAGTGCGGGCAGTGCGGGTAGCGTCGGCAGGGCCGCTCTGCGCCAGCCGTCGTGAGCGGACGTGACGGCTGTCTCAGGCGCCGGCATCGGGTCAGCAGCCGGCGGCTTGCCCTCAGGCGAGCGGACTGGGGCCAAGGGGGGTAAGTCCAGCCCCTCGCGCAGAGACTCCAGCCGGTGGCGTTCGGCCACGATCCAGTCGTCGTAGTAGCCGGGCATCAATTCGCCGGCATACAGCGCGCGTGCCATCGCAGGCTCGCCGCAGGCCAGATGCTGCTGGAACTGCAGCACATCGCAGCTCATGGCCTGGGGTGTCAGTCGTATCAGCAGCCGGTCGGCCTGCAGCAGGGGGGGCAGAGTGCCGGGGCCATGTTCCAGCACGCGCCGCAGCAGCGACAAGGCCTGGCGCAGGCGCTGGCGACCCTTGTCCAGCGCCACGCCGGGCCACAGCAGTTCGATCAGTTCTTCGCGGGGGTGGTCACGCCCGGGCGCCAGTGCCAGGCGTGCCAGCAGCGCCGCCACCGCCCGGCTGGGCCAGCGGGTCACGGTGATGTGGCCATGGCGCAGTTGCACCCGGCCCAGCAGGTCAAGCTGCCAGGCGCCGATGGCCGGCGGCGTGGTGAGCTTTTGCGCTGCCTGCGGCGCCTGCGGAAAGGTCGGGGCTTGAGCGTGGCTATACACGCTCGCAGCTTAGCAATGCCTTTCCGGGTGGGCTGCGGCGGCCTTGTCCGTCGCGTGACAAACGACTATGGCCGGCGGCAACTGGCGGGCTCAGGCGCCGAGCCCGAGCCCGGCGCGCAGGGTCAATGCGTCACTGACGCCCGACGACGCGTCGCGCCACCCCAGCCCAGCACGGCCAGCCCGGCCAGCAACATCGCCCAGCTGCTCGTTTCGGGCACGGGACTGACGTCTTCGGTGACCATCAGGCTGACGCTGTTGGCGCCATAGTTCACGCTGAAGGCGCCGGTGGCAAAGCCATTCAGCGTGACGTTGGAGAAGCTGCCGCTGCGCGCCGCTCCGCTGGACAAGATCGTGAACGAGTCGTTCACCGCGAAGCTGCAGGCGCCCAGGCAGTTCAGCGCCAGTGTGCCGGCCAGGTTGGCGGCGCCTGTGATGGTGAACAAGTCGTTGCTGGCCAGATGGGTCAGATCGACCGCAAAGGTGCCGGCGGCTGTCTGTGTGTAGCCGCCGTTCAGCGCCAGCGTGCCGGCCCCGGACGAGCCTGGCGCCAGCGTGCCGCTGTTGTTGATGCCGGCAATGGCATTGATTGCGCCGCTGCCCGTCAACACCCCTTGATTGCTGGCGAAACCCGCACCAAAAGTCATCGTGCCCTGCTGGATGTCGATGGTGCCGTTGTTCACCAGTGAATTGGTCGAGAACGTGCTGCTGCCGGTGGAGCTCTTGCGGTAGGTGCCCTGATTGGTGAAGGTGCCGCCCGCCGCATTGCCGGTGGCAAAGACGTTGGTGCCCTGCTCTTCCCACAGGCCGTTGTTGACGATGGTGGCGCCGCCGGAGAGATACACGGTGCCCCCGTTCAATTGGTGCTGCACGGTGCCGTCGTTGACGAAATTGACGCCGTTGAACTGCTTGATCGTGGTGGTGATGGTGGAGAGGGTCAAGGTATCGCCAGGCGGCAGCGGGTTGGGTGCCCCACTTGAGTTGAACGAGCCCGTCGTCCAGTTGTAGCTGGCTGCGCTGGCCGGGGTTCCGGTCAGAGCCAGCAGGGCTGCGACGGCAAGAGCGCATCGGCGGGTCTGCAGGCGCTGCACAGTTCGACTTTGGTGGGCGACGGCTTTCGAGATCTGGAACATCGGAACTCCTGAGTAAGAGGTTGTGTTGATGCATCGTCTTTCCCAGGCGTTCAGCCATCGTCACAAAGCAGGGGGCTGGCACCCCCGGATTGCGGGGGGTGGCGCGCGTGTTTCTCCGCAAGTTCAGGCTGACCAGGCCGCAACTTCGGCGGCCGCGAACTGGCGGGCAAGCCTCACCTTAGACTGGCATAGATGCGCCGATGGCGGACCGGGATTTCATTCAGGAGCGATGTGACATGACACTGGCAATGCGCTGGGAAGAATGGGCCCGCCACGACGCGGTGGCGCTGGCCGGGCGGCTGCGCAGTGGTGACTTGAGCGCGGCGGATCTGGCGGCGCAGGTGGCGGCCGGGGTGACCAAGGTCAATCCGGCGCTTGGTGCCGTGGTCGAGTTGTTCGACGATGCGGTGGTCGACCCGTTCCAGGCTGGCGCCCGCGCCGAGGGCTTCTTCGCGGGCCTGCCCTTTCTGATGAAGGACCTGGGGCCGACGCTGCAAGGCCGGCTGCAGGAAATGGGCTCGCGCTTCATGGTCGGCAACCGGCCCACCGAGGACAGCTTTCTGACCGGGCAGATGCGCCGCGCCGGTCTCAACCTGATGGGCCGCACCACCACGCCGGAGTTCGGCGTCTGCTCGTCGGCCGAGAACCCTGCGGTCTATATCACCCGCAACCCCTGGAACCTGGGCTACACCACGCTGGGCTCATCGGCCGGCAGTTCGGCGGTGGTGGCGGCCGGCGTGCTGCCGATGGCCCATGCCACCGATGGCGGCGGCTCGATCCGCATCCCGGCGGGGGCCAACGGGAACATCGGGCTCAAGCCCTCGCGCGGCGTGTTCTCGATCGCACCCAAGCTGTCCGATCTGAGTGGCCTGGTCTCCACCCAGGGCTGCCAGAGCCGCACGGTGCGTGACACGGCGGCTTTTGTCGACCATTGCCGCGGCGGCGCGCCGGGCGAGTTCATGCCCTACTGGTTGCCGGCCGAGCCCTACAGCACGCTGATCGAGCGCGACCCCGGCCGGCTGCGCATCGCGCTGTCGCACGAATGGGGTGACTACCGCGCCACGCCGGCGTTTGTCGCCGAACTCGAACGTGTGGGCCGCTTGCTGGAAGGTTTGGGCCACGAGGTGGCCTGGGCGCTGCCAGCGCTTGACTACCGCGCGGCCTTTGCCGCCCAGACCACCTGCTACATCAGCAACTTCGCGCAGACCATCGCCAACCTGCTGGCGGCAAAGGGACTGAGCCGTCCGCCGGCCGACTTGATCGAGCCGATCAACATCCGCATCTGGGAGGCCGGCATCGGCACCAGCTTCAGCGAGCGGGCGCAGATGCAATCGGTGTTCAACACCACGGCGCGGGCCTTTGGCGCGTTTTTCGAGGACTGGGACGTCATGCTCACGCCGATCACCGCGCTGCCCACCCCGCTGCTGGGCACCACCGAGTACCTGACGATCAGCGACAACCCCTCGGTGCTGGACTGGTTCGAGAACCTCTGGCGCAACTTTGCCTATACGCCGCTGACCAACCTCTGCGGCATGCCCGGTATTTCGCTGCCGCTGGGCGAGCAGGGCTCGGGCTTGCCGCTGGGCATGCATTTCCAGGCGCGGCAGGCCAACGACGGCCTGCTGCTGCAACTGGCGGCGCAGATCGAGCGCGCGCTGGACGGCCGCTGGAACGGTGGCCGCTTGCCGGGCACACACGTCACGAAGTAAGCGTGTTCGTCGGCCGGTGGCCAGCCCCGGCCAGCCAGGTCGGCGGCGCCCGCCACGGGACAAGCCTGTGTCGTGCCCGCAGGCCCAGAAACACGGATAGGCAAGCACGTATAGGCAAGCACCGCAGTCCCCCGCTATGGTGCGCCACCTCAGAGACACGCTGGAGACCTGCATGCTGCGCACCCCCACTTTCCGCCTGGCCACGTTGACGATGGCGCTGTTCGCCGGGCCTGCGCTGGCGGGCACCGTCACCGTTGTCACCTCTTTCCCCAAGGAACTCACCCAGGCCTACAAGTCGGCGTTCGAGAAGGCCCATCCCGACATCAAGGTCGAGATCCTGAACAAGAACACGGTGCAGGGCATCGCCTATGTACGCGAGCTGCCGGTGGGCCAGCGGCCCGACATCTTCTGGGCTTCGGCACCCGATGCCTTCGAGGTGCTGGCCGGCCAGAAGCTGCTGGAGAACGTGGCTGCGCTGGCCAACAAGTCGGCGCCGGCCAAGGTCGGCAACTACCCGATCAACCACCCGGGCGGCCTATACCTGGGCCAGGCGCTGGCCGGCTACGGCCTGATGTGGAATACGCGCTACCTGGCGGCCAACAAGCTGCCGGCGCCGCGCCAGTGGGGCGATCTGCTCAAACCGGTGTACTTCGGCCATGTGGCGATGAGCTCGCCGTCGCGCTCGGGCACCACCCACCTGACGGTGGAGACGATGCTGCAGGGTGAGGGCTGGGACAAGGGCTGGACCCAGTTGCTGCAGATCGCCGGCAACAGCGCGGCCATCACCGAGCGCAGCTTCGGCGTGCCCGACGGTGTCAACAACGGCCAATTCGGCATCGGCCTGGTGATCGATTTCTTTGGCCTGGCCGGCAAATACTCGGGCTTCCCGGTGGAATTTGCCTACCCCGATGTGACGGCGGTGGTGCCGGCCAACATCGGCCTGGTGGCTGGCGGCAAGAACCCCGACGAGGCGAAGAAGTTCATCTCGTTCACCGTCTCCAGCGAAGGCCAGGCGCTGCTGCTCGACCCCAAGATCTCGCGCCTGCCGATCCTGCCGCCGGCGCAGATGGGCGGCAAGGTGCCGGCGGGCTACCCGAACCCGTTCGAGATCGCCAAGCGGGCCAAGGTCAGCTTCGATTCCGACCTGTCCGAGTCGCGCTACAACGTGGTGTCGTCGATGTTCGACCAGACCATCACCTTCCGGCTCAAGGAGCTACAAGCCGCCACCAAGGCGATCCACGCCGCCGAAGCCGCGCTGGCCAAGAAGCCCAACGCCCAG
>JBBQZM010000180.1:0-7596 GCA_038207685.1 Burkholderiales bacterium
GGCGATGGAGCTGCCGATCAGTTGCCTGACAGCCGGCACCGACCCGGTGATCGGCGCCTTCACCACCGCCAGCCTGCGCCAGGGCCGCCTGCTGGACGGCGCACCGGCCACGGGTCTGGGCAAGGTCACGCGCAGCGGCGGCGCCTGGACGCAGGTGTCGCGACTCGGAATGCCACTGGTCAACGAGCTGATCATCGGCATCGACGACAAGGACAAGTTCAACGCCTCCAAGCCGAAGGATGACGCCGCCAAGTTCTCGGACTACGTCACCAATCCCGTGCTGCCTGCGCTGATCCAGACCTTGTTCCCGGCAGCCGTTGCGCCTACCAACTTCCCCCGCACCGACCTGGTCACGGTGTTCCTCAAGGGCATCAGCGGCGTGAACCAACCGACCACCGTGGTGCCGGCCGAGATGCTGCGGCTGAACACCTCGATTGCCGTCACGGCCGCAGGCGCGCAGAACCCGCTGGGCGTCGCTGCAGGTGACAACGCAGGCTTCCCGAACGGCCGGCGTCCGGCCGACGACGTGGTGGACTTGTCGCTGCGGGTGTCCATGGGCGCGCTGTGCGTGCTGACGGGCGCGGCCGACACGCTGAAGGTGGGTTGCAAGCCGGCCGACGCGCCGGCTGGTGGACTGGCCCTGACCGATGGCGTGCGCAAGACGGCGGCCAACTATGGCGTCACTTTCCCGTACCTGACAACACCGTTGCCGGGCAGCCTGAACCCCGCCGCTGCCGCTGGCACGGTCTACCCGTGAGGCCGGCATGAAGATCACACGCAAATTGTTGGTGGGCGCGGCTATGGCGTCTGTTTTGGTGCTCGGGGGTTGCTTTGGCGGTGGCGACGACGATTCAGTCGCCACGCCGGTCGTCACCGAGGTGCCGGACAGCGCGTTTGCCAGCGCGTCGGCGTTCGTCACCTACCTCCTAACCCTGTCTGCAAGCGACGAGTCGTCCGAGCCCTTGACCATCAAGGACACGAACGCGGTACCGCCAGAGGACAGCGCAGAGCCGATCCCGCTGGTCTGACCCCGCACACAAGGCAGTCCCTGCGGACTGCCTTGCGGCGGGCGTTGGCCCGAGCACGGGCCGCATGAGAGTGCTGAATTCAGGGCGCGCCTATCGGCGCGCCCTCACCCCCCTGAACAAGAACCCCATGACCTCCATCACCACCAGCGACAAGAGCAAGCTCTACTTCAAGGACTGGGGCCAGGGCCGCCCGGTCATCCTGTTGCACGGCTGGCCGTTGTCTTCCGACAGCTGGGACGATCAGGCGATGGCCATCGCCAATGCCGGTTTCCGCGCCATCGCCTACGACCGCCGCGGATTCGGTCGTTCATCCCAACCCTGGAGCGGCTACGACTACGACACGTTGGCCGACGATCTGGCCGCGGTGATCGAGCAAACCGGCGCGCAGGACGCAACGCTCGTCGGCTTCTCGATGGGCGGCGGCGAGGTCGCCCGCTACATGTCACGGCACGCCGGCAAGGGCGTGGCGAAGGCCGCGCTGGTGTCGTCTGTCGTGCCCTTCATGCTGAAGACCGACGACAACCCGGAGGGCACGGAACCGTCCGCCTTCGAAGAAATGACAAAGGGCATGACCGAGGACCGCGCCAAATTCTTCGGCGGGTTCTTCAAGGACTTCTTTGGTGTCGGGGTGCTCTCGCATTCGGTGAGCGACGAGCTGCTGCAGTGGGCCCGCAGCGTCTCGATGCAGGCGGGGCTGAACGCCACGCTGGCCAGCGCCAAGTCCTTCGCGACCACCGACTTCAGGCCGGACATGGCGGCGTTCAAGGTGCCCACGCTGATCATCCACGGCACCGCTGACAAGACGGTGCCGATCGATGCGGCCGGGCGCGCCGCAGCCAAGGGCATTGCGGGCTCGAGGTTGATCGAATATGAGGACGCGCCGCACGGCTTGTTCGCCACACACAAGGCGCGCCTGACCAAGGACCTGCTGACTTTTCTCCGCGAATAGCGGATCGGCGGCATGGCCCCGCGCCTGCGCGGTTGCGCGGTTACGCGGTTGCGCGGTCTAACCCTAGACGCTTGCCTGCAGACGCATGGCATTGGCCGCACCCGGCCCAGCTGAGCGCTGCTCAGCCCGGAACGTCGTGTGCGCAGCGAGGATGTGCCGGCTCAGACCGTCGGCCCAGACCGAGTAGCCCGCGGGACTTGGATGTATGCCGTCGACGGCCATGCCGGCGCTGGTCGTGGACTCCGGGTGCCAGTGCAAGGTGCGCCGATGCTGATCGGCAAGCTGACCCGCCAGCATGGTGTTCATCTGCCGCGCCCAGCGACCCATGAACCAGCGCAGTGGCTGCGGCAGGGCTTTGCAGGCATGCATGGGCGGCACCGCGCTGTGCACCAGCAGGTCGGGATTGAAGCGGTCGGCGATCAGTTCGGCCAAGCGGTTCTGCCACTGTGCCCACAGCAGCGGGGCGCACAGGCCGGTGGCATCGTTGGCACCCATGGAAAGCACCACCACGTCGAAACGCGCAGCAGGCGATTCGTTCAGCAGTTGCAGCAAACCTGGTGAGTCCAGCCCATTGACCGCCAGCACGCACCACTGGACGGTGTGGTGCCGACTCAACTGCCGGACCAGTTGTCCACACAGCGCCTGCTCCTGACTGGCGGCGCCAACCCCGGCGGCGCCCGAGTCGCCGGCCACCAGCAGTCGCACCAGCGAGCCTTGTCCTGCCGTGCCGGAGCGCAGCCCCGGCGGCTCCGGCATCCGAGGCGCGGTGCGCCGGACGTGCCGAGCCTGCAACCACAGCAGCGGCCAGAGCAAACCCAAGAGCACCAGTCGCTCCCAGTCAGACATGCGCTTGCCGGTTCATGATGTTGCCTTGGTGATGGGCGCTTGAGGCGCAGTGGCGGGGCTTTTGCACTGCACCCTTGACCGCGATGGTGACGGTGCAAGCGTGGCGCAGTCTGTGCGCCGGCGCACACCGCTCGGCAGATGGCGCCGCGACGGCAGGCTGCCGTCTCCGGGTCGAACCAAAGTCCTGGCCGACGCACTGCACCTCAGCGCAGCTGAGCGACGGTCGGGCTCTCGGCGACCGATGTGTCGGGTGGGTGCACATTCATCGCGCCAACGCCTGCTCGAGCTGCGCCTTGTTCATCGATGACCGACCTTTCACGCCGCGCTGGCGTGCCTCGTTGCGGAGCTGCAGCAAGGTTCGACCGCCTGCGCCCTGATGCGAGCGCAAGCCGCCACGCCGACCGGAGGGCATGTCGTTGATCGACGAGGGGCTCGCTGCCGCAGACTCACCGTGCTGCGCCCGCTCCTTGTTGACCACCCGTGCCGCGATCTCTTCGGCCAGAGGCAGAGGTTTGCCGCCGTCGATCAGGCCGTCCTTGATGTGCGCGTACTGGCGCTCGCGCTTGGCGCTCCAGGCTTTCTGAGGCATGACGGCTTCTTTCAGAGGGCGGATTCAGAGATGTTCATGGGTGCTTCTGCGCGGCATGCGGGGCGGACTGCAGGGCGGCGTGAACTGCCGCTTCCAGCTTCTCGAAGCCGAACGAGACATCCACTGGCGTTCCGTTCAGAAAGAACGCGGGTGTGGCCCGAACGCCCCTGCGCTCGCCGGCTCGGCGGTGCTCCTGGATCCTTTGCGTGTAGATCCGATCCGCCATCTCGGCGTTGAAGCGGTTCATGTCGAGGCCGATGGATTGCGCATGGCTGGCCAACGCTGACAGACCCAGCTGCTGCGGCTGGGTGAACAGCAGGTGGTGCATGGCCCAGAACTGGCCTTGCGCGGCAGCGGCTTCGGCTGCCTCGGCCGCCAATTCGGCTTGCGGGTGTACCTCCACCAGCGGAAAGTGTCGAAACACGAAGCGCATTCGCTTGCCGAAAGCGTCGACGAGGTGTTGCGTCAGCGGCTCGGCCTGGATACAGGCGGGGCATTCATAGCCGCCGTACTCGAGCAGCGTCAGGCTCGCGTTCGGGTCACCCAGCATGTGATCGGCGGCGGCCAGCGCCGCAATGGCTACCGCCGCGGCATTTTCGTTCGTCATGGGGTGCCTTTGTTGAGCGTTGCCTGCAGGCTGATCTCGGCCACGCTTGCCAGCGCCTTCGACAACGGACAATCGGATTTGGCGGCCAGGGCGATCTCCTGGAACTGCGACTCGTCGATGCCTGGAACAGTGGCCTTCAACGTGAGCGCGATGCGGTCGATGACGAACCCGTCGCCCTGCGGTGCCAGGCGCACGCGGGCCTGGGTATCGACCGAGGTGGTGCCGAACCCCGCCTTGTCGCACGCGAAGGAGAACGCCATCGTGAAGCAGGCGGCATGCGCGGCGCCAAGGATCTCTTCGGGGTTGGTGCCACGGCGGTCGTCCTCGAAGCGACTGGCAAAACCGTAGGGGTAAGCCTTGAGCGCCCCGGTTTCGGTGCTGATCTGTCCCTGGCCCTTCTTGCCCTGGCCTTCCCAATGCACGCTGGCGGTCTTCTCGATCATGGTGAAACCTTTCGGTTGAGTGAGTGTTGGAGTCGTGGAGGACCGGGCGACGAGTCGCTCCGGACGTGGCGCTGCGCCGACGTCACTTGGGACGCGCAGACTGGATCTGCTGGTCGGGCTGGCTCAAGTGCCCGGCACGCAAGGCCAGAACGGCGGCCACCACCGAGCGGGCTACGTTGCACACCTCTTTCTGGATGGCGCTGCAGCACGCGCGACTTTGTGGCGGGGTTGTGGCCCAGGCCAGCTGTGCCTGGTCAATGGCCTGCCGGGTGGCCAGCCACTCCACAGAGAGCGCATACGCCGGGTCGGCGTAAGCCGGTCCAGCCCTGCGCGTCAGTGGCGCTTTGCGGCCTTCGTCGTAGGCCTGCCAGGCAACTTCTTCCAGACGGGCGATCGCGTCCTTCTCAGCCGCGAACGCCGGATCAACAAAACTGGCACGGTAGCGCTCACCGAAGACCTGTCTCGACAGCGGCGCAGGCGCTTGACCCGTGCGAATTTCAATCATCGTGGTCACTCCGAAAAGAACGTCTGGCAAGGACACGACTGCATCGCCCGCATCGTGCGGCGGTGGATTGCCGGCTGTCTGTGCGCAAGGCAACGCAACGCAAGCGCTCGGAATTCGACAACTGGCGCAGACGGCCGGGTGCTGGCACCTCTGGCGCAGCCGTGCACCATGCGATGAGTCCGAGCAAAGCGACTTGAATCGGCAGCCGCAGCCACAGTGCCCAGATCGGCACGGAAAACAGTTCAGGCCGCTGCAGCATGTAGATGTGCGCTGGCGTGACCGCGAGCGTCAACACGAACAATCCGATACCGGCTGCGCGGCGCGCAGGGCGCCACAGCAGACCCAGGGCGCCCAGCAGCTCGAACACACCGCTCAACAGCACCACCGCTCGAGGCCACGGGATGTACGGCGGAACGATGCGCATCTCGGCGTCAGTCGCCATGAAATGCGCCATGCCCCCGACCGCGAACCAGAGGAAGACAAAGCCAATTCCGATGCGCTTTGCCGTGGACAGGCGGGCGGCCGTCAACGCACGTTTCATCGTTTTCTCACCACAAGGCAAAACGGGGCGATAAATTCGTGGCGATCCAGTGGAACAGCGCGCATGAGTTCAACCGGCATCCGCGAAAACGCGCCAGCACTTGGTGGAGTTGAGTCGGTATCAGTGATGTGATTCACGATGACCACCGCCACGAACGTTCGTCAGTACCCGCGCCCGCGCCCGCGTCAGTGGCTCGTGTTCCCGATCGACGGCTAACGCCTGAGACGCCGAACGCGCCCCCCTGTGGCTGCGTCCACGCGGGCCTGGCGGTCTCGTGCGTTGCATCACCACCGCCCCGCGCCGTTGGGTTGCGTTGCGCGGGGTGCGATGTGGCTCTGGGTCGTGGGCGCCCTGAACCGGGTTCACGCGTCGGCTTCGGGGCCGAGCACGTCGTCGCGCGTACCCTTCTGCAGATCCAGGCCGCGGTCCGGTGATTCGGCTGTCTGCTGGGCGCTGGTTCCCGGAGGAATCAGTTCCTCGATCACCAGCGTGCCGTAGTGTTGCGCGCGGGTGGCGTGCGCGCGCTTTGCCACCTCAGTGACGCTTTGCACCTGTTCGGCGTGGGCTGCGCTGACGACAACGAAGCACTGGCCCTGCAGGGCCAGCGCCAGGTGGGCCTTGACGAGGTTCAGATCCTGCCCCAACGAAGCCAGACCGCCGGCATTGCCGATGTCCAGTTCCGCCTGGTCCCGCATCTCGCTGGGCGTGTAGCGCGAGACATCCGACTCGCCGAAGCCGGCGTCCCGCAATGCGCTCACGGCAGCGTCGGAATCGGCGGCGGTCGCAAAGGACATCAGCACGTGGTCCACGGGCTTGAATACGCCGAAGGAGGTGGGGTGGGGATTCATGGGCATGGCGGGGTCTTTCCGTATGAGTGTGGGTGGGATGCGGCGGAGCCCGCCAGCCTTCAGAAACTGCGCATGACCTTCAGGCTGCCGCCGGTCAGCAACGACACGGCGGCATGCGTCTGAACGGGGTCGACAGGATGTGCAACGACCGCCCATTGGCCACTGCGCAGCCCGCGGCGAACCCGTGCGATCAGGCGTGCCTGGTCGGGCCTGAGCGACAGCGCACCCCCCAGGATGAGCCCGAAGGTGGCACCGAACCCGGCCAATGCCACGAAACCCATGCCCGGCGTGCTGCGCAAGGCGGGGCTATCGATCGACATCAGCACCGCATACAGCAGCGCGCCAGCCAGGAGTCCCAGCGCGCCCAGGGCCAGATGGGCTCGGATGACGGTCAACCAGATGCCGCGCTGCTCAGGCTCCATCGCGCGGCCCAGCACGGCCTCTCGGGAGAACGTGCCGTCGGCCGGGCCGAACACGTTGACTTGCGCCGCCGATAAGCCAGAGCTGTCTACCAGGATGCTGGCTGCCAGATCGGCCTCAGCGCGCGACGCAAACAGCCCGGCCACCTTGGTGACCGAACGCTCGCCGAAAAGCAGGGTCTTCAATCTGAACATGAGGTACTCCTTGGCTTCAGGGTGTCCGCTGGCGACAGTCGACGCGGTGCCCCAGTACCCGGGCATCTTGAACTTGCCCCAAGCTGCGGCCGAAGTCTGTGCGAAGACGCACATAGCGCGCCCACTGTCAGCGAGAAGCTGTCGATGATCTCCACGGTCACCCATCGGAGTCGCGCGAATGGGATGAACGTCGACGGCGTCTTCAACCACGAACGGCTCATCGAGTTCTTCGAGCGGCCCTGTTACGCGATGCCAAGCGCTTCAGCTCGTTTCCAATGGGCACGGCAAGCGGAAGCATTCAGCGCAGGCGACGGCGCAATAGCCGCCGCCCGATCGACAGCACAGTGCTCACCACGGCTGCGGCGGCCGCAGGGCTGAGGCGCTCTCGCCATGCCACGGGCACCAGCGGCCAGCCCAACGCCGTCAGACCGGCCCAAGGCAGGTCTGCGAGCCCGGCGACGTGGCGCTGTTCGACATTCGCCGGCACGCTAACGCTGACTTGCCGCGCTGGGTGCCGGCGGTGCGACCAGCGCCAACCCAGCCACAACAGCATGCCGACGCCCACCACCGGCAACACCCATGGCTTCGGCGTGACCGCCTGCTGTGTCCGCTGGAGCAGCGACTCG
>JBBQZM010000181.1:0-7558 GCA_038207685.1 Burkholderiales bacterium
CGGTGTCATGTGGCCGGTGTCGCCAAAGTCGTAGGCGTATTGGCCACGGGTCAGGCTGGGGCAGGCGGCGGGCTCCACCGCCACAATGCGGCGCTGCTTGGTCTTGCCGCCACCGCGCAGCTGCTGGCCGATGAAGGGGAAGGCGATGCCGGCAAAGTTGCTGCCGCCGCCGGTGCAGCCGACGATCACATCGGGGTCGTCGCCGGCCATCTCCATTTGCAGCATCGCCTCCTGGCCGATGATGGTCTGGTGCAGCAGCACATGGTTGAGCA
Source organism: Burkholderiales bacterium (assembly GCA_038207685.1). GTDB lineage: Bacteria > Pseudomonadota > Gammaproteobacteria > Burkholderiales > Burkholderiaceae_C > Pseudaquabacterium. The sequence continues at coordinate 273 of JBBQZM010000181.1, forward strand.
CCGAGCCCAGCGCGTACTTGGTGTCCTCATGCTGGGCCGCGATTTCCACCGCCTCGCTGATGGCGATGCCCAGCGAGCCGGGGTGGTCGGGCCGCTGGCTCAGCACGGCGCGGCCGTAGTTGGTTTCGTTCGATGGGCTGGCGATACAGCGCGCGCCGTAGGTCTCCATCAACGCGCGGCGGTAGGGCTTCTGGTCGTAGCTCACACGCACCTGGAACACGGTGACGTCCAGGCCGAACAAGTTGCCGGCAAAGGCCAGCGACGAGCCCCATTGGCCGGCGCCGGTCTCGGTGGTGAGCTTCTTCACGCCGGCCTGGGCGTTGTACCAGGCCTGCGGCACGGCGGTATTGGGCTTGTGGCTGCCGGCCGGCGACCCGCCCTCGTACTTGTAGTAGATCTTGGCTGGCGTGCCCAGCGCCTTCTCCAGCCGGTGGGCGCGAAACAGCGGCGCCGGCCGCCACAGCCGGAATACCTCGCGCACCGGCTCGGGGATCTCGATCTCGCGTTCGGTCGACACCTCCTGGCCGATCAGCGCCATCGGGAACAACGGCGCCAGGTCGTCCGGGCCGATCGGCTGCAGCGTGCCCGGGTGCAGCACCGCCGGCGGCGGCGAGGGCAGATCGGCGGCAATGTTGTACCAAAACCTGGGCATGCGGCTGGCGTCCAGCAGGTACTGGGTGGGGCTCTGGCTCATGGGGCGCTCTCTTGATGGGGTGTGGGGGTACATCCTAGGCAGCGGCAGTCACAAGGGCCAGCGGGGCTTGCCCGCACAGGGTAGGTGACTTTCTGACTTGGGGCGGTCGGGGCTCAAGTTTCACTGGCCAGATGCCGATAGGTCTGTAGTGGACCGTTGCGAACGGCCCTTCTGCTTCAATATCACCGGGAATCCGCCAGCATGAGCAATCTGTCCGACGGCCAGCAGGTCGTGATGCAACTCGAGGCGCAACTGCGGCGGGCCGGGCTGGCCGATGACAGCGCATGGCAGCCCTTGGCCGATGAACTCTGCGATGCCCGCGAGAAGCTGGCCGACCGGGGCCGCCAGATCGAAAGTGAGTCAGTGCTGCTGCAGCGGCTGGTGGCGGCGGCCTTGCCGGCCTGCCAGTCGGCAGCAGGCGAAGCCGGCTTGCTGGCCGAACGCCTGGCCGGCTTGTCGGAAGACCGTGCGCTCGGGGTGGGTGAGGCCCGCGCCCTGCTCGCCGAGGCCGCCTATGCGCTGGCCTACCAGGCCGCCGTGCACCGGGCGCAGGCCACGGCGCTGGCGGCGCTGCAACAGGCCGGTCTGCACCAAGGCCATGCCAGCCAGGCCATCGCCCAGGCCACCCGCACGCTGCAGCATGCCGAGCGCTTGTTGAGCCTGCGGTAGCCACAGCCGGCTGCGATCAGCACCTTTCCGTCGATTGGCGCCTGATCCTCTCGGCGCCGTCAGCCCGTCAGCCTGTCAGCCTATCAGCAGTTCCAGCGCGCGGTCCATGCCGCCCGACTCGATCGAGATCATCGCCTGCTCGCGCACCGCCGGCTTGCCGTGGTAAGCGATCGACAGGCCGGCCACGGTCATCATCGGCAGGTCGTTGGCGCCGTCACCCACGGCGATGGCTTGCTCGGGGGCGATGCCCATCAGCTCGCAGACTTCCAGCACCACGCGACGCTTCTCGGCGCCGTCGCAGATGTCGCCCCAGGGCCGATCGAACAAAGTGCCGGTGAGGCGGCCGTTGAAAGTGCCCAGGCTGTTGGCGCGGGCGAAGTCCAGCCGCAGGCGGTGGCGAATGCGCTCGGAGAAGAAGCTGAAGCCACCCGAGACCAGCAGGGTTTTCAGCCCGGCGCGCTGGCATGCCTGTACAAAGGCCTCGACACCGGGATTGAGTTGCAGGCGCTGCTCATAAACCTGCAGCAGCGCCGATTCGGGCACGCCGGCCAGCAGCGCCACGCGGCGGCGCAGGCTGTCTTTGAAATCGGTGATCTCGCCGCGCATCGCCGCCTCGGTGATGGCCGCCACCTCGTCCTTGCGGCCAGCAACCGCGGCGATTTCGTCGATGCACTCGATGTTGATCAGCGTCGAATCCATGTCGAAGGCGACCAGCTTGTAGGCCGACAGCGACAGCGGTGGCGCGAAGCCGCGGATGAACAGGCCGGGGGCAAAAGCGCGGGCTTGTGAAGGGGCGGCGGCGGACGCATTCATGGCGGATCGAATCTTACCCGCCGAGGCCCTGGCCTTCGGGCTGCGGCCAGAATGGCGGCTGGGTGGCCCGCCGGGCCGCGATGCCGGAGCCCCAACCATGTCCGAACCCCTGGTGTTGATCAGCAACCAAGCCGCGGTGCGCTTCCTCACCCTCAACCGGCCGGCGGCGCTGAACAGCTTCACCGCCGCCATGCACCTGCAACTGCGCCTGGCGCTGGAGGCGGCCGCGGCCGACGAATCTGTTCGCTGCCTGGTACTCACCGGCGCCGGGCGCGGTTTTTGCGCCGGCCAGGACCTCAATGACGAAGGCATGGGCCAGGACGGCTCGCCCGCCGATGTGGAAGGCGTGGTCGAGCGCTTGTACAAGCCGCTGGCACTGCGCATCCGCAGCATGCCGGTGCCGGTGATCGCCATGGTCAATGGCGTGGCCGCCGGCGCCGGCGCCAACATCGCGCTGGGCTGCGACCTGGTGATCGCCGCCCGCTCGGCCAGCTTCATCCAGGCCTTCTCCAAGATCGGTCTGGTGCCCGACGGCGGTGGCACCTGGTTGCTGCCACGGCTGGTGGGCCGCGCCCGCGCGCTGGGCCTGGCGATGACCGGCGACAAGCTACCGGCCGAGGAGGCGGCGGCCATGGGCATGATCTGGCGCTGCGTGGATGATGCCGAGCTGAAGGCCAGCACGCTGGCCTTGGCCCAGCGGCTGGCGCTGATGCCCGCGCGCGCGCTGGCTGCCACCCGGCACCTGCTGGACGAAGCGGTGGCCATGGACTTCGACGACGCGCTGAGTCAGGAGGCCCGTGTGCAGGGCGAGATGAGCCGCGCCGGTGACTTTGCCGAGGGTGTGGCCGCCTTCCTGCAGAAGCGTGCGCCGGTGTTCAAGGATCGCTGAGCGCGGCAGCGCGCGCGGGCGCACAGTCTCCGAACCGACAGCCGCAGGTCGCGGCATGCCCCAGCATCGGCGCCACCCCGCCCACCCCGCCCACCGCGCCTCGCCATGACCGATACCGCTCCCGCCCTGCCTTCGCTGCTGGAAGGCGTGCGCATCATCGACACCAGCAGCGTGTTGTTCGGGCCGTATGCCACCCAGTGGCTGGGCGACCTGGGCGCCGATGTGGTCAAGGTCGAGGGGCTGGACGGCGACAACACCCGCCACATCGGGCCGGCGCGCCATGCCGGCATGGGGGCGGTGTTCTTCGGCGCCAACCGCAACAAGCGCAGCATCGCGGTCGACATGAAGCACCCGGAAGGCCGGCGCATCATGCTCGACCTGTGTGCCGATGCCGACGTCTTTGTCACCAACATCCGGCGCTTGGCGGTGCAGCGGCTGGGCCTGGGTTATGCCGCCCTGGCCGCGCACAAGCCCGGCCTGATCTATGCCCATGCGGTGGGCTACCGGCAGGGCGGGCCCTATGAGGACGCGCCGGCCTTCGATGACACCATCCAGGCCATCAGCGGCCTGGCCGCGCTGCAGGGCACGGTCAGCGGCGAGCCCACCTATGTGGCCAGCGCGGTGGCCGACAAGGTCAGCGGCCTGACACTGGCGCTGGCCATCGTGGCCGCGCTGCGCCACCGCGACCGCAGCGGCGAAGGCCAGTACATCGAGGTGCCGATGTTCGAGACCGTGGTGGCCTTCAACCTGGTCGAGCACCAGTACGGCCGGGTGTTCGACCCGCCCACCGGCCCGGCGGTGTACCCACGCGTGGTCTCGCCCCATCGCCGCCCCTACGCCACCACCGACGGTCATGTCGCGGTGATGCCCTATACCGACGCCCATTGGCGCAAGTTCTTCGCCCTGATCGGCCAGCCCGAACTGGCGCAGGATTCGCGGTTCTCAGGCATCGGCGCGCGCACGCGTCACATCGATGCGCTGTATGCGCTGGTGGCCGTGGCGATGGCTGGCCGCAGCACACGCGACTGGTTGTTGGCACTGGGCCAGGCCGAGGTGCCGGCGGTGGCGGTGCAGAGTACCGAAGACCTGTTCGACGACGAGCACCTGCGGGCCACCGACTTCTTTCGGGCGCAACAGCATCCCAGTGAAGGCGCCATCGTGCAGGTCTCGCCGCCAGTGCACTTCTCGCGAACGCCGGCCAGGCTGCACCGGCACGCGCCTCGCCTGGGCGAGCACAGCCAGGAGATTCTGCGCGGCCTGGGTTATGCCGAGGACCGCATCGCCAGCCTGGTGGCGCAGGGCGCGGTCAGCCTGGCGCCGGACGAGCCGGACGAGCCCGCCGGCGGCTGAAGGCGGACGCCCGGGTTCGCTCGGCCTGGCGGGCGCCGCCCGGCGCTCAAGTTGTGACGCGGCCGCGTCGATAGCCCACGAGTGGGCCTGTTGCCGGACCGTGCCAAGGTGGCGTGGGGGCGGGCCTGACCGGAACCCACCATGTCTCCTTCTCGCCCTGGCGGACCCGCACGCCGCAGCCCGGTCCACCGGGTGCTCAACCATGTGTCGATTCGCCTCAAGCTGGCCACGCTGGCGGCCATCAGCCTGCTGCTGATGCTGGCACTGGCGGGCTGGCTGAGTTGGCAGAACCAGGCCAGTGAGCTGCGCGGCCGCGAGCTGGCGCTGCAGCAGAACGTGGAGACCGCCAGCGCGGTGCTGCACTGGGCCCATGGCCTGCAGAGTACCAAGGTGCTGAGCCAGGCACAGGCCCAGGCGCTGGCGCTGCAGGTACTGCGCGGTGCCCGCTACGGCGAGAGCGGGTACTTCTGGGTGGCTGATACCAGCCCGCGTCTGCTGATGCATCCGCTGGACAACGCCCGGGTCGGCCAGGACCTGGCGGGCCAGCGCGACGCCGACGGCCAGCCGCTGTACCAGCGACTGGTGAGCCTGGCGCGCCAGCAGGGCAGCGGCCAGCTGGCCTACCGTTGGGCCGAGCCGGGCCAGCGCGACGCGGTACCGATGCTCAGCCATGTGGCCGGCTTCGAGCCCTGGGGCTGGATGCTGGGCTCGACCCTCCGCACCGATGACCTGAACAGCGCCTTCAATGCTCGGCTGCGCCAGTTGGTGCTGCTGATCACCCTGGCCCTGGCCGGCACGCTGCTGGCCTTGCACCTGGTGTATGCCTCGATCACCCGCGGCCTGGCCAAGGCGGCGCGGGTGGCCCGGGCGATCGCCTCGGGCGACGTCAGCAACGACATCCTGCTGGTGGGCAGCGACGAGATCGGCGATCTGATCGGCGAGATGAAGCGCATGAGCGACCAGCTCAATGCCACCATGGGCGAGGTGCACGACGCGGCGATGAATCTGGCATTTTCCAGCCAGGAGATTGCCGCGGCCAACCATGATCTGAGCGGCCGCACCGAACGCACCGCCAGCAATCTGCAGCAAGCCGCGCAGGCGCTGGCGCAGGTGACGCAATCGGTGCAGGGCAATACCACGGCGGCCAGCCAGGCCGGCAGCAGCGCGGCCAGCGCCGCCGCGGTGGCCACCGAGGGCGGTGAAATCGTCAGCCGGGCGGTGGTGACCATGGCCGACGTCAGCGGCGCCTCACGCCGCATCGCCGACATCACCGGCGTGATCGACAGCATCGCCTTCCAGACCAACATCCTGGCGCTGAACGCGGCGGTGGAAGCCGCCCGTGCTGGCGAGCAGGGCCGCGGTTTTGCTGTGGTGGCGGCCGAGGTGCGCATGCTGGCCCAACGCTCGGCCACCGCGGCGCGCGAGATCAAGGCGCTGATCCAGGCCTCGGTGGAGCGCACCGACGAGGGCGCCAGCATGGTCAGCGCCGCTGGCCAGGCGATGCAGCGCATCGTGGCCTCGGTGCGCGAGGTCAACACCCAGATCCGCGACATCACCCAGGCCACCGCCGAACAGGGCGCGGGCATCGGCCAGGTCAACCACAGCGTGGCTGAGCTTGACCAGATGGCGCAACAGAACGCTGCGTTGGTGGAACAGTCGACCGCGGCGGCCGAAACGCTGAAGGCCCAGGCGCAGCGCCTGAGCGAGGCGGTCAAGCGCTTCAAGCTCGACGCCGAGCGGCGGCGGCGCGCCGAGGTGGTCTGAAGCGCTGACTCAGCCGTCGGCGGCGGATTCGGCGTCGGCCACCAGCAGGTCGACCAGATCGCGCGCGAAGGCCGGCAGCGCCTGCAGGCTGCGCATGCAGATCTGCATCTCGCGCAGCGCCCAGGCATCGCTCAGCGGCACGGTGTCGATGGCCATGGTCAGCGCATGGCGCTGCGCCGCCGAGCCCGGCAGGATGCTGACACCCACACCGGCCTCGACCATGCGGCAGGCAGCCTCGAAGTTGCCGACCTCGATGCGCGTGGGCAGCACCCGGTGCAACTGGTGGCAGGCCTGACGCAGAAAGGCGTGGATGGCGCTGGCCTCGTGCAGGCCGACATGGTCGAGCTCCAGCGTATCGGCAAAGGCCACCGGCCCGCCGCCAGCCAGCGCATGGCCACGCGGCACCACCAGGATCAGGTTGTCCTGGCGGTAGGGCAGGGTTTCCAGGTTCTCGGTGCGCACCGCACCGGCGACGATGCCGATGTCGGTCTGGCCCTCGGTGACGGCGCGCACGATGTCGTGGCTGAGCCGCTCGCGCAGATCGATGTTGACGTCGGGATGGCTGGCCAGGTAGGTGCGCAGCACCGGCGGCAAGAACTCACCCAGCGCAGTGGTGTTGGCATACACCCGCAGATGTCCCTTGATGCCCTTGGCGAAGCTCTGAAGATCGCCGCGCAGGTGCTCCAGTTGGCCCAGCACCAGCCGCGCATGGTGCACAAAGGCCTGGCCCGGCGGCGTCAGCGTCACGCCCTGGCTGGTGCGGTAGAGCAGCTTGGCGCCGATGCTCTCCTCCATGTTCTTCACCCGCGTGCTGGCGGCCGGCAGGCTCATGTGCGAGGCCTCGGCGCCGCGGGTCAGGCCATTGGTCTCGGCAATGCGCACCATCAGGCGCAGGTCGACGAGATCGAAATGCATGGCCATCTCAGTACCGCCCGGCCGTTCCGAAGGTACTGAGCGCCCCCTTGGGGGGCAGCGAACGAAGTGAGCGTGGGGGCATCATGTCAGTACCGCCCGGCCGTTCCGAAGGTACTGAGCGCCCCCTTGGGGGGCAGCGAACGAAGTGAGCGTGGGGGTGCCATTTCAGCGTCCCTTTGAGGTTCGCCAGGC
>JBBQZM010000182.1:0-7518 GCA_038207685.1 Burkholderiales bacterium
TAGCCGAAGACGATGCCGCCGATCCCAAGCAAGGCACCGCCGCAGCGTCCAAGCTGTGCGATGCCAAGGTCAACGGCGTGGTCGGCCACCTGAACTCCGGCACTACCATCCCGGCCTCGGCGATCTACAACCAGTGCGGCATCCCGATGGTCACCCCGTCGGCCACCAACCCCAAGCTGACGCAGCAGGGTTTTACCAACGTCTTCCGCCTGCTGGCCAATGACAACGCGCTGGGTGCTGGTCTGGCGCTGCATGCGGCCAACAACCTGAAGGTCAAGTCGGTCGCCATCATCGACGACCGCAGCGCCTACGGGCAAGGTGTGGCCGAGGTGTTCAAGAAGACCGCCATGGCCAAGGGCATCAAGGTAGTGGACGAGCAGTACACCAACGACAAAGCCACCGACTTCATGGCCATCCTGACCGCCATCAAAGGCAAGAAGCCCGACGCGATCTTCTTCGGCGGCATGGACCCGCAGGCCGGCCCGATGCTGCGCCAGATGGACCAGCTCGGCATGAGCAACATGAAGTTCTTCGGCGGTGACGGCATCTGCACCGCCAAGCTGGCCGAGCTGTCAGGTGGCGCCAAGTCGCTGGGCGGCGTGGTCTGCGCCGAAGGCGGCGCTTCGCTGGAGAAGATGCCCGGCGGCAAGGCCTGGAAGGCGCGCTACGACGCCAAGTACCCCGGCCAGTTCCAGGTCTACTCGCCCTACGTCTACGATGCGGTGCATGTGCTGGTTGACGCCATGGTGCAGGCCGGCTCCGCCGACCCCAAGGTCTACCTGCCCAAGCTCAAGGCCATCAGTTACCAGGGCGTGACCACCAAGGTCGGCTTCGAGGCTGACGGTGAGCTGAAGAACCCGGCGATGACGCTGTACGTCTACAAGGACGGCAAGAAGAACGCACTGAACTGATCACCGGCCGGCATCTGCCGGCTTGTGATCCAAGGCGCCGTGAGGCGCCTTTTTTACGGCTGTGTGGCCGCTTGCGGGCCGATTCAGCCGACCGCCGCGTCCACGGGGTTGCGGCCGTACAAGCGTGTCATGTCGGCCAGGCGATGGCCGTGCCAGGCATGCAGCTGGCTCCACTCGAAGCGCCATACCCACCAGCCGGCGGCACCGCCGGGCAGGTTCATCCGGCACTCGCCGGGCAGCGCCAGCACATCCTGCATCGGGTGTACGGCGGTGTCGGCCACCGAGGCGGCCGCCGCCCGCATCAGCGTCCAGGCGATATCATGGCCGTCGGTGGTCAGGTAGGCGCGGGCATGGTGGCGCTCATGCTCGGTGGCCTTGGACCACCAGCCCACCGAGGTATCGTTGTCATGGGTGCCGGTGTAGACCACGCTGTGCTGCCGGTGGTTGTGCGGCAGAAACGGTTCCCTGGCGCCGCCGGCAAAGGCGAAGTGCAGCACCGCCATGCCGGGAAAGCCGGTGGCGGCGAGCAAGCGCCTGACCGCCGGCGACAGGTCGCCCAGGTCCTCGGCGATCAGCGGCACGGGCCCCAGCGCGGCCTCGATCGCCTGGAACAGGGCAATGCCGGGGCCGTTCAGCCAGCGGCCGTTGATCGCGGTGGGTTCGGTGGCCGGGATCTCCCAGTAGTCGGCAAAGCCGCGGAAGTGGTCGATGCGCACGATGTCCACCAGGGTCAGCGTGCGGCGGATGCGCTGAATCCACCAGGCATAACCCTCAGCCGCATGCGCCGGCCAGCGGTACAGCGGATTGCCCCAACGCTGGCCGTTGGCCGAAAAATAGTCGGGCGGCACGCCGGCCACCACGGTGGGGCGGCCGCAGGCATCGAGCTCGAACAAGTCCTGCCTGGCCCACACCTCGGCACTCTGGTGGGCGATGAAGATCGGCGTATCGCCGATGATCTTCACGCCCTTGGCATGCGCATGGGCACGCAGCGCGGCCCACTGGCGGAAGAAGCACCACTGGCAGAAGCGCCAGAAGTTCAATGCGGCGGCATGCTGCCCACGCGCAGCCACCAGCGCCGCCGGTTCGCGCCTGGCCAGGCCTGCGGGCCAATCGCTCCAATCGGCCCAGCCGCTGGCCTCGCACAAGGCCATGAACAGGGCGTAGTCGTCCAGCCAATCGGCCTCGCCTTGACAGAAGGCCTCGAAATCCGCGCGGTCCGCCGGGCTGGCGCTGCGCTCGAACTGGGCAGCCGCTTGGGCCAAAGCCTGCATGCGCCAGGGCACCATGCTGGCGAAGTCGATGCGCCGAGGCTGCAAGGTGGCGCTTGGCGGCTGGATCAGCGCCGCGGCGCTCAACCAGCCGCGTTGCTGCAGTTCCGCCAGGTCGATCAGCAGCACATTGCCGGCAAAGGCCGAACTGCTCATGTAGGGCGAGTTACCGGGCCCGATGCCGCCTAGCGGCAGCATCTGCCACAGCGTCTGGCCGGCGCTGTGCAGCCAGTCGATGAACTGGTAGGCCGCCGGTCCCAGATCGCCGCTGCCGTTGGGGCCGGGCAGTGAGGTTGGATGCAGCAGGAGGCCACTGGCACGTGGGAAGCGCATGGTGGGGGGTGCGGGGTTGCGGTTCGGGAGATGGTCAGGGCGCCGGCTGGCTCATCAGCAGCACCACGCTGCGTGATGGCAACCGGTAATGGCCAGCCGCAGGCGGCTCGGCATCGGCTTCGGCGGCGAGATCGGCATCGGCGACGTGTCGGGCGCTGTCGGCAGCGATGGCGGTATCGAGCAGGCAGTGCCAGGTGCCGGACGGCAAGCGGAAATCGGTGTCCCGCGGTTCGGCATTGAACAGCAGCAGCAACGGCTGGTCACCGCGGCCGGGTGCACCTATGCAGGCGCCCAACACCCGTGAGGGTGATTGCGTCCAGTCCCCGTCCTGCAGGGTTTCGCCGCCGCGGCGCAGCCAGTTCAGGTCGATCCGACCACGGGCGTCGGGCAGGCCGGTGTACCAGGTCGGGCGCATCGGCAGGTACTGGCGGCGCAATGCCAGCAGGTGGCGGCAGAAGTCGCGCAGCGCCTGATCGGCTTGGGTCCAGTCGATCCAGGTCAGCGCATTGTCCTGGCAGTAGGGGTTGTTGTTGCCCTGCTGGCTGTGGCCGAGTTCGTCGCCCGCGGCCAGCATCGGCGTGCCCTGGGCCAACAGCAGCGTAGCCAGCAGCGCGCGCTGCAGCCGGGCGCGCAGGCGCAGCACCTCGGGGTCATCGGTGTCGCCTTCGATGCCGCAGTTCCAGCTCAGGTTGTGGCCATGGCCGTCGCGGTTGCCTTCGCCATTGGCCAGGTTGTGGCGCAGGTCGTAGCTGACCAGGTCGCGCAGCGTGAAGCCGTCGTGCGAGACCACGTAGTTGACCGACGCCGACGGCTCGCGCCGCCGCGCCTGGAAGCGCTGCGACGAGCCAGCCAGCGCCTGGGCCAGTTGGCCCCGGGTGACGGCGCCGCCCAGCCAGAAGCCCCGCACCGTGTCGCGGAAGCTGTCGTTCCACTCCAGCCAGCCGGGCGGGAAGTTGCCCGCCTGGTAGCCGCCGAGGCCCAGGTCCCAGGGCTCGGCGATGAGTTTGCCGCAGGCCAGCAGCGGCGCCAGCAGCGGGTCCTGAAGCACGGCCTTGAAAAAAGGGCCGTCGCACTCGAAGCCGCTATCGCCGCGGCCCAGCGCGGTGGCCAGGTCGAAGCGGAAACCGTCGACATGCATCTCGCCGACCCCGAAGCGCAGCGAGTCCATCACCAGTTGCAATACCCGCGGCTGGCGCATGTCCAGCGTATTGCCGCAGCCGCTGTAGTTGTCGTAGCTGGCACGCTGCTCGGGCGGCAGCCGGTACCAGACCGGATTGTCGAGACCGCGAAAACTCAACAGCGGGCCGCTGGCATCGGACTCGGCGCTGTGGTTGAACACCACGTCGAGCAGCACCTCGATGCCGGCGCTGTGCATGGCCTTGACCATGCGGCGGAACTCGTTGCGTGCGTCGGCCGCATCGGCTGCCAGGCGAGGTGACGGGCAGAAGAAGCCCAGCGTGTTGTAGCCCCAGTAGTTGCTGAGGCCCAGGCCCACCAGGCGCTGCTCGTCCAGCGCATGGTGCACCGGCAGCAGGCTTACGGCGGTGATGCCCAAGTCATTCAGTTGGGCCAGCACCGCGGGATGCGCCAGGCCGGCATAAGTGCCACGCTGGGCCTCGGGCAGGTTCGGATTCAGCCGGGTGTAGCCCTTGACATGCAATTCGTAGAGCACGGTATCAACCAGTGCGGTGCGCGGCGGCGCATCGTCAGCCCAATCGAAGTCATCACCGTGCACCCGGGCCTTCAGCGCGCTGGCGGCGTTGTCACGGGGGTCGGGCTGCAGGGGGTGGTCACCGTCATGGCCGAAGTGTTGCGGCCCCCAGTCGAAATCGCCGACGATCTCGCGCGCATAGGGGTCGAGCAACAGCTTGCGCGGATTGAAGCGGTGGCCGCGGTCGGGCCACCAGCGGCCGTGGGCGCGCAAGCCGTACAGCTGGCCAGGCCGGCCCAGCGTGCTGCCGGGCTTGGCGCGCAGGTAGCCGTGCCAGATGTCCTGGCTGCGGCCGGGCAGGGCGGCGCGGTGGGTTTCGATTTGGCCGCTGGTCTCGAACAGACAGAGCTCGATCGCCTGCGCATGCGTCGAGCTGACGGCGATGTTCAAACCCTGGCCGTCCCAGTGCGCGCCCATCGGCCAGGCTCGGCCGGCCTCCAACGGCAAGGGCAGGGGTTGCGCCGGGCGCAGCAGTCCCGACGAACTGGCGTCGACGTGCGGCGCGAGCGGCGCCTCGGACAGGTTGCGGACTAGGCGGTCCATTCGAAGAACACGCAGGCCAGTGGCGGCAGATTGATGTTGATCGACTGGGGGCGGCCGTGGGCGCCGATGGCCTCGCTGCCCGCCGCGCCCAGCGGCTGGCCGACATTGCTGCCGCCGTAGTACGCCGAGTCGGTGTTCAGCCGTTCGACCCAATTGCCGGCTCGCGGCACGCCGACGCGCCAGCCAGCATGCGCCTGCGGCGTGAAGTTGCAGGCCACCAGCACCGGCGCGCTGCCGGTGTCGCCATGTCGCACGAAGGCCAGCACGCTGTGGCGGCCGTCCTCGTGGCTGATCCATTCGAAGCCTTCGGGCGTGAAGTCACGTTGGTGCAGCGCCGGCAACTGGCGCTGCAAGCCATTGAGGTCGCGCACCAGCCGCTGCACACCGGCTTGCGGTGCCTGATCCAGCAGGTGCCAGTCGAGACTGGCATCGTGGTTCCACTCGCGGCGCTGCGCGAATTCGCAGCCCATGAACAACAGCTTCTTGCCGGGGTGACCCCACATGAAGCCGTAATAGGCGCGCAGGTTGGCGAACTGTTGCCAATCGTCGCCCGGCATCTTGCCGATGAGGCTGCCCTTGCCATGCACCACCTCGTCGTGCGACAGCGGCAACACGAAGTTCTCGTTGAAGGCATAAACCAGTCCGAAGCTCAGTTCACTCTGATGGTGGCTGCGGTGGATCGGATCGCGCGCCATGTAGGCCAGGGTGTCATGCATCCAGCCCATGTTCCATTTGTAGTGAAAGCCCAGGCCGCCCGCATAAGTGGGCCGCGACACGGCGGGAAAGGCGGTCGACTCCTCGGCCAGCGTGATGGCCTGTGGCCGTTCGGCGCCCACCACCTCGTTGAGCCGCTTCAGGAAGCTGATCGCCTCCAGGTTCTCGCGGCCGCCGTGCACATTGGGAATCCACTCGCCGGCCTTGCGGCTGTAGTCGCGGTAGAGCATCGAGGCCACCGCGTCGACACGCAGGCCGTCGACGCCAAAGCGTTCCAGCCAGTAGAGCGCGTTGCCGATCAGGAAGTTGCGCACCTCGGTGCGGCCAAGATTGCAGATCAGCGTGTTCCAGTCGGGGTGGTAGCCCTCGCGCGGATCGGCGTACTCGTACAGATGGGTGCCGTCGAAGCGGGCCAGACCATGGGCATCGGCCGGGAAATGCGCCGGCACCCAGTCGAGGATCACGCCCAGGCCGGCGGCATGGGCCGCCTCGACAAAGCGTTTGAAGCCGGCGGCATCTCCCGCGTGGGTGGCAGCTGCACCCGGTCCGCTGAAGCGCGCCGTGGGCGCATACAGGCCCAGCGGCTGGTAACCCCAGGAACCATCAAACGGGTGCTCGCTGATCGGCATCAACTCGATGTGGCTGAAGCCCAGATCGTGCGCATAGGGCACCAGGGTGTCGGCGAGTTCATCCCAGTGCAGCCAGCGGTTGCCGTCCTCGGGCTTGCGCCGCCAGGAGCCCAGGTGCACCTCGTAGATGCTGATCGGCGCGCCCAGCGCATTGGCCGCCTGCCGTGCGGCTGACGCTGCCACCGGCGCCGGCATGGGCGCGACCACGCTGGCGGTGGCCGGCCGCAGTTCAGCGGCGCGGGCCATCGGGTCGGCCTTCTGCGGCAGCAGTTCGCCTTGCGGTCCCAGCAGTTCGTACTTGTAGCGCGCACCGCTCGCCACACCCGGGATGAACAGTTCCCAGACGCCGCACTCTCTGCGCAAGCGCATCGGGTGGCGGCGGCCATCCCAGTGGTTGAAGTCACCGACCACGCTGACGCGACTGGCATTGGGTGCCCAGACCGCGAAGCCGGTGCCGACCACACCTTGGTGCTCTCTCGGCGTCGCGCCCAGCACGTCGAACGGCCGCAAGTGGGTGCCTTCAGCCAGCAGCCAGGCGTCCAACTCACCCAGCACGGGACCCAAGCGGTAGGGGTCGTCGAGCACCTGCACCGCGCCATCGGCCCAGCGCACCTGCAGGCGATAGCCGTTGGCGCCGGTGGGCAGGGCCACTTGGCCGTCCCAGACGCCGTCGGCATGCACCTGCCGCAGCACGCCCAGGGGATTGGTATCGCTGGTGCCGATCACCGACACCGACACCGCGCCCGGCAGCAGCGCTCGCACCCAGACCTGGCCACTGGCATCGCGGTGCGGGCCCAGCACGGCAAAGGGGTCGCCATGCCGGCCCTGGCGCAAGAGGTCGATGTCAAGACCAGAAATGAGCTCCGCACTTCAGGCACTTCCACCAGCGTTCCCGGCGCGCGCAGTTCCTCCAAACTCGCAATTTCCTTTCCCGTAAACGCCAAATATTTGTGATAGTCGCGTTCATGCCCGTGTTCGGGGTCCAGCATCAACTCTTGCGTCAGATCCTCGACACAATGCTCCAGCGCGTCCAATGCAAACACCCGTTTTTCCACCGAATGCTCATTTCCATACACCGTCACCGCCTGCACCTCGTCCGCCACTACTACCTCATATTGATGCCGTCGGTCATATTTATAATGCGCCCGCGCCAACCCATACCAAAACGACTCGTACCGCTTTTGCGTTTCCGTAATCTCCACATCCTCCGCTTTCGGACGCTGCATAAATTTCACCAACTGCCCAAACGCATCCGCGCGTTTCGCCAGCGCGCGCTCCTGCAGCGTCTCCTCCGAAAACGGCGATACGAGTTCAATAATCTTTTCCTGATCAATCGTAATATCCATCCCGGTACCTCTGCTGCAAATTCCATATCGGCTTGCGCCGTACGGGCAACACTTCCGCCCAAT
>JBBQZM010000183.1:0-7426 GCA_038207685.1 Burkholderiales bacterium
TGCGCCAGGCTGCTGGATGCGGGCCAGCTGGCTACCGCCGTGGCGGCCCTGCAGGCCCGCAACCACCGGCTGAGCGCCGATGCGACCGCTTCGATGAGGCGCCGCGGCTTCTGAGTTTTTTGGCCGGCCTGGCACGCGAGTCAGCCATCGCATAGCGTGCCCTGCTGAGGCCATTCAAAAGCATGCTTTGGCAGGGGCGCGGGCAGCGTCGGAGCACGGGATCGGGCTCCTTCGACAACCAGCGCGAGGCGCATCCTATGCCGCGTGAGAGGGCTCTCTAGGCTAGCTTTCAGCGGTCCAACGTCGCCACTATTACCCACCTGTGCTGAACATGCCCACGACCGACAGACCCCTGATCCGCCTGCGCCTGCTGCCCGCCGGCTGCCTCGGTTTTTCCAGTCGGCGGGCGGGCTGCGAGATCGAAACCACCGCCAGCGCTGCGGCGCAACTGCTGGGAGCTGGCCATGCCGAGCTGGTCATACCGGCCGACGGCCGGCTGCTAGTTCGGCTGGTGGCGCTGCGGGCAGTTTCGCGGATCCCGCCACAGTAATCTGCCAGCGCCGGCCCCTGGTTGCCACCTCACTGCGGCGCTGACGTGACAGTCACGCAAACACCCGAACGACGGCCCAGTTCCCCCAGCAGGCGGGCGGCGCGCTCGGGATACTTTCCGGTCAGGCAGGCGGCCAGCGCATCCAGCAGGGCCGCACCAGTCACGTCGGCGAGTGGCGTGTCACCCCAGGCCGCCCGTCGGTCACGAGCGCGCTGATCGGCCTTGCGCTGAGCTGCTGTTTTCGGGCCGGTGGGGCTGGGTGTTCGTGCCATCGCCCATTATCGTGACAGTCACGCAAATGTACAAGGATGTTCACGAACTGCAGCCGGCTGCTGACCACGGTCTCGACCGCGAGCTGGCTACGATCCGACATCCTTCGACGAAAGTTGCACTTACAGTGCACTTAAGCAATTCCGCCAGCTTCGGAAAATCAACGCTAAGTTGTTGATTTTATTGGTGGGTGCTGAGGGGCTCGAACCCCCGACCTACGCCGTGTAAAGGCGACGCTCTACCAACTGAGCTAAGCACCCGCGGCCTGCTGGTTTGCCAGCAGGCGCTGAATCAATTGAGCGCGTCCTTCAGGCCCTTGCCCGGCCGGAACTTCGGCACCTTGGCGGCCTTGATCTTGATCACCGCGCCCGTGCGCGGATTGCGGCCCGCGCGGGCCTTGCGCTTGGTGACGGCAAAAGTGCCGAAGCCGACGATGGACACACTGCCATTCTTCTTGAGCGTAGTCTTCACCCCGCCGATCACCGCCTCGAGGGCGCGGGTGGCCGCCGCCTTGGAAATGTCGGCCTCAGTGGCGATGTGTTCGATCAACTCGGCTTTGTTCACGAAGCTGCCCCCTCTCAAGGATATCTCGTCGACGCGCCGCCAGCGGGTGTGCTGCGGCGATCAACCTGTCATGTTGGTGAAGCCCGTGCGAAGCGCGGCAATCACTCGCTTCAAGGCCCTGGAATCCGCTTTCATTACATCGGCGGCATCCTGCAGTGTCAAGCGCGAGGCGCGGATTCTAGGTGCAATCACGCACTGTTCTGCAGCGTCCGGGGCCTCTTTGGAAGGCTGGCAAGCGCCGCTTGACAAAGCACAGGTGGGACGGGCGCAGCCCCGCCGATCAACCCCGCCAATCAACCCCGCCAATCAACCTCGCCGATCAGCGCTGCCCGCCGCGCAGCACCAGCCCGACGCCGGCCGCGCACAGCGCCATACCAGCCCAGCCACTGGGCGCCATGCGCTCGCCGAACAGCAGCCAGGCCAACAGCGCCGTGCAGGGCGGCACCAGGTAGAACAAGCTGGTGACACGGGTGGCCGCCCCGCGCTGGATCAACATCATCAGCAGCGAACTGCCGCCCAGCGTCAGCACCAGCACCGACCAGGCCAGCGCCACCAGCAGATCGGGATGCCAGACCACCGGGGCGCTCTCCAGCAGCGCCAGCGGCGCAGTGACCAGCAGCGCAGCGCCGATCTGCACGAAGTTGGCGCTGCGCACGTCCACCGCTGTCACATACCGCTTCTGATAGAGCGTGCCGATGGTGATCGACCCCAGCGCCAGCAGCGCCAGCGCGAAGTTGGGCGTGGTCACCTCGCCCAGCCCCAGCTTAGGCCAGACCACCATCACCAGGCCAGCCAGGCCCAGCAGCAAGCCGGACCATTGCACCAGCGCGATGCGCTGCTGGCCACGGCCGCTGACCCACAGTGCAGTCAGCAGCGGCTGCAGGCCGACGATCAGCGCCGCCGTGCCCGCCGGCATGCCGGCACGCACCGCCGCCCAGACGCCGCCGAGATAACCACCGTGCATCAGCACGCCGCTGACCGCCAGGTGGCCCCACTGCGCCCGGCCCTGCGGCCAGGCCACACCAGCAGCGCGCAGCCACAGCCAGAAGGCCAGCAGCGACAAGGCATAGCGCCAGGTCAGGAATGTCAGCGGCGGCGCATGCGGCATGGCCAGTCGGGCGACCACGAAGCCGGTGCTCCAGACACCGACAAAGACCCAGGGCATGGCGGCCAGCAGGCTTTGTTGGCGGCCCGCCGGAGCCACGTTCATCGGGCGCTCATCGGGTGCTCACCGGGCAATCACCGTGTGATCAGCGGTCGATTACCGGGCTTTGGCGCGAATCTCGGGCAAGGCGCGGCGCAGGTAGTACACCATCGACCAGATCGTCAGCACGGTGGCCACGATGATCAGCGCCGTGCCCCACAGCCGGGTGTCGATGACGTCGAACAGCGCGCCGTCATAGAGCAGGAAGGGAATCGCCGTCATCTGCGTGGCAGTCTTGAACTTGCCCAGCATGTGCACCGCGACGCTGCGCGAGGCGCCGATCTGCGCCATCCACTCGCGCAAGGACGAGATCGCGATCTCGCGGCCGATGATCACCAGCGCCACCAGCACGTCCACCCGGTCGAGCTTGACCAGCACCAGCAGCGCAGCACAGACCAGGATCTTGTCGGCCACCGGGTCGAGGAAGGCACCGAAGGCCGAGGTCTGGTTGAGCCGCCGCGCCAGCCAGCCGTCGGCCCAGTCGGTGAGCGCAAACACCACGAACATCACCGTGGCGATCAGGTTGCGGCTGGCGGCATCAATCGGCAGGTAGAACACGCCGACGATCAACGGAATCGCGACGATGCGGGTCCAGGTCAGCAGCGTCGGCAGAGTCAGGAACATCCCAGCATTGTGCATGGCGCGTAGCGGTCGTGGCTGTCGCTCAGAGGTCCAAAGTGCGGGGTTTGAAGCGGCGCTGCTCATTGAACAGGAAGACCTCGGTGAACTTCCAGGGCCGCGGCAAATGGCTGACCGGGCCGAAGGGCGCAGCGCGCTCTACCGCGGCGATGGCCAGCTGCACCGTATCCAGCGCCTGCGTCGGCTTGCGCTTGACCAGGATGCGGCGCACGCTGCCATCGCCGTTGAGCTCGATCTCCAGCACCGGGATGGCCAGCAGCGGCTCGGACACCGGGCCGCCGTAAGTGCCGGCCGGGTTGGCCTCAACCAGACGCTCGGCGGCCAGCATTTGATAGTCGTCCCAGTGTCGCGCCGTGCGCTGCGGTCGGCGGATGGGCGCAGCCTTTGGCGGCGCTGGCCGGCTTGCCTGGGGCGGCGCGGCCTGGCCGCCGATGACGGCTGGGGCCGCCGCAGTCGGCGCGGCCGGCGGCACCGGGCTGCCCGCCGGCGCGCGCCAGGGGCTGCAGCCGCTGCCCAGCCCGGCCAGCATCAGCAACGGGCCCAGGCCGGCCAGCAGGGGCCGGCGAATCGGATCAACGAAGGGCACGGTAGATCTCCTCGGCCAGGTCATGGGATATGCCATCGACGCCGCACAACTCGTCGATGCTGGCGGCGGCGACACCACGGATGCCGCCAAAACGCTGCAGCAGCCGGGCACGTTTCTTGGGACCGACGCCGGCGATGTCCTCGAGCTTGCTGCCGCCGGTGCGCACGCTGGCGCGCTTGGCGCGCATGCCGGTGATGGCAAAACGGTGGGCTTCGTCGCGGATCTGCGCCACCAGCATCAGCGCCGCCGAATCATGGCCCAGGTAGACCTTGTCGCGGCCGTCGGCAAACACCAGTTCTTCCAGGCCCACCTTGCGGCCCTCGCCCTTTTCCACGCCGACGATCAGTGACAGGTCCAGCCCCAGGACCTGGAACACCTCGCGCGCCATGCTGACCTGGCCACGACCGCCATCGACCAGCACCAGATCGGGCAAACGCAAGGCCTTGGGCAGTGCGCCGTTGGCGGCATCAGCGGCCAGTTCACCGGCCTGCTGCGCCGCCTGGCGCGCTTCGGCCACCTTGGCATAACGCCGGCTCAATACCTGGCGCATCGCCGCATAGTCGTCGCCGCCGGTGATGTCGGTGATGTTGTAGCGGCGGTACTCGGCCGGCCGCATCGCATGGTTCTCGTAGACCACGCAGCTGGCCTGGGTGGCCTCGCCAGCGGTGTGGCTGATGTCGAAGCATTCGATGCGCAGCGCATCGAGCGCTGCGTCCTGTGCACCGGCGGCCAGGTCCAGCGCGTCGACCAGCGCGCGGGTGCGCTCGCGCTGGCTGCCCTCTTCGGCCAGCAGGCGGGCCAGCGCGATCTGGGCGCCCTTCTCGGCCATCTCCAGCCATACCCGGCGCTGCTCGCGCGGCTGGTGCTGGGCATTGATCTTGATGCCGGTCTGCTCGCCCAGCGCCGCCAGCAGCTCGGCGGCCACCGGATGGCTGACCACCAACGCCGGCGGCGGCGCCACGCCCAGGTAGTGCTGGGCAATGAAGGCCTCCAGCACCTGCTGCTCGACCGACATCGCTTCGGCGCGCTCGTCGGCAGCCTCTGCCGACAGTGCCGCCGCCTCCTCGACATGGCTGGGAAAGTAGGCGCGATCACCCAGGTGGCGGCCGCCGCGCACCATCGCCAGGTTGACGCAGGCGCGGCCGCCCAACACCCGCACCGCCAGCACGTCGACATCGCGGTCACGCGAAGACAGGCTGCTCTCTTCCATGCTCTGCTGGTGCAGCACCCGCGACAGCGCGCTGATCTGGTTGCGCACCTCGGCGGCACGCTCGAACTCCAGCGCGTCGGAGAAAGCCATCATCTGCGTCTGCAGCGCGGCCATCACCTCGTCGGTGGCGCCGAGCAGAAAGCGCTCGGCAGTGCGCACATCGCGGCCATAGTCCTCGGGCGAGATCAAGCCGACACAAGGCCCCGAGCAGCGGCGGATCTGGTACAGCAGGCAGGGCCGCGAGCGGTTGGCATAGACCGTGTCTTCGCAGGTGCGCAGGCGGAAGGCCTTTTGCAGCAGCAGGATGGTCTCCTTCACCGCCCAGGCACCGGGGTAAGGGCCGAAATAGGTGTGCTTGCGGTCGATCGCACCGCGGTAGTAGGCGATGCGCGGGAACGGGTGGCGCTGCAGCTTCAGGTAGGGGTAGCTCTTGTCGTCGCGGAACAAGATGTTGAACTTGGGGTTCAGCGTCTTGATCAGGTTGTTTTCCAGCAGCAGCGCCTCGGCCTCGGTGCGCACCACCGTGGTTTCCAGCCGGGCGATGCGGCTGATCATGTGGCCGATGCGGGTGCCGCCGTGGTCCTTCTGAAAGTAGCTGGCCACCCGTTTCTTCAAGCTGCGCGCCTTGCCGACGTAGAGCACGTTGTCCTGGGCGTCAAAGTAGCGGTAGACACCCGGCAGCGCCGGCAGCGCGGCCACCTCGGCCAGTAGGCGTACGCGCTCGATCGACTCGGCCTCAGGAGACGGGTCGGGCGGCAAGTCGGGTGGCGGCGGGTGGTCGGACGAGGACATGGCGGGCGAGCAGGCGGGGCCCGATTCTGCCGCCGCCACCACGGCACCAATAATCCGGGCCATGCAGCCGCGACGATGGGATGTCTTTTGCCGGGTAATCGACAACTTCGGCGACATCGGCGTGTGCTGGCGTCTGGCAGCCGCGCTGGGCGCACGCGGCGAGCAGGTGCGGCTGTGGCTGGACGATGACAGCGCGTTGGCCTGGATGGCGCCCGGCGGTGCGCCTGGCGTCTCGGTGCAGCGCTGGACGGCCGAGCCACCGGCGCTGGCCCCCGGCGAGGTGGTGATCGAGGCCTTTGGCTGCGCGCCGCCCGACAGCTTCGTGGCGGCCATGGCGAAGCAGGCCGCCGCCGGCCACCCGCCGCTGTGGATCAACCTGGAATACCTCAGCGCTGAGGCTTATGTCGAGCGCTCGCACGGCCTGCGCTCGCCGCAGTTCAGCGGCCCCGGCGCCGGGCTGGACAAGTGGTTTTTCTACCCCGGCTTCAGCGCTGCCACCGGTGGCCTGCTGCACGACGGCAGCGCCCTGGCTAATGACCCGGCCGGCGCCCGTGCCTGGCTGCTGGCCCAGCCCTGGGCCGCCGGGCTGCCCGCCAATGCTCGGCTACTGCTGTTGTTCGGCTACCCCAGCCCGGTCTGGCGGGCGCTGCTGCCGCTGCTGGCGCCGCCCGGCACCGTACTGCTGCTGCCACTCGGCGGCTTGTGCAGCCAGCTGCAGGCTGGCACGCCGCCTATCGGCAGCCGCCTGCTGGCCTTGCCACACCTGCCCCAGCCTGATTTCGACCGCCTGCTGGCGGCCACTGACGTCAATATCGTGCGCGGCGAGGATTCGTTTGTACGGGCCCAACTGTGCAGCGCACAACCCTTCGTCTGGCAGATCTACCCGCAACAGGACGGCGCCCATGGCCTCAAGCTGGAGGCCTTTCTGGACCGCTACCTGAGTGGCAGCCCCGAGCCATTGGCGCATGACATCCGTCAACTGTTCCGCGCGGTCAACGGCCTGGCGGCTCGACCAGCGCATGTGCCCGACATCAACACCTGGCAGCCCCTGCATCAGCGCTGGCGCCGCCAATTGCTGGCCCAGCACGACTTGTGCAGCGAATTGCTGCGCTTCGTCGCCAACAAACAAGCCTAGAAACAGGCTAAAATCGCGGGCTTTGCTTCACATCGCCTAGCCGGCCACATGATCGCCACCACGCTGATTCCCAGCCCACGGCGCGATCCCGGCAAACACGGCACACCCGGAACCTCCCCATGAAAATCGCTCAAGAAATCCGCGCCGGCAACGTCATCATGCAGGGCAAGGACCCGTGGGTCGTGCTCAAGACCGAATATTCCCGTGGCGGCCGCAACTCGGCCACGGTGCGCATGAAGCTCAAGAGCCTGCTGAACAACCAGCCCACCGAGACCGTCTTCAAGGCCGACGACAAGATGGACCAGATCGTGCTGGACAAGAAGGAGTGCACTTACACCTACTTTGCCGATCCGATGTACGTCTTCATGGACAGCGACTACAACCAGTTCGAGGTCGAAGCCGAGAACATGGGCGACGCCATCCAGTACCTGGAAGACGCGATGCCGGTGGAAGTGGTGTTCTACGACGGCAAGGCC
>JBBQZM010000184.1:0-7412 GCA_038207685.1 Burkholderiales bacterium
CAACCCGTCGGTCAGGTCCTCGACTGTCCAGTCCGGATGCCTTCTGCAAATTGTCGGGCGCCGCTAGGGTTGACATCCGCCACAGACCTGTCGTCGACCGCCTGCCTGATGTGACGCGCTGCAAAGCCGATGAAGCTGGCCGCCGCCGGGCCTAGACTGGGGCCTTTCAAGCCGAGGATCAACATGCCCTTGCACAGCGTTTGTCGGGTCGATGACCTGGCGCCGGGCCAGATGAAGGCCTTCACCGTGGCCGACGTCAACCTGGTGATCTACCACCTGGCCGACGGCTTCCATGCCACCCAGTCCAAGTGCACCCACACCTTCGGGCCGCTGGCGCGCGGCAAGATCATCGACGGCTGCAAGGTGCAGTGCCCGCTGCACCGCGCGCGCTTCGACATCAGGACCGGCGAGGTGATTGACTGGGCCAACTTCCCGCCGGGCATCCAGTTGCTGAACTTCGTGCGCGGCGAGAAGGCGCTGCAAACCTACAAGGTCAGCGTCAAGGGCGGCGAGGTGCGGGTCAACTTGCCCGCCGCCGCCTGATCCGACCGGGTCGGATCAGCCCGCCAGCACCGCGGCGATGGCGTCGCCGGTGCGGGCCACGTTGCCGGTATTGAGGCCGGCAACGCAGATGCGGCCCGAACGCAGCAGGTAGACCGCATGCTCCTCGCGCAGCCGGTCCACCTGCGCCGCGCTCAGGCCGGTGTAGCTGAACATGCCGCGCTGGCTGAGCAGGTAGCCGTGGTCGCGCCCCGGCGCCAGCAGCAGCAAGCGGTCATGCAAGGCCTGCCGCATCGCCAGGATGCGCTCACGCATGGCGGCCAGTTCGGCCTGCCACATCGGCCGCAGGTCGTCGTCGCCCAGCACATGGGCGACGATCTTGGCAGCGTGGATCGCCGGGCTGGAGTAGATGCGGCGCACGGTGAAGCGCAGCTGGCCCAGCACCAGGGCGGCCTCGGCGGCGCTGGCGCAAATGGCGCTGAGCGCGCCGCAGCGCTCGCCGTAGACGCTCATGCTCTTGGAAAACGAGTTGGCGACAAAGAAGGTCAGGCCGGCATCGGCCAGCGCGCGCACCGCATAGGCGTCCTCTTGGATACCGTCGCCAAAGCCCTGGTAGGCCAGGTCCAGGTAGGGCAGCAACTCGCGCTCGCGCAGCACCGGGATCAGCGCATCCCACTGCGCCGGGCTCAGGTCGACGCCGGTCGGGTTGTGGCAACAAGCATGCAGCAGCACGATGCTGCGTGGTGGCAGGCCGCGCAGCGTGGCCAGCATGTCGTCAAAGCGCAGGCCGCCGCTGGCGCGGTCGTGGTAGGGGTAGCTGTGCACCGTGAAGCCGCTGCCCTCGAACATCGAGCGGTGGTTGTCCCAGGTCGGGTCGCTGACCCACACCGCCGCGTCGGGCAGCCAGGTGCGCAGGAAGTCGGCGCCGACCTTCAAGCCGCCGGAAGAGCCCACCGTCTGGATGGTGGCCACGCGGCCCTCGGTGATCGCCGGGTGCTCGGCACCCAGCAGCAGCGCCGCTACCTGGGCGCGGCAAGCGGCGTCACCCTCCATCGGCAGGTAGGGCTTGGCGCCACCCTCGCCCAGGATGCGCGCCTCGGCCGCCTGTACGCTGGGCAGCACCGGCAGCCGGCCCTGCTCGTCGAAGTAGATGCCGATCGACAGGTTGACCTTGTGCGGCCGTGTATCGGCATGAAAGGCATCGACCAGCGCAAAGATCGGGTCGCCGGCATAGGGCTGGATGTGTTCGAACATCGTGGGACTCTCCTGAAACCTGGGCAAGGGCGCCTGATTATCCCGGCGCCTGCGGGCCGGTCGCGGCGGTGGATCAGGCGGCCAGTGCGGCCTCGATGTCTCGCGCCAGTTGCGACGGCTTGTCGGTCGGCGCGTAACGGCGGATCACCTGGCCGTCGCGGCCGACCAGGAACTTGGTGAAGTTCCACTTGATGCCGGTGCTGCCCAGCAGGCCAGGCGCCTTGGTCTTGAGCCACTGGAACAGCGGGTGGGCGCCGTCGCCGTTGACCTCGACCTTGGCCATCATCGGAAAGCTCACGCCGTAGTTCAGCTGGCAGAACGAGGCGATCTGGTCGTTGTCACCCGGATCCTGGCCGCCGAACTGGTTGCTCGGAAAGCCCATCACCACCAGGCCGCGATCGCGGTAGGTCAACCACAGCTGCTCCATCCCGGCGAACTGCGGCGTGAAGCCGCAGCGGCTGGCGGTGTTGACGATCAGCAGCACCTTTCCAGCCTGGTCGGCCAAGCGCAGTGGGCGCCCGGTAATGTCCAGGGCGTTGAAATCCTGCAGGCGGCGCTGGGTCATGGTGATGCGGTGGTGGCGGCGAGGCCGGCATCGTATCCCTAGATGTATTTGCCGCCGTGCGGGTCAGCACTTCTTGCGCGCAGAATCAGCGTCCAACGACGCCATCCCAACCATGCCTGCCCCGATTCCGGTTGCCATCCTCGGCTTCAGCCCCTCTGACCGCAAGGCGCTGTCGTCCTATTTCCAGCTGCATGGCCGGGAGCGGCAGCGCTATGTGGAGGTGATGAGCGCCGACAACGCCGATCTGGTGATCGCCGACGCCGACGAGACCGGCGTGCTCGCGCTGCTGCTCAATCTGGGCCGGGTGCGCGATGCGTTGTTCATCGGCGGCGCTGCGCCGGACGACGCGGCGGCCTGGATGATGCGGCCGATCGACCGCCAGCAAGTGCTGCGCGAGCTCGATGCGCTGATGGCGCGGCGCGACAACCCGCGCACGTCGCCGCTGCCGCTGACGCTGCCCACCAGCCTGGGCCGGCATGCGCTGCGCACCATCGGTGCGGTCGAGCCGCTGTCGCGCCGCGCCGATGATGATCCGCCGCGGCGGCATCCGGCGCAGCTCGATCCGGCCGAGGCCAGGCGCCGCGAGCTGGAGGCGCTGCGCCAGCCGCCCTTGACGCCCAGGGTGCTGCTGGTCGATGACAGCGAGGTGGCGTTGCACTTTCTGCAACGCCAGCTGCAGGGCTACGGTCTGAGCATCGACCTTGCCCACCACAGCGACCGCGCGCTCGACCTGCTGACGCACCATGTCTACGGCATCGTCTTCATCGATGTCGATCTCGGCCCTGACAGCCGTTCGGATGGCCTCACCCTGTGTCACCAGATCCGCTACCGCCTGGTGCATGCGATGGGCCGGCCGCCGATGGTGGTGATGGTCTCGGCCTTTCACGACCCGGTGCACCAGGTGCGCGGTACGCTGGCCGGCGCCGAAGCCTACCTGGGCAAACCGCTGGATCTGACCGAGCTCGATCGCCTGCTGGGCCGCCAGGGGCTGTACCGGCAACTCGGCGTGACGGGCGGCCAGCCGCCGCCGGCGCGGCCGGGCCGGCAGCGCTGACACTCTGAGACCGCGTCAGTCGCGCTGCACCGTGGCCAACAGCGCGCCGCCCAGGATCATCAGCCCACCCAGCGCCTCGCGTCCGCCCAGCGTGCCGGCGCCCAGCGCCAGTGCCGAGGCGCTGGCGAAGAACACCTCGCTGATCATGATCACCGAGGTGGTGTTGGCCGGCAGTCGCGCCGCGCCGTACTGCAGCGTCAGGTTGGAGCTCAGGAACCACAAGGCCAGGCCGAGCGTGGCCAGCACCCAGCCAAGCGCCGGCGGCGGCGGTAGCGCCGCAAGGCCGGCCTGCGTCAGCGTCACCGCCAGCAGCAGCGACACCAGCGCGCCGCCGCCGAACATCGCCAGTGCGCGCGCCGACTCGCTGCGTTGGGCCTCGCGGCGCAGCATCACATTGTTGAGCGCAAAGCTGAAGCCGCCGAGCAGCGCCAGGCCATCGGCCAGGCTGTGTGGCAGCAGCTGCAGGCCGCTGGGGTCGGGCTGGCCCGGTTCGGCCACCGGCCACAACACCACCAGCGCGCCGCCCAGCGCCAGCGCCACGCGCATCGCGCCGCGCGCGCTGATGCGCTCATTCAGCAGCCAGCGCGACAACAACACCGTCCACAGCGGCATCAGGTAGAACAGCAGCACCACCCGCACCACGTCGCCGATGCTCACCGCCCAGTTGAAGCAGGCATTGGTCAGGCCGGCGGCCAGTACCAGCACCCACAGCACCGGCGTGCGCAGCAGCACGCCCAACGCGGCGGGCCGGGTGGCCAGCAGCAGCAACACGGCCACGCTGAAGATCATGCTGGTCAGCCACAGCGGATGCAGGCCCAACGCCGCCAGCTGGCGGAACGGCCACCAGCTGACACCCCAGGTGAAGGCATTGAAAACCAGCGCCAGCACCGCCAGCCAGCGGCCCTGCAAAACCGCGCTCAATGCTTGTCGGAGCGGGCAATGGCCAGCAGCCGCTCCACCTCGTCGCGGTGCTGCACGGTGTTGAACAGGTGCCAGCGCCGGATCAACTCCATCACCGCGGCAACCACCAGGCCGAACACGGCAATCGCCACAAAGGCCGACAGGCCGAACTTGGTCATGCCGGTGTAAAACGCGCCCAGGCCCAGTATGCAAGCCTGCTCGTTGAAGTTCTGCACCGCGATCGAGCGGCCGGCGCCCATCAGGTTATGGCCACGGTGCTGCAGCAAGGCGTTCATCGGCACGATCAGGAAGCCGCACAGCGCGCCCAGCAGCATCAGAAAGGGCGCGGCCACCCAGACATTGGTCATCACGTTCAGGCCGATCATCAGGATGCCGACCGCCACCCCCAGCGGGATCACGCGGACCGCGCGGTCCAGCCGCATGTAGGTGGATGCCGCCACCGCGCCGATCACCGAGCCGATGATCACCACGCCCGCCAGGTTGGAGGCCTGTGTCGTGCCATAGCCCAGCGCCGCCGCAGCCCAGGCAAAGACGATCACCCGCAGGTTGCCGAACACGCCCCACAGCAGTGTGGTGGTGGCCAGCGAGATCTGCCCCAGCTTGTCCGCCCACAGCCGCGTATTGCAGGCGGCGAAGTCGCGCACCAGCGCGAAGGGGTGGCTGGGCAGCGGCTGCAGCGCGGTCTCGGTGCGCGGGATGTAGAGGTTGAAGATGGCCGCCACGATGTACAGCGGCACCATCGCGGTGATTGCCGCTTCGGGCGCGGTGTCGATGCCGGTGTCTATCCACGGCAGGTCGAAGCCCAGCAGCACCGAAGCCAGCCGCGGCGCCACCAACTGGCCGCCGACCAGGATGCCGAGGATGATCGAGCCGATCGTCAGGCCCTCGATCCAGCCGTTGGCCTTGACCAGTTGCGACGGCGGCAGCAGCTCGGTGAGGATGCCGTACTTGGCCGGCGAGTAAGCCGCCGCGCCCAGGCCGACCACCGCATAGGACAACAGCGGGTGGCTGCCGAACAGCATCATCAGACAGCCGACCACCTTGATCGAATTCGAGATGAACATCACCCTGCCCTTCGGCACGGCATCGGCAAAAGCGCCCACGAAGGGCGCCAGCAGCACATAGAACAGCGCGAACATCGGCGCCAGCGCCGGCACCTGCCAGGGCGGTGAGCCGGAGCTCCTGAGCAGCTCAATGGCGGCCACCAGCAGCGCGTTATCAGCCAACGAGCTGAAAAACTGCGCCGACATGATGGTGTAGAAGCCTCTTTTCATGCGCTTCGTCTTCGGGGTCGCCCCAAGGTATTTCCGATCGGTACGGAAGGGGGCCGAACCAGGCACCATCCTGCAGTGGGTCTCGGCGCCCACGGGTGCCGAATGCGGCGGGGTTATAGCACGCACCTAGTCGGTGCCGGCTTGTGGCCGACCACAGGCGCCGTGCCGGAATCGGCGGCGCGGGCAGAATCTGGGCATGCCCCGCCCGATCGAAGCACTGATCCATCACGACGCCTTGGCCCACAACCTGGCGCAGGTGCGCGCCAGGGTGCCCGACGCCCGCGTCTGGGCGGTGGTCAAGGCCGATGCCTACGGCCATGGCATCGAACGGGTGTTTGATCCGCTGCGCGCCGCTGACGGCTTTGCGCTGCTCGACCTGGCCGAGGCCCAGCGCCTGCGCGCACTGGATTGGCGCGGCCCCATCCTGCTGCTCGAGGGTTGCTTCGAGCCGCGTGACCTGGAGCTGTGCTCGCGGCTCAACCTCTGGCATGTGGTGCACCACGAACAGCAGATCGACTGGCTGGGCCGCCACAAGACACACCAGCCGCACCGTGTGTTCCTGAAGTTGAACAGCGGCATGAACCGGCTGGGCTTCACGCCCACCACCTTTCGCAGCGCCTGGGCGCGGCTCAACGCGCTGCCGCAGGTTGATGAGATCTCGCTGATGACACATTTTTCCGATGCCGACGGCGAGCGCGGCGTGGCCCACCAGGTGGCGGCCTTCGAAACTGCCAGCCGCGATCTGCAGGGCGAGCGTTCGCTGAGCAACAGCGCGGCGCTGCTGCGCCACGGCGCGCTGGCCAGCGACTGGGTGCGCGCCGGCATCCTCAGCTACGGCAGCGCGCCTGACTACCCGGCGCATGACATCGCGCATTGGCAGCTGCAGCCGGCGATGACGCTGCGCTCACGCTTGATCGCCACCCAGCAACTGCAGCCTGGCGACAGCGTGGGCTATGGCAGCAGCTTTGTCGCCGACCAGGCCCTGCGCATCGGCATTGTGGCCTGCGGCTATGCCGACGGCTACCCGCGACATGCCGGCACCGGCACCCCGGTGCTGGTGGCAGGCCAGCGCTGCCGCACCGTAGGCAGGGTGTCGATGGACATGCTGGCGGTTGACCTGACGCCGGTGCCCTCGGCGCAGCTGGGCAGCGAGGTCACGCTGTGGGGCCGCGGCCCGCACGGCATGGTGCTGGCGATCGATGAGGTGGCCCAAGCCGCCGGCACCATCGGCTACGAGCTGATGTGCGCGCTGGCGCCGCGGGTGCCGGTGTCGGTGGGCTGAGAGCGCTGCGCATCCCGCGCGGCCTCGCCCGGCTACAGTGCGCCCCGTGAGCACCGCGCCCAAAGCACCCAAGACCCAGTACACCTGCAGCGCCTGCGGCGGCAGCAGCCCCAAGTGGCTGGGCAAGTGCCCGGCCTGCGGTGAATGGAACACGCTGGAGGAAACCATCGCCGAGCCCAGCGGCGGCGCCCGCCACCGCTACCAGAGCCTGGCCAAGGCGCAGCCGGTGACCACGCTGTCGGAGATCGAGGCCGCCGAGATCGAGCGCACGCCCACTGGCCAGCCCGAGCTCGACCGCGTGCTGGGTGGCGGCATCGTCGAAGGCGGCGTGGTGTTGATCGGTGGCGATCCCGGCATCGGCAAGAGCACGCTGCTGCTGCAGGCGGCCGAGTCGCTGTCGCGCGGCATCAAGGTGCTGTACGTCACCGGCGAGGAGTCGGCGGCGCAGATCGCCTTGCGCGCGCGCCGGCTGGGCCTGGCCGGCACCCAGCTGCGTGTGCTGGCCGAGATCCAGCTCGAGAAGATCCAGGCCGCGCTGGCCGCCGAGCAGCCGGCCTTCTG
>JBBQZM010000185.1:0-7403 GCA_038207685.1 Burkholderiales bacterium
GGGCCTTGACCACCCACACCGCGCCGCCGAGCTTTTGCGCGGCTTCCACCGCCTCTTGCACGGTGAACGCGGCAATGCCGCGTGGCACCGGCACCTCAAACTGGTGCAGGATCTCTTTGGCCTGGTATTCGTGGATCTTCAAGATGGGCTCCTTGGTGAATGGGCTGAGTGTCGGCTGCCCGGCTGACCCGAAGCTGATCGCCCCGGCGGCCGCTGGCGTGCGCAGGGATGGGATTCAGGAGATCGTGGCGGCCAGGCCGTTGTCAAAGTGGGCGCGCATCAGCCGGGTGGCTGCCGCCGCATCGCGCGCGGCGATGGCCGCCATCACCGCTCGGTGCTCGGCCAGCGATTCAGCCAGCCGCCCCTGCTTGAACAGCGACAGGTGGCGGTTGAGCTTCATCACCTTGCGCAAGTCCATTACGATCTGGGCGCTCCAGCGGTTGCCGGCCAGTTCAAGCAGCTTGAGGTGGAATTGCTCGTTGGTGTCGAAGAAGGCATCCCGCTGGCGCACCTGTTTTTCCAGCCGCTCGTGCAAGGCCAGCAGTTCGGCGATCTGCTCGGCGCTGCCCTGTGCGGCCACCTGGCCGGCGGCGTCGCTCTCCAGCAGGGCCATCAAATGGTAGACCTGGGCCACATCGGTGGTCGACATCTCGGTGACATAGGCGCCGCGTCGCACCTTCATCGTCACCAGGCCTTCGACTGCCAGCACTTTCAACGCCTCGCGCAGCGGCGTGCGGCTGATGCCGTACTCGGCGGTGATCTTCTGCTCGTCGATCCAGTTGCCGGGCTCCAACTCGCGGCTGAAGATCTGTTGGCGCAGCCGCTCGGCCACGTCCTGGTACAGGGCGCGGGGCTTGAGCGAGGCGCTGGTGGCCGGCGGCGTCAGAGGGGGCAAGGGCGGGGCTTCCGGTGATGGGGCTGGCGCGGGATACTGGCGCCGTCGTGGTCTGTCAGCAGGCTAATGGAATTTGAATTCATAATTATGCATAATGTATCATGACAAGCAAGCCGACCGCGGCGAGCCTGCGTGCCAGAAGGAACTGCTCGATGTCAACCACCCCTGAATTCAAACCCGCCACCTTGGCGCAATGGTCAACCGCGGCGGCCAAGTCGGCGCCCGGCGGCGACGTGGCCGCGCTGAACTGGACCACGCCCGAGGGCTTGATCGTCAAGCCGTTGTACACCGCCGCCGACGTGGCCGATCTACCGCACGCCGACACCTTGCCTGGCTTCGAGCCCTTCATCCGCGGCCCGCAGGCCACGATGTACGCGGTACGGCCCTGGACCATCCGCCAATACGCCGGCTTTTCTACCGCCGAGGAGAGCAACGCCTTCTACCGCAAGGCGCTGGCCGCCGGCGGCCAGGGCGTCAGCGTGGCCTTTGACCTGGCCACCCACCGCGGCTACGACAGTGACCATCCGCGGGTCACCGGCGATGTCGGCAAGGCCGGCGTGGCGATCGATTCGGTGGAGGACATGAAGGTCTTGTTCGACCAGATTCCGCTCGAAAAGGTCAGCGTCAGCATGACGATGAACGGCGCAGTGCTGCCGGTGCTGGCGGGCTACGTGGTGGCGGCCGAGGAGCAGGGCGTTCAGCAAGACCAGTTGTCGGGAACCATCCAGAACGACATCCTCAAGGAGTTCATGGTCCGCAATACCTACATCTACCCGCCCGAGCCGTCGATGAGGATCATCGGCGACATCATCGAGTACACGGCCAAGCAGATGCCGAAGTTCAACTCGATCTCGATCAGTGGTTACCACATGCAGGAGGCGGGCGCCAACCAGGCGCTGGAGCTGGCCTTCACGCTGGCCGACGGCAAGGAGTATGTGAAGACCGCCATCGCCAAGGGCATGGATGTAGACGACTTTGCTGGCCGCCTGAGTTTCTTCTGGGCCATCGGCATGAACTTCTACCTGGAGATCGCCAAGATGCGCGCAGCCCGGCTGCTGTGGACGCGCATCATGAAGGGTTTTGGCGCACAAAAACCCAAGAGCCTGATGCTGCGCACGCATTGCCAGACTTCGGGCTGGAGCCTGACCGAGCAGGACCCCTACAACAACGTGGTGCGCACCACCGTCGAGGCCCTGGCCGCGGTTTTTGGCGGCACGCAAAGCCTGCACACCAACAGCTTCGATGAAGCGATTGCGCTGCCCACCGAGTTCTCGTCCCGCATCGCCCGCAACACCCAGTTGATCATCCAGGAAGAGACCCACATCACCAGCGTGGTCGACCCCTGGGCCGGCAGCTACATGATGGAGAAGCTGACCCAGGACATGGCCGATGCCGCCTGGACCCTCATCGAGGAAGTCGAGGCAATGGGCGGCATGACCCAGGCGGTGGATTCGGGCTGGGCCAAGCTCAAGATCGAGGCCAGCGCGGCCGAGAAGCAGGCGCGCATCGACAGCGGCAAGGACGTCATCGTCGGCGTCAACAAGTACAAGCTGAAGACGCAGGACGCGGTCGAGGCCCGCGAGGTGGACAACGTCGCGGTGCGCGAGGGCCAGATCAATCGCCTGGTGCAGATCAAGGCCAAGCGTGACAGCGCGGCGGTGCAGCAGGCGTTGGCCGGGTTGACCGAAGCCGCCAACAGCGGCCAGGGCAACCTGCTTGCGCTGACGATCCAGGCGATGCGCCTGCGTGCCACCGTGGGCGAGGTCAGCGACGCGCTGGAGGCCGTCTACGGCCGCCACCGTGCTGATATCCAGAAGGTGACCGGCGTCTATGCCGCGGCCTACGACAGTGCCGAGGGCTGGGACAAGCTGAAGGCCGAGATCGCCGAATTCGCCGACACCGAGGGCCGCCGGCCGCGGGTGATGATCGCCAAGCTGGGCCAGGATGGCCATGACCGCGGCGCCAAGGTGGTGGCCACGGCCTTTGCCGATCTGGGCTATGACGTCGACATGGGCCCGCTGTTCCAGACCCCCGAGGAATGCGCCCGCCAGGCGATCGAGAACGATGTGCATGCGGTGGGCATCAGCACCCTGGCCGCCGGCCACAAGACCCTGGTGCCGGCCATCATCGCCGAGCTCAAGCAGCAGGGCGCTGATGACATCATCGTCTTCGTCGGCGGTGTGATCCCGGCGCAAGACTACGGCTTCTTGTACGACGCTGGCGTCAAAGGCATTTACGGCCCCGGCACGCCGATCCCGGTCAGTGCCAAAGATGTGCTCGAACAGATCCGTGCCGCGCAGGTGGCCTGAGCGATTCGGCCCACCAGCGTGCCCGCCTGTCGTTCGATCCGCACGACGATGACTGTTCACGCCGCCCCGGGCGCCGCGCCACTGGCGCTGGCGCCGGCCACTGACGAGGACTTCGAGGCCTTGCTGGCCTTGCGCATGGCGGCGATGCACGAGAGCCTGCAGCAGCTGGGCCACTTTGACCCGCAACGCGCACGTGAGCGGCTGAGCCGCGCCTTCGAGCCGGTGCATACCCGCAACATCTTGCAGGGTGGCGAGCGTGTCGGCTTCGTGGTGCTGCTGCCGAAAAGCGATCATCTGGTGCTCGACCACCTCTACATCGCGCCACAGGCGCAAGGCCAGGGCGTGGGCAGCTGGGTGATGAATCAGGTGCTGGCCGAGGCTGACCGGCTGGGGCTGGCGGTGCGTGTCACCGCGCTCAAGCTCAGCGACGCCAACCGTTTCTACCAGCGCCACGGCTTCGAGCTGCAGCATGAAAGCGACTGGGACCTGCACTATGTGCGGCCGGCGCTGTATGACCGGGACGATGATCGTGTGCGCTGACATGGCACCCGTTGAACGGTCACTTGCGGAGCGGCCACTTGCGGCGGCCGAACAGGCGCTGCACGATGCGGTGACCGGCGCCCCCGGGCCGGCGCAGCGCCGTGCCGTGGCCAAGGCCATCACCTTGCTGGAATCGACGCGGGCCGACCACCGCGCGCGCGCCGATGACTTGCTCAACGCGCTGCTGCCGGCCAGCGGCAACGCGCTGCGCCTGGGCATCAGCGGCGTGCCGGGCGTAGGCAAGAGCACCTTCATCGAAACCCTGGGCCTGCACCTGATCGGCCTGGGCCACCGCGTGGCGGTGCTGGCGGTGGACCCGTCGTCCAGCGTCAGCGGCGGCTCGATCCTGGGCGACAAGACGCGCATGGAGCGCTTGTCGATGGATCAGCGTGCCTACATCCGGCCCAGCCCGGCCAGCGGCACGCTGGGCGGTGTGGCCGAGAAGACCCGCGAGGCGATGCTGGTCTGCGAGGCCGCCGGCCATGATGTGGTGATCGTCGAGACCGTGGGCGTGGGTCAGAGTGAAATCGCCGTGGCGGGTATGACCGACATGTTTGTGCTGTTGCAGCTGCCCAATGCCGGCGACGACCTGCAGGCCATCAAGAAGGGTGTGATGGAGCTGGCCGACCTGGTGGTGATCAACAAGGCCGATCTCGATGAGGCCGCGGCCACCCGCGCGCGGGCGCAGATCAGCTCGTCGCTGCGCCTGCTGGGCCGACACGGTGACCCGGCCCATGCGGTGCATGATGCGGCCGTCTGGCAGCCCCAGGTGATGCAGCTCAGCGCGCTCAAGGGCACCGGGCTGGCCGGTTTCTGGGCGGCGATCAGCCGCTTTCGCAGCTTGCAGACTGCCAACGGCCGGCTGGCCGAGCGCCGCCATCGCCAGGACCAGGCCTGGATGTGGGCGCTGATCGACGCCGGGCTGAAGCAGCGCTTCAAGCGCCACGCCGCAGTGCGCGAAGCGCTGCCGGCGCTGACCCAGGATGTACACGACGGCCATGTGGCCGCTTCGGTGGCCGCACGTCGGCTGCTCGACCTGTTTGTTTGAATCCCCAGACGAGGAGAGACCCACCATGCACGACATTCAACAAAAGCTGGAGGCCATGCGCGCCGAAGCCCGCCTGGGCGGCGGCGAGAAACGCATTGCCGCCCAGCATGCCAAGGGCAAGCTGACCGCGCGCGAGCGGCTGGAACTGCTGCTTGACGAAGGTACTTTCGAAGAGTGGGACATGTTTGTCGAGCACCGCTGCGCCGATTTCGGCATGCAGGACAACAAGATTCGCGGCGACGGCGTGGTCACCGGCTACGGCATGATCAACGGCCGGCTGGTGTTTGTCTTCAGCCAGGACTTCACCGTCTTCGGTGGTGCGCTCAGCGAAGCCCATGCCGAGAAGATCTGCAAGGTGATGGACCAGGCGATGAAGGTTGGCGCGCCGGTGATCGGCCTCAACGATTCAGGCGGCGCCCGCATCCAGGAGGGTGTCGCGTCGCTGGGCGGTTATGCCGACGTGTTCCAGCGCAACGTGATGGCCAGTGGCGTGATCCCGCAGATCAGCCTGATCATGGGCCCTTGCGCCGGCGGCGCGGTGTACTCGCCGGCGATGACCGACTTCATCTTCATGGTGCGCGATTCCAGCTACATGTTCGTCACCGGCCCCGAGGTGGTGAAGACGGTGACACACGAAGAGGTGACGGCCGAGGAACTGGGCGGCGCCGGCACCCACACCTCGCGCAGCGGCGTGGCCGACCTGGCGTTCGAGAACGACGTTGAGGCCATCATGATGCTGCGCCGCTTCTACAACTACCTGCCGCTGAACAACCGCGAGAAGCCGCCGGTGCGGCCGAGTGGTGACCGCGCTGACCGGCTGGACATGTCGCTCGACACCCTGGTACCCGACAACCCCAACAAGCCCTACGACATCAAGGAACTGATCCACAAGGTGGTCGACGACGGCGACTTCTTCGAATTGCAGGCCGACTATGCCAAGAACATCGTCATCGGCCTGGCGCGCATGGAGGGCCAGACCGTGGGCATCGTAGCCAACAACCCGCAGGTACTGGCCGGCTGCCTGGACATCAAGAGCAGCATCAAGGCGGCGCGTTTCGTGCGCTTCTGCGATGCCTTCAACATCCCGGTGGTCACCTTTGTCGACGTGCCCGGCTTCATGCCCGGCACCAGCCAGGAGTACGGCGGCATCATCAAGCACGGCGCCAAGCTGCTTTATGCCTACGCCGAGTGCACCGTGCCCAAGGTCACGGTGATCACCCGCAAAGCCTATGGGGGCGCCTATGACGTGATGAGTTCCAAGCACCTGCGCGGCGACGTCAACTTTGCCTGGCCGAATGCCGAGATCGCGGTGATGGGCGCCAAGGGTGCGGTGGAGATCATCTTTCGCGAGGACAAGGCCCAGCCCGAGAAGCTGGCCGCACGCGAGGCCCAATACAAGGCGCGCTTTGCCAACCCCTTTGTCGCCGGCAGCCGCGGCTTCATCGACGACGTGATCCAGCCGCACGAGACCCGCAAGCGCATCTGCCGCAGCCTGGTGATGCTGCAGGACAAGAAGCTGGAAAACCCGTGGCGCAAGCACGGCAACATTCCGCTCTGACCGCGCCGCCAGCAAGCCGTCCAGCGCAGACTCAAGCCGCTCCTCAAGATCGTGTAGGGAAATTCAGGGAGACCAGTGCATGTCCACCGCCACCCTCACCAGCAAGGGCCAGATCACCATCCCCGCCGACGTGCGCCGTGCGCTGAACGTGCAGATGGGTGACCGCGTGGAGTTCGTGCAGATCGAACCCGGTCGATTCGAACTCGTCGCGGCCACGCGCTCGGTGCGTGAGCTCAAGGGCGTGTTCGGAAAAGCCGAGTGCACGGTGTCGATCGCCCGGATGAACCAGGCTGTCGCCGAACGTGGTGCCAGGGCGGGGCGCGCCAAGTGATCGGCTTCGCCACGACTGTGCTGGAGCGCTACCTGATGCAGGAC
Organism: Burkholderiales bacterium; assembly: GCA_038207685.1. GTDB lineage: Bacteria > Pseudomonadota > Gammaproteobacteria > Burkholderiales > Burkholderiaceae_C > Pseudaquabacterium. The sequence continues at coordinate 6,726 of JBBQZM010000185.1, forward strand.
GACCCGCGCCAGTCGGCCCGTGCCACGCCGTTGACCGAGTCGCTGACGCCAAAAGCGCCCGGCTACCTGCCGCTGGTTGCGATGGTGGAACTGCTGTGGGTGCCGTTGGGCGGCCATGCCCTCAGCCGCGCCCAGGTGGCGACGGTGCTGGACACCCTGTTGCGCCGCAAGGAACTGGTGGTCGACCGTGCCGGCCTCGTCATCCAGACGTTGCAGCGTTTCAGCGCCGGCAACGCCGACTTTGCGGATGCGCTGATCGAACGCATCGCCAACGCAGCCGGCTGCAAGGCAACGATGAGCTTCGACACGGGCGCCGTGAAGGCTGGGTCGATGACCTTGGTGCCCTGAGAGTCTGAGAGTCTTTTGATCATGCCCGCTCATCACGCCAGAAAGCACCCGCTCGCCGTTGCAAATGCCCGCCATTGCCCGGGCGTTGACTGCGCTTTGCGCCTAAGTCGGACACCTTTCGGCGCGCTGCTCGGTCACGCTCGAAAAACTCATGAGGAAACGCCGGGCCGCTCCCAAGTTTCCTCATCCCCCCTCGGGGGGCCTGGCGCGCAGCGGCAGGTCTGGGGGCGCTATCACCCGCCCGACGTGGCCAGCACCAGCCGGCCACTGGCCACGTCGGCCAGCTTCTGCGGCAGCAGCACCTCGATGCGGCCATGGCTGCCGCCCAGC
>JBBQZM010000186.1:0-7391 GCA_038207685.1 Burkholderiales bacterium
GGTGATCGAGAAGATCCTCATGCACCTGGGTCTGCAAGCCCGGGCTCCGCCGCGAACGCCAGCCCGTGGGCCGCAGCTGCAAGCGGCCTGACTGTCGCGTTCCCTCGCCAATCAGGCGGCCCCGATGCCGGAGCTGCGGAGATCGGCTGCGTCTGGGGCTTGGCATGGCCGAGGTTTGAGGCCACGTTGCCCGGGAAAATCCGAAGGCAAGCGCTACGAACGACACCCTTTGGGACTGCGATCAGTGTTCAACGGGCTGGTGCCGCGCCCAGCAACCACTCGGGTGCGTGTCCGAGAGCTCGGCGTGGGGTGTTCCGGGGGGTGTTCTGGGAGGAAAAAGAACGTTTGAAAAGCTCATCCTCGCACCTACCCAGCAAGCAGCCTTCAACGCAGTACGGCCCGCAACCTCATGGCCACCCGCCCTTGGCTTCTGGCTGCTTCGCTACCCCGTGAATACGTACCGCGCAATTGCCGATGAGCCGTTCGCTGAGAGTGGCCTTCGCAGCCCACGGCAGCAGTCAGTAGGCCGGCTTGATCTCGAGATCCTTGGCTTTGCGCATGGCGCTTGCCACGACACCGGTCAGTGCGCTGGTCAAGGCGTCAATGCGACCTTGAGAACGCCATCGCGCTGGTGGCTGAACAGGTCGTAGGCCGCCTCGATGTCGTCGAGCTTGAAGCGGTGCGTCACCATCGCGCCGAGGTCGACGCGCCCGCCCTCGATGACCGACATCAACCGGCGCATGCGCTCCTTGCCACCGGGGCACAGCGTGGTGATGATGCGGTGGTCGCCCAGACCGGCGGCAAAGGCGCCGAGCGGAATCTTCAAGTCGGTGGAGTACACGCCCAGGCTCGACAAGGTGCCACCGGGGCGCAGCACGCGAAGCGCAGCCTCGAAGGTGGCCTGGGTGCCGAGGGCCTCGATGGCGACATCCACGCCACGCCCACCGGTCAGACGAAGAATCTCTTCGACGGGGTCGACCTTGCTGCTGTCGACCATGTGGTCGGCGCCCATCCGACCCGACATCGCCAGACGGTTGGGCAACTTGTCTACGCCGATGACGACGCTGGCGCCGCTGAGCTTGGCACCTGCCGTGGCGCAGAGGCCGATCGGGCCCTGCGCGAACACGGCCACCACGTCACCGATGCGGATGCCGGCACTCTCGGCGCCACTGAAGCCGGTGGACATGATGTCCGGGCACATCAGCACCTGCTCGTCGCTCAAGCCGTCGGGCACCGGCGCCAGGTTGGCCATCGCGTCGGGCACCAACACGTATTCGGCCTGGCAACCGTCGATGGTGTTGCCGAACTTCCAGCCGCCCATGGCCTTGAACCCGTGCGGCGTGCCGGCGCCGTCCTGCGAGCCTTGGCCGCACAGGCAGGCGTTGCTCCAGCCGCTGGGGGTGATGGCGCCCGCGATGACGCGCTGACCTTCCTGGTAGCCGGTCACCGACGAGCCGAGCTTCTCGATCACGCCCACCGGCTCGTGGCCGATGGTCAGCCCTTTGGCCACCGGGTACTCACCCTTGAGGATGTGCACGTCGGTGCCGCAGATCGTGGTCGTCGTCACGCGCATCAGGGCGTCGAGCGGGCCGACCGACGGGATGGGTTTGTCGTCGATCTCGATACGGCCGGGTTCGACGAATACAGCGGCTTTCATCTTGCTCATGCAGTTCTCCGGTTGAATGGCGAGCGGCGGCAGCTGCACGCCAGGTTGGTAGATCGGGTCATGTGGCCGAGGCGGCGGCGAGCGCTGCGCTCGGCCGTTGTTTTACCACCGTGACAGGTACCTGCGCCTCCTGCAGCACACGCTGCGACACCGATCCGAGCAGGGCACCCTTCAGGGCGCCCAGGCCACGTGCACCCATGACGATCGCATCGCAGCTGCGGGCGGCCGCCAGATCGAGGACCGCCTGCGCAGCGTCGCCCGAAACGATCTCACGGTCGTACGCAACACCGGCCGCCTTGCACAGCGCTTCGGCCTCTGCCAGGGCCCGCGTTCCCACCGCGCCGGTCAGCCGTTCGAGCACCTCTGCATCCGCTGGCAGCAGCCTCTCGAACAGGTAGACGGGCTCCTGCACCGTTGCGAGCACCAGGCTGGCCTTCAACCCGCCGCCGAACAGGCCGAGTACATGGCGCAGCGCTTCGAGCGCAGGCTCGGAGCCATCGACCGGCACCAGGATCTTCATCGTCTTGCCTCCGTGTCGGGACTATCGAGGCCTGGCCGGTTGCTGCCCGCGTGGCGGCGCCGATCGGCGGCAGTGCGCCAAAGGAGTCGCGTTGCGGTGTCGACCGCAAGGCGTCAGCGCACGACGAGAATCGGCGTTGTGCATAAAGCCATCACTTTGGTGACCACGGAGCCCATCGCGAGATTGGCCAGCGCACCATGGCCGTGCGAGCCCATCACCAGCAGATCGAACTTGCCCTGTTCTGCGACGGAGGCAATGACGTCGGCAGCCGGGCCGGCCTTGCCGAAAAACGTGGCGGCCAGGCCGTGTCGGCTGAAAAAATTGCGGATCGGCTTGAAGACCTTTTCGAGCTCGCTTTCTGAATAGGATGTGAGAGTCTCGCGGTCGAAGTACGACTTGGCGCGTGCAGGAACCATGACGGTGCCGTGCACCACTGTGTACTGATGCGCAGATCCGAGCCATTCATCATGGGCTGCGAGGTAGGCGAGCATTCGCTTGGTGTAAGTACTGCCATCGACGGCAACGAGAATCTTCATGAAAATTCCTCCCACTTGATTTCATCATCTCGGCTCGAATTGCAGCGTTTGGCGAAGCCTGGCAAGTTGAGGCAAGTCAACACCAATGGAATGACGCCGCCCACACGACTGCAATCTCGGCAAGCTTGTGTTTCATCGTCTGCGGGTTCGGTACGCTGCCGAACGCCCGCCGCCAACGGCAGGCACGCCATCGGACTCGGCTTCGCGACCGTACTCGTCAGCTCGGTCACCACGGCGCACGGACTGCTGTCGAGCGGCCGACCCGTGCTGCGTGCCAATGCCGAAATCGGCCGGCTGCGCAAGCCTGGAAACGGCCCACGGCCAAGCCTTGGCGGCAGACGGTGCGCCGTCCGCTAGCGCACAGACGGCACGACTGGCCTCGTGGGAATGTGCGCCATGATTACGCATGCGCTACTGCCGGGGTCAGCCGCTGCGCGGGCCCCGACACGCGGCGCTGGTGTTCACCGGACGGGGTCGGCTGCCGCCGCGCTGGCGCAGATCCTCATCGACTCGATGCCGAGGCCGTCTTCCCAGCCATGGGCCGGCCGCGGGGTTACCGGCACCTTCGCCGTGGCCTTCGTTGTTCGGACCCCAGACGCGCTGGACTGTGCGGGCAGCGCCGTGGCGATCGGTGCCCTCGACGTCCTCCCACTGGGCTGCGTGGCTGCTGCGACCGTGCTCCAGCGGCTTGCCATGGGCACTGCGGGCGCGTCGACGATCGCGTGGTCGGGCGTCTCGAACAGCGCGGTCACACGCGGGGCTGCGGCCTGCTTCATTGCCGCTGCAATGGCAGCCACCGGCCTCTATCGTCGCATCGCGCTGGCCGTGCTGTCGACGGTGGATGCTCGACCCGCCCATGACGTCATCGGAACGATGGTCGCGGGGTTGGGCGCCATGAGTCGAAGGGATTGGCTGCGCCGCTTTCGATCGGCCAGCCTGGTGCCGTTCACGCTGGACAGCGGTGTCGGCACCGCCAGGCTGCGCCCGCACGCGGCGGGCTGGCGTTCCGAACCGACCGTTCACGCCCCCGGGCCAGGTCAGGCCAGCACGTTCGCGATTCCGATGTTGCCGTGTGCCTTCGTGATCGCGGCCCAGCCCGCGTTGGCGAGCGCGACGATGCCGGGCTGCATGTCCCATGCGGCCTGACGGAGACCCCGGCGCCGCCGCAGAGGCGCCTTGGCACGACACTGAAATCGCTGACGTGGCACGGCGTCTGGGCGTGATTCCGGATGCGGGCTTGAGCGCAGGCGAAGCGGCAAGCCGTCTGCAATCGGGCGGGGCCAATCGACTCGCAGGGCCGACTCCACGCTCGCCCTGGTGGCTGTTTCTGAGCCAGTTCAAGAGCGTGCTGATCCTGGTCCTGATCGGTGCCGCCGTGTTGGCTGCATTGATCGGCAATCTCCGCGACGCCGGTGTCATATTGGCCGTGGTCGTGATCAATGCCATTGTCGGCTTCTACCAGGAGTACCGCGCCGAGCGCAGCCTGGCTGCCTTGAGCGAGATGCTGCCGCAAAAGAGCCATGCGCGACGCGATGGAAAAAAGCTCGAAGTCGATGCCCAAACGCTGGTGCGTGGCGACGTGGTGCTGCTCGAAGCCGGCGATCGCGTGCCTGCAGACGGCCGCCTGGTGTTGGCGGTGAACCTGGACATCGACGAGTCCACGCTGACCGGCGAATCGGTGCCGAGCAACAAGCAAGTCGACCGACTGCCAACGCCCGATCGAACTGATGTTCCCGAAGTTCCCGATATTCCCATCGGCGACCGTCTGAACATGGCCTACATGAACACCCAGGTGACACGCGGGCGCGCCGAGATGCTCGTCACCGCCACCGGCGTGAACACCGAGATGGGCAGCCTGTCGCAGCAACTCGCGGCCACGCCGCAACTGCCCAGCCCCTTGCAGCTGCAGATCGACCAGTTGGGCAAACGCCTGGGCGCGGTGGCCGTGGGCCTGGTCGGCCTGCTGTTCGTGATGCAGCTGTTGCGCGGCGTCGACCTCGCCCAGGCGGTGTTGGCGTCCATCGCACTGGCCATCGCGGCGGTGCCGGAAGGCTTGCCGGTGGTGGTGACGGTGACGCTGGCGCTGGGCATGCGCCGGATGGCGCAGCAGCGCGCTGTGGTCAAGCGCCTGGCCAGCGTCGAGACCTTGGGCTGCACCACCGTGATCTGTTCTGACAAGACCGGTACCCTGACGCTCAACCAGATGACGGCGCACACCTTTCACTTTCGCGGCCGCAATTTCGATGTCTCGGGCGAAGGCTACGGCGGCGCCGGCGAGATCCGTGCGCAAGGGGATGAATCGGCGTTGCCTGATCCGGGTACGCCGATGGCGACGCTGCTGCAGCCGCTGCTGTTGCCACTGGTCGCCTGCAACGACAGCCGAATCGACGATGGACGCGCGATCGGCGACCCGACCGAGGCCGCTTTGCTGGCGCTGGCGGCCAAGGGCGGATTCGACCGCGACGCGGCGCTGGCTGCCTGTCCGCGCATCGCCGAAATCCCCTTCGACTCGGCACACAAGTTCATGGCCACCTTTCACCGCGACGGCGAGCACATCCACATGTTCGTCAAGGGCGCGCCCGACGTGCTGCTGGCGCGTTGCACGCGCTGGCTCGACACCGCTGACGAGGCGCCGCTCGACGCGGCGCAAGCCGCCACCATCGACGCCGAATACCAGGCGATGGCTGCGCGCGGCTTGCGCGGCCTGCTGATCGCGTCACGCACCATCGCGGCAACCGCGTTCAGCGCCCAAAGTGACCCGGCGGCCTGGGTACAAGAGCTCGGCTTCGTCGGCTTGATCGGCTTGATGGACCCGCCCCGGCCCGAAGCCAGGCAGGCGATCGCAGAATGCCAGGCGGCGGGCATCGCGGTCAAGATGATCACCGGCGACCATCGCGACACCGGGGTGGCGATCGCGCGCCAACTGGGGCTGCAAGGCAACGCCTTGACCGGTGCCGAACTCGACCGCATGGATGCGCACGCGCTCGGTGCGGCCGTCGACGGCACTGCCGTCTTCGCCCGCGTGACGCCCAAGCACAAGGTGATGATCGTCCAGGCCCTGCAGGCCAAGAGCCAAGTAGTGGCGATGACTGGAGACGGCGTCAACGACGCACCGGCGCTCAAGGCCGCCGACATCGGCATCGCGATGGGCGTGGGCGGCACCGAGGTGGCCCGATCGGCTGCGACCATGGTGCTCACCGACGACAACTTCGCCACCATCGTCGGGGCCGTCAAGCAAGGCCGGGTGCTCTACGACAACATCCTGAAGTTCATCCGCTTCCAGTTGTCGACCACCATCGGCGCGATCCTGACCGTCTTCTTCGCGCCGCTTTTCGGTCTGCCGGAGCCCTTCACCCCGATCCAGATTCTCTGGGTGGCCATGATCATGGACGGGCCACCAGCCGTTTCTCTGGCGCTCGACGCGGAACGCGCTGGCATCATGAACGACGCACCGCGTCGGCGCAGCGAGCCAGTGCTGCCCTGGTCACGCCTGGGCCGTGTTGCAAGCTTTGGTTTGGTGATGATGCTCGGCACACTCGGCGTCCTTTATTACGCGCTGAACGACGGCCAGGATGACAGCGCCTTGACCCTTGCCTTCACGACCTTCGTGCTGTTCCAGTTCTTCAATGTATTCAATGCCCGCGTCGAATACGGCTCGACCTTTGCACGGGGGTTCTTCAGCAACCGCATGCTGTGGCTGTCGCTGACCGCAGTGGTCGGGATGCAGGCGCTGGCCGTGCACTGGCCACCCGCGCAGACCGTTTTCGGTACCACCGACCTCAGCGCGGGCCAGTGGGCGATGGCTGTCGGTGTGGCGTCATCGGTACTGGTCCTGGAGGAGCTGCGCAAGGCCATCGGGCGCTTGTTCTCGAAGCTGGGTTCCGTGTCGAAAGCGGCACCGCCTGTCGGTCCGGCTTGACGAACGCCGTGTCACCCGACGCCCACGATGCCGACCGACGCGCAGCGCCCGAGGGCATCGCGTTCTGGGTCCTGCTGTGCGGCGTCGCGCTGGCGCTCGGCTGGATCCTGTGGCCCTTTTACGGCACCATCCTGTGGAGCGCGATCATCGCCATGGTCTTCGCACCGGTGAACTCCCCGCGTGCACTTACCGCATCGCGTTCGGCCCAGGCGCCGGCCAGAAGGTGCTGACGGTTCAAGGCGCGATGCCAAGGGACGCAGACTTCAAGCAGAGGCTGTGCGCCGACATCGACGGATTCAGCTTGCATGCAGCCGTGCGCTGCGGCGCCGACGACCGCCAGGCGCTAGAGCAGTTATGCCGCTACATCACCCGCCCGGCCCTGGCGAACGAACGCGTGCAAACCAACGCCGCGGGTCAGGTGGTCCTCAAGCTCAAGACGCCCTGGCGAGACGGCACCACGCACCTGGTGATGTCGCCGCTGGAGTTCATGCAGCGGCTGGCAGCGCTGGTGCCACGCCCCAGACTGCACCTGATCCGTTTGGTGTCCGCGTAACTTCGCTGCGCGATGTGAGCGGACCCCCGCTGCGCGAACCACGGCGTTCTCGCACCCAACGCCAAGCTGCGCGCGCTGGTGGTGCCGCAGGTGGTGCCGCAAGAGCCCGAACCACCCGTGCAGGCCGCACCGCCGGCCGAGTGCGAGGCGCCCTGTGCGCACCACCGTCCGGTTCGGCTGAGCTGGGCCAAGCTGCT
>JBBQZM010000187.1:0-7304 GCA_038207685.1 Burkholderiales bacterium
GCCTATCCGCCGCAGATCGACGGCCAAGCGGTCGGCCCGCGCGGCCATGCCATCTACACCGGCTGGGTCAATGCCGCCGGCCTGCCCGGGCTGGCGCTGCCCACCACGCCCTCCCGCGAAGGGCTGCCGATCGGCCTGCAATTGATCGGCGCCTACGGCAGCGACGACGCGCTGCTTGACCTGGGCGAAGCCTATGAAGCCGTCGCGCCCTGGGCCGACCGCTGGCCAGCCTTGTGAGCGCTTGAACTGGCTGCCGGCCGCGGCAAAGCAAGGTTCAGAGCCGCACCGAGGCCTGGCCGATGCCCTCAAACTGCACCTCAACCTCGTCACCTGCTTGCGCCGGCAGCATGCCGCACCAGGTGCCGGTGGTCAGCACCGTGCCGACCGGCACCACCGCACCGTCGCGCGTGGCATGGCGCAGCCAGGCCAGCAACACGAAGGCCGGGTCGGCCATCGAATGTGTGCCGCAGAACGCGCGCCGCGGCTGGCTGCCGATGCGCACCGTGCAGCTTTGGCTCGTCCAGTCGCGCGACGGCTCGAAGGGCTGCCACTCGCCCAGCACCAGCGCAGCATGCGATTGCAGGTCTGCCAGCTTGGCCAGCGCCGGCGCCTGCAGGCCTTCGGCCCAGCGCGAGTCCACCACCTCGATCGAAACGCACATCGCATCGACCAGCGCACGTGCCCGTGTCAGGTCCAGGCTGGCGGCGACTTGCGCATCCACCGCTTTGCCCAGGCGCAGCGCCACCTCGGCCTCGATGACGCGAAAATTGAACGGCCAGGTGCGGCCATCGGCCGGGCTGGCCCAGATGCCGGCCGGCGGCAGCGGCGCATGGGTGGCCACCGCCTCGCGCGACGGTCCACCCGACTTCCAGTGGCCGGGCATGCCGCAGCCAAACCAGCCCAACGCCTCGGCCACCTGGGCCTGCACCTCATAAGCCGCGGCGGCGTCGGGCAGTGGCGGCGCGGGCGTCGGCTGCTGGTCTCGACGTGCTTGCAACAGGGCTTGAGTAGCCAATTTAATCGGGTTCATGCAGGGCCTGGTCTGTGAAATGAAGTGCCCCATTGTCCGCACCTTTGCAGTAAACGACCCACCACAAGCCCACCGCGACAGCCATGACTTCCATCGACGTTATCCTCAACGCCCGCCGCTTTCAGCCCCGACACGATGCGGCGCTCGACCGACTGCGTTGGCCCAACGGCGCCGGGCTGGCGGTGTCCTTTGTGCTCAACATCGAGGAAGGCGCCGAACTGTCGATCGCCGACGGAGACGCCAGCAATGAGGCAGTGCACGAGGTCACGCACCGCCTGGACGGCGCGCCCGACCACTGCCTGGGCACCCACTTCGAGTACGGCGCGCGGGTCGGCTACGGCCGCGTGCTGCAGCGTTTTGTCGATGCCGGTCTGCCCTTGACGCTGAATGTCTGCGGACGCGCGCTGGAACGCACGCCCTGGGTGGCCGAGGATGCGCGCCGCCACGGCTTCGAGTTATGCGGCCACGGCTGGCGCTGGGAGTCGCCGGCCTTGTTCGACGAAGCCAGCGAGCGGACCGCCATCGCCCGCACCGCCGACACCATCTGCCGCCTGGCCGGCGCGCCGCCCGTGGGTTGGCATTGCAAGGGTTCACGCTCGCCACAAACCCGGCGCCTGCTGCGCGAGCACGGTGGCTTTCTCTACGACAGCGATGACTACGGCGATGACCTGCCCTTCCTGATCGAACTGCCTGACGGCCGGCCGCCTCATGTGGTGCTGCCCTATGGCTTCGACACCAACGACATGCGTTTCTTCGACCGCGGCGGCTTTGTGCGTGCGGCCGATTTCTCGGCTTATGTCGGCGATGCGCTCGACAGCCTGCTGCTCGAAACGAAGCACGCGCCGCGCATGCTGACGATCGGGCTGCACAGCCGCATCATCGGCCGGCCTGCGCGCATCGCTGGGCTGGACGAAGTGCTGCGCAAGCTCCAGGGCCTCGGCGATGCGGTTGGCGTGCTGACCCGCGAGCAGATCGCCCGCCATTGGCTGGCCGAGGCGCCGCGCGGCTGAAAGACTGAGCCGCTGCACTCACGCCAGCAGCGCGGCCGCGTCGCGCGCCGCCACGCGGCCTTCGTCGGTGGGCACCACCCAGACTTCGACCGTGCTGTCGGCAGCGTGCACTGCCTGCATCGCATCACCGGTCGCCGCCCGATTGGCGGCCTCGTCCAGCCGCAGCCCCAGCCAGGCCAGGTGCTGGCAGGCCTCGGCGCGCAAGGCCTGGTCGTGCTCGCCGATGCCGCCGCTGAAGGCCAGCACATCCAGGCCCTCCAGGCAGGCCACCATCGCGCCGGCCTCGCGCACCAACCGATGGCCGAACATGGCGATGGCCAGCTGTGCGGCCTCGCCGCCGTCGGCGCGCAGGCGCCGCATGTCGGCCGACAGGCCTGACACGCCGAGCAGGCCGCTTTGCCGGTACAGCAGCGCCTGCAGGCGCGCATGGTCCCAGCCCTGCTCGAGCAGGTAGAGCAGCACGCCGGGATCGATCGCGCCGCTGCGGGTGCCCATCATCAAGCCGTCCAGCGCCGAGAAGCCCATGGTGCTGGCCACGCTGTGGCCTTGCCGCGCAGCGCACAGGCTGGCGCCGTTGCCCAGGTGCGCCATCAACACCCGGCCCTGGGCACGCGCACTGCGTTGCTGCAGGGCGCCGATGATGAAGCGGTAGGACAGACCGTGAAAACCGTAGCGCCGCACGCCTTGTGCATACAGCGTTTCGGGCAAGGCGAAGCGGTGCTCCAGCGGGCCGATCGTGGCATGGAAGCCGGTGTCGAAACAGGCCACCTGCGGCAGTTGGGGATAAACCTGGCGAAAAGCCCGGATGCCTTGCAGGTTGTGCGGCTGGTGCAGCGGCGCCAGCGAGCTGAGCTGCGCCAGCTGCGCCATCAGCGCGTCGTCGACCCGCACGCTGTCGACCAGATCGGCGCCACCATGCACCACCCGATGCGCCACCGCCTCGACCTCGGGCAGGCCCTGCTGAGCGGCCAGCAGTTCCTCTAGCTGGCCGAGCGCGCCGCCGAAGACATCGTCGGCGCCGACCTGCAGCGGCTGCTGCGTCTTTCGACCCTGACGCTCCCAGTCCAGCGTCGGCTGCCCGCCAGGCTCCAGGCCCTGGATGGTGCCGCTGAGCAAGCTGTCGCCGACCTGCACGCCCTGGCGTGGATAGAGCGCGAACTTCAGCGTCGAAGAACCCGCGTTGACAGCGAGGATGGCCATGCCAGTAGCTCCGTGCCCGGCCTACCAGGCCTGGCGCGGCGTGTCGCGGCGCGCGTTGTGCGCCGCCAGCAGGGCCAGCAGTGCCGAGGCCACCCGGGCCTGAGGCCCGTCGGCGCGGCTGGTCAGCGCGATCGGCACCCGCGCACCCAGCACCAGGCCCGAGGCCGAGGCGCCCGCCAGATACTCCAGTTGCTTGGCCAGCATGTTGCCCGACTCAAGGTCAGGCACCGCCAGGATGTCGGCATCGCCGGCCACCGCCGACTCGATGCCCTTGATACGCGCCGCATGCACAGAGATGGCGTTGTCGAAGGCCAGCGGGCCGTCGAGCACACCGCCGCGGATCTGCCCGCGGTCAGCCATCTTGCACAGCGCCGCAGCGTCCAGCGTCGACGGGATGCTGGGGTTCACCGTTTCCACCGCCGACAGGATCGCCACCTTGGGCTGCACCACACCCAAGATGCGGGCAAAGTCGATCGCGTTCTGCACGATGTCGACCTTGTCCTGCAGGCTGGGCCGGATGTTGAGCGCGGCATCGGTGATCAGCAGCGGCTTCGGGTAGAGCGGCACGTCGAAGCGGAAGACATGCGAGAAACGCCGCCCGGTGCGCAGCGCCGGGCGCGACAGCACCGCCTGCATCAGCTCGTCGGTATGCAGGCTGCCTTTCATCAGGATCTCGACCTTGCCCAGGTCGGCCATCTCGGCCGCCGTCATCGCGGCGGCATGGCTGTAGGGCACCGAGATGATCTGCACGCCTTTGAGGTCGATCCCGGCCTCTTCCGCGAGGCGGCGGATGCGTGTCTCGGGGCCAATCAGCACCGGCACGATCAGGCCGTGGTGGGCCGCGTCCATGGCGCCAGCGAGCGACTCTGCATCGCAGGGGTGCACCACTGCGCAACGCGCAGCGCTGATGCCTTCGCCGCGCCGCAGCAAGTCGCGATGCCGCGCCTCGGGATCAAACAGCTGGATGCGCGGGATGCCCGGCCGCGGCAGGCGCATCTTCTGCGTCGGCGCAATCACCTGCGCGGTGCCGTGCAAGACCTGCAGGCCGCTCTGGTTGCTGACCTCGCAACTCAGCGTCACGCCCTTGCTGGCCTCGTCCTTGGACACCACCGTGGCCATCACCGACAGCGTGTCGCCGATACGCACCGGCTTGCTGAAAAACAAGGCCTGCGAGACGTAGATCGTGCCCGGCCCCGGAAACTGGGTGCCGAGCAGGGCCGAGATCAGCGCCCCGCCCCACATGCCGTGCGCAATCACGCCATGGAACAAGGTCTCGTTGGCATAGCTGGCGTCGAGGTGCGCCGGATTGGTGTCACCCGACACTGCCGCAAAGGCCTCGATGTCGGCCAGCGTCAGCGTACGCAGCAAGCGTGCACTCTGGCCGATCTGCAGTTCATCGAAGGTAATGTTCTCGACCCATTCGGTCTGGCGACTGTCGTTCATCGAGGATCCGTTCGCATGTGGGAGGTGCCGCGGCCACGCCGAGAAAGCACCGTAGCACCGGGCGCGACACCGTTAGGGCCGCACCATCGGCGTGTTAAACAAGATCATAGACCGGGCACCGGCGTCCTCGGGCTATGGCCCTGGCGCCAATATGACCGAGCTCAAGGTTCTGCAGTGGCGTCCATCGCGCTACATTCGCACAAGCTGCCAGCAGGCAGCTTCAACCCTCAACAACGAAAGGTGAGCATGGCGACCAAGAAGACCCCGAGTCGGTCCGAACTCTCGAAGGCTGCGGACAGCATCGCCGAGGCGGCACAGCACATCAGCCAGGCCGTTGGCCAGTCGTTCGAGGAACTGGGCAATGCCAGTGCCGCCGAACTTGCGAAAGCGCGCAAAGTGGTGCGCAAGAAACACAGCGAAGTCAAGAAGCAGATCAACGCGCTGGTGCGCAAGGCCGAGACCCGGCTCAAAGACGCCGCCGAGGTGGCCCGCAAGAAGGTGGCCAGCACCCAGTCGGCCACCAAGCGCAAGCTCGGCACCTTGAAGGACGCCGCTGGCCGCAGGGTCAAGGCCACCACCAAGGCCGTGGATGCCAAGGTGGGCGCATTGAAGAAATCGGCCGGCAAGCGCGCGGCCAACACCGAGAAGGCGATCAACGAGACCGTGAACACGGTCAAGAAGAGCGCCAGGAAGGCAGCGGCCAAGGCGGCACCGGCGAAGAAGGCCGCCCCGGCGAAGAGAGCGGCTGTCAAGCCGGCCGCCAAGAAGGCTGCCGCTAAGAAGCCGACCGCAAGAAAGCCGGCCGCCAAGAAAGCCACTGCCAAGAAGGCCGCGGCGAAGTAGTCGAGGCTTGGCGCCCTGCACTGGGCGCTGGCGGTCATCGGTATCAGCAGGTCGGCTCGCTTGCGCCCACCTGAAATCGATGGCCGTTTTGTCATGACGGCGCGGTGGCCGCGCACTGCAGCAAGACAAGCCAGGCGCAGGCGGCATCGCTGCTCGCGGTGCGCGCTGGGCTAGATTCCGCATCCGCCCCGGCCGCCGGCCGGGCCCGCATTGACCCGTCCGCCACCATGACCCACACCACTGTCTACGCCGCCCGCCGCATCCTGACGATGAACCCGGCGCAACCCGACGCCAGTCATGTGGCGGTGCGCGACGGCCACATCCTGGCGGTAGGCGATCTGGCACGCATGCGAGCCTGGGGTGAGTTCGAACTCGATACCCGGTTTGCCGACAAGGTGCTGATGCCTGGCTTTGTCGAAGGCCATTGCCACCTCAAGGAAGGCAGCATGTGGGACATGCCCTACCTGGGCTGGTTCGACCGCCGCGACCCGCAGGGTTTGGTCTGGCCCGGCTTGCGCAGCATGGACGCGGTGGTGGCCAGGCTGACTGAACTCGATGCGCAGATGCGCGCCGACGGCCAGGACGCCGCTGTGCCGCTGATCGCCTGGGGCTTCGACCCGATCTACTTCGGCGGCGAACGCATGTCCATCGACCATCTCGATGCGGTGGGTAACGGCCAGCGGCCGATCATCGTGCTGCATGCCAACGGCCATCTGCTCAATGCCAACAGCGCCATGCTGGCGCGAGCCGGCGTCACTGCCGAGATCGAGGTCGAGGGCGTGGTCCGCTTCGAGCGCAGGCCCAGGCAGGGCGAGCCCAATGGCGAGTTGCAGGAGCCGGCCGCCATGCACCTGGTGCTCAAACAGGTGGCCGGCGCCGGCATGCTGGCGACCATCAGCGATGCAGGGCTGCGCAGCTTTGGCGCCATTGCCTGCCTGCAGGGCGTGACCACCGCCACCGACCTGGTCAATCGCCTGGGCGAACAGGAACTGGCCGTGCTGCGCCGGCAATGTGATGACGACAGCTTTCCAGTGCGCATCCTGCCGGCCTTCCAGGCCTTTCACGGCAGCCACGGCGCGGCCGCCGGCGCCGAGCATGTGCGCGAGTTGATGACCAGCAGCACCGACCGGCTGCGTTTCGGCCTGGTCAAGATGATGCTCGACGGCTCGATCCAGGGATACTCGGCGCGGCTGCGCTGGCCCGGTTATGTCAACGGCGCGGCCAACGGCATCTGGGTCACTGCGCCGCAGCAGTACGAGACGGATTTCGAGGTCTACCACCGCGCCGGACTGCAGATCCACACCCACACCAACGGCGACGAGGCCAGCCTGGTGGCGATCGACGCGGTCGAGCGCGTGCTCAGCCGCGCGCCGCATCCCGACCACCGGCACACCTTGCAGCATGCGCAGATGATCGACCGGCCGATGTTCCAGCGCATGGCCGCGCTGGGCCTGTGCGCCAACCTGTTCACCAACCACCTTTGGTACTGGGGCGACCAGCACCACGACATGACCCTGGGCCCCGACCGCGCGCACCGGCTGAACGCCTGCCGCAGCGCGCTGGATGCCGGCGTGGCGCTGGCCATCCACAGCGACGCGCCGGTGACGCCGCTGGCGCCGCTGTTCACCGCCTGGTGTGCGGTCAACCGCATCACGCCCAGCGGCCGCGTGCTGGGCGCGGCCGAGCGGCTGAGCGTGATTGAAGCGCTGCGCGCGATCACGCTGGGCGCGGCCTGGACGCTCAAGCTCGACCATGAGATCGGCAGCATCGAATGCGGC
>JBBQZM010000188.1:0-7262 GCA_038207685.1 Burkholderiales bacterium
CGGCACCGCCGGTCTGCCGCACGTCATCATGCGATTCTTCACCGTGCCCTCGGTGAAGGACGCACGTTCGTCGGCCGGTTGGGCACTGGTGTTCATCGCCATCCTCTACACCACCGCGCCTGCGGTGGCGGCGATGGCCAAAACCAACCTGATCCGCACCATCACGCCTGGCGTGGTGATGAGCAACACCGACCCCTACGCGGCGGAATCGGCGATCAGGTTCGAAGAGCGTCCCGACTGGATGAAGCGCTGGGAGAAGACCGGCCTGCTGAAGTTCACCGACAAGAACGGTGACGGCCGCATCCAGTACTACAACGACAAGACCAAGAACGCCGAGGTGCTGAATAAGGCCGCAGCCGCGGGCTGGAAGGGCAACGAACTCGACGTCAACGCCGACATCATCGTGCTGGCCAACCCCGAGATCGCGCTGCTGCCCAACTGGGTGATTGCGTTGGTGGCGGCGGGTGGTCTGGCAGCGGCGCTGTCAACCGCGGCGGGTCTGCTGATGGCGATTTCGGCGGCGGTTTCGCACGACCTGATCAAGGGCGTGTTCATGCCCGACATCAGCGAGAAGGGCGAATTGCTGGCTGGCAAGATCGCGATGGCGGTGGCCATCGTGATCTCGGGCTGGCTGGGCCTGAATCCGCCGGGCTTTGCGGCGGGTACCGTGGCGCTGGCCTTCGGTATTGCTGCGAGTTCGCTGTTCCCGGCGATCATGATGGGCATCTTCAGCAAGAAGATGAACAAGGAAGGCGCGATGGCCGGCATGTTGTCGGGCCTGTTCGTCACGCTGTTCTATGTGTTCGCGCACAAGGGCATCTTCTTCATCAAGGGCACCGACTTCCTGCCGATGATCGGCGGCGCCAACAGCTTCTTCGGCATCACGCCCGAGGCTTTTGGTGCAGTGGGTGCACTGGTGAACTTCATCGTCGCCTTTGCTGTCGACAAGGTGACCAAGGAGCCGCCGGCGCATATCCAGGCCATGGTCGAAGCCGTGCGCATCCCGCGCGGCTCCAAGGCGGTGGACGGCGCGCACTGAGGTCGCTGTTCCGATGCTGTGAGCCACCACCCCCTGCTGCACTGGGGTGGTTGCAGAATCGGGGCCTCGCCGGTGTTGCCGGCGGGGCCTTTTTTCTGAGAAGCCCCCAGGGCCGGGCCGCACCCAGCGCGCCACCGTGGGGGTCAGGCAAATTAGCCAAGCGACACTGGCTTGAGAGCGCCCCAGACCTGCGGCTTCGCGTCAGGCGCCCCGAGACCCCCCGAGGGGGATGAGAAAAATTGGGAGCGGCCCGGCGTTTCCTCATGAGCGCGCCGCTGCCGGCGTGCAGGAGTTGAAGATGGTGTTTGATGTCAGTGTGGCCATGACCTGGCTGCTCTTCCTGGCCTTGTTCCCGATGGCTTTCATCTGGTTCCGGCGCGCCTGGCGCATCCTTTACAAACGCGACTTCAGCGAGGTGGCGATCAAGCGTGGCGAGAGCCCGGCTGACCCGGCCAAGTGGGCGCCCTACACCATGCTCATCAACGGCTTGGCCGGCACCGCTGCGGTGTTTGTGATCATCGGCGTGGCGGTGGCCGGCCTGGCTTATGAAACCTGGTCGGCGATCGCCGGCACCACCATCTGGTGCAAGTTCCTGCTCGACTTTGCGCTGTCGCGCCATGCCCACGGCTTCGGGCCGCGCACCAAGGCCTGACGGCGTCACCGGCCCTCCCATGCGCGACCGCAGCCTGTCCTCGCAGCGCCTGGTGGCCTTGTTCGCCGCAGCCCTGCTGTTGTTCAACTTTCCGTTGCTGGCGCTGTGGGATCACCCGGCCCTGATCTGGGGCCTGCCGCTGTTTCCCACCGCCTTGTTCCTCATCTGGGCCTTGCTGATCGCTGCGCTGGCCGTGGTGATGGAACGTCTGCCCGACTGACGGCCCCACCGCCCAGCGCTGCCGCCATGTTGTCGCCTGCTGTGGTGCTTGGCGCCTCGTTTGCCTACCTGCTGCTGTTGTTCGCGGTGGCGGGTTGGGCCGACCGCCGCGCCGCCGCGGGCCGTTCGGTGATCGGCAATGCCTGGGTCTATGCCTTGTCGATGGCGGTCTACTGCACCGCCTGGACCTATTTCGGTTCGGTCGGCCGTGCCGCCTCGGGCGGGGTCTGGTTTCTGCCGATCTACCTGGGGCCGATGCTGGCCATGCTGCTGGCCTGGCTGGTGCTGCGCAAGATGATCCGCATCTCGCACACCTACCGGCTGACCTCGATCGCCGATTTCATCTCCAGCCGCCACGGCAAGAGCCCGCTGCTGGCCGGGCTGGTGACGCTGATCGTGGTGATCGGCATCGTGCCCTACATCGCGCTGCAGCTGAAGGCCATCGCCAGTGGTTACAGCCTGATGACCACACCTGCCGGCCAGCCCTTGGCCGGCGTCGGCCCCTGGTGGCGCGACAGCGCGCTGTATGTGGCGCTGGCGCTGGCCGGCTTCACCATGGTCTTCGGCACCCGGCATCTGGATGCCACCGAACGCCACGAAGGCATGGTGGCGGCCATCGCCTTCGAGTCGCTGGTCAAGCTGCTGGCCTTCCTGGCGGTGGGCGTGTTCGTCACCTGGGGCCTGTTTGCCGGCCCGGCCGACTTGTTCGCCCGCGCCAGCGCGATGCCCGAGCTGGCGCGGTTGCTGACGCTGGAGCAGGGCAAGCCCTTTCCCTATGCGCAGTGGGGCGCGCTGACCGTGCTGTCGATGCTCAGCGTGATCTTTCTGCCGCGGCAGTTCCAGGTGATGGTGGTCGAGAACGTCGATGAGCGCCACCTCAAGCGCGCGGCCTGGGTGTTCCCGGCCTACCTGCTGCTGATCAATCTGTTCGTGCTGCCGATCGCGCTGGGCGGGCTGATGTACTTCGGCGATCGTGGTGTCAATGCCGACACTTTCGTGCTGTCGCTGCCGCTGGATGCCGGCTGGCACGGCCTCGCGCTGGTAGCCTTTGTCGGCGGCCTGTCGGCGGCCACCGGCATGGTCATCGTTGAGGCGATCGCCGTGTCCACCATGGTCTGCAATGACCTGGTGATGCCGCTGGCGTTGCGGTTGCGCCGCGTGTCGCGGCAGCAGGACCTGACCGGCCTGCTGCTGGCAATCCGCCGCGCGGCGATCGTGGTCGTGCTGCTGCTGGGTTATGTCTACTACCACTTGGCCGGCGAGGCCTACGCCTTGGTGTCGATCGGCTTGATCAGCTTTGCGGCGGTGGCGCAGTTTGCGCCGGCCATGCTGGGCGGCATGTACTGGAAGGGCGGCACCCGGGAAGGCGCGCTGGCCGGGCTGCTGGGCGGCTTCGGGTTGTGGATCTTCACGCTGATGCTGCCGTCGATCGCCAAGTCGGGCTGGTGGCAGACGAGCTTCATCGCTGACGGCCTGTTCGGCATGGCCCTGCTGCGGCCGGAACAGCTGTTCGGCCTGTCCGCGCTGGACCCGCTGACCCACTCGTTGTTCTGGAGCCTGCTGTTCAACGTCGGACTGTATGTGGGCGTATCGCTGCTGCGCGCACCCTCGGCCGCCGAAGCCAGCCAGGCGCTGCTGTTTGTCGATGTCTTCGACCGCACGCGCAGCGCGCGGCCGGTGTTCTGGCGCGGCCGCGCCCAGGTGGCCGACCTGCAGGCACTGGCGGCGCGTTTCCTCGGCATGCAGCGCGCCCAGCGGCTGTTCGAGGCTTATGCGCACGAGCATGGCTTCGCCGACGTGGCGGCGATCCGGCCCGATGCCCAGTTGGTGCAGTTTGCCGAGACCCAGCTGGCCGGCGCCATCGGCAGCGCCTCGGCGCGGGTGATGGTGGCCTCGGTGGTCGAGGAGGAAGACCTGGATATCGACGACGTGCTGCGCATCCTCGACGAAGCCTCGCAGCTGCGTGCCTATTCGCAGGCGTTGGAGGAGAAGTCGCAGTCGTTGCAGCGCGCCACCGCCGAGCTGCGCGCGGCCAATCAGCGGCTGGAAGGCCTGGACAAGCTGAAGGACGATTTCATGTCCTCGGTCACCCATGAGCTGCGCACGCCGCTGACATCGATCCGTGCGCTGGCCGAGCTGATGGTCGACGATGCCGACATGCCGGTGCCGCAGCGGCAGCAGTTCCTGGGCATCGTGGTGACTGAAACCGAGCGCCTGACGCGGCTGGTCAACCAGGTGCTGGACATGGCCAAGATCGAGTCGGGTCATGCCGAGTGGCACAACACCGACGTCGACCTGCTGGCGCTGGCCCGCCAGGCGGCGCAAACGGTGCAGGAACTGCTGCGCGAACGCGGCGCAGTGCTTGACCTGCAGCTGCCGCCGTCGCTGCCCTTGCTGCGCTGTGATCCTGACCGGCTGACCCAGGTGCTGCTCAACCTGTTGTCGAACGCGGCCAAGTTCGTGCCCGAGCAAGACGGCCGGGTGGTGCTGAGGCTGCTGGCCGATGCCCAAGGTGTTAGCGTCGAAGTGCAGGACAACGGGCCGGGCGTGCCGACCGAGCAGCGGGCTTTGGTGTTCGAGAAATTCCGCCAGGGCGGCGACGGCACCCGCCGACCGCAGGGCACCGGGCTGGGCCTGCCGATCAGCCGACAGATCGTCGAGCATTTCGGCGGCCGCATGGAATTGCGGCCTGACCAGGGTCAAGGGGCGTGTTTTGTCTTCACGTTACCTTGGCGCGGCAGCAGTACGGCGACGGTGTCGCCGAGCCCGCAGGGAGACAGCGCATGACCGACAAGATCCTCATCGCCGACGATGAACCCAACATCCTGATCTCGCTGGAATACCTGATGAAGCGCGAAGGCTTCGAGGTGCTGCTGGCCCGCGACGGCCAGGAAGCCCTGCAGATGCTGCAGCGCGAGCGGCCGAGGTTGGTGCTGCTGGACGTGATGATGCCGCACATGAGCGGCTTTGAGGTCTGCCAGGCGCTGCGTGCCGACGAGGCGCTGAAGGGCACGCTGGTGCTGATGCTTACCGCCAAGGGCCGCGACACCGATGTCGCCAAGGGCCTGGGCGTGGGCGCCGATGCCTATGTCACCAAGCCCTTCTCGACCAAGGAACTGGTGCAGAAGGTGCGCGAGTTGCTGGAGCAGCAGCCTTGAGGCGCGACCGCGGCCTGTTGCTGGCGATGGCTGGCGCGGCCGCTGCGGCGCTGGCGCTGGTGCTGGCTTTCGCGCTGGCGGCCGGCGCGGTGTTGTGGTCGGCGCTGGCCGAGCCGGATCGCCAGGCGCTGACCGCCGCACTGGCGCCCCAAGTGCCTGTGCTGGTGATGCTGTGCCTGGCGCTGGCAGGGCTTGGCGCAGTAGCGGTGCAGCCGCTGGTGCGGCGCTGGGTCACCGTGCCGTGGCGGCTGCTGGAGCAGGCACAGGTGCTGCTGGCCACCGACACGCAGCGCAGCGTCGCCGCAGACGACGGCGCGGCGCCAGTGCAAGGGCTGGCCCAGTTGATCAATGAGCTGGTCGGCCAGCGCGATCGGCTCAGGCATGAGATGGCCGACGAGGTGGCCCGCGCCAGCCAGGGTGTGGCCGAGGAGCGCAACCGGCTCGCGGCGCTGATGAGCGAGCTGACGCAGAGCGTGGTGGTCTGCAATCTCGACGGCCGGGTGCTGCTGTACAACAACCGCGCCAGGCTGCAGTTCCGGGCGCTGTCCGAGTCGCCGGCGCTGGCCGACGGCGCCGAACTGATCGGCTTGGGCCGCTCGATTTATGCGGTGTTCGACCGCAAGCTGGTCGCCCATGCGATCGAGAGCGTGCTGCAGCGCATGCAGCGCGGCGTGCCGCATCCGAGCGCCCAGTTTGTCACCGTCACCCGTTCGGGCCAGTTGTTGCGCGTGCAGCTGGCGCCGGTGCGCGCGGTGGACGCTGCCGAGCCGGCTGCAGTGGACATGGCCGACCCGGCGGCGGTGGTCAGCGGCTTTGTCATGATGCTGGACAACATCACCCGCGAATACGAGGCCGAGGCAGCGCAGGAGCAATTGCTGCACGGCCTGACCGAAGGCAGCCGCGGCGCGCTGGCCAACCTGCTGGCGGCGGTGGAGATGCTCGACGACGAGGCCTTGCCGCCGGCGATGCACGAGCGCTTTGTCGGCGTGATCCGCGACGAAGCCCGGGCCATGAGCCGCCGCCTCAACGAACTGGCGGCGCAAAGCAGCCAGGATCTGGCCACGCGTTGGCCGCTCGAAGACATGCTGGGGTCCGACTTTGTGCAAGCCGCGCGCCAGCGCATCGAGGCCATCGCCGGCCTGCGCACCGGCACCGCAGAACTGGACACCAGCCTCTGGCTCAAGCTCGACAGTTTTGCGCTGCTGCAGGCCGTGGCCTACCTGGCGCTGCGGCTGCGCGATGAATTCCAGATCGGCACCGTGCACCTGCGGCTGCAGCCCACCGAGCGCGGCCGGGTGCACCTGGATCTGGTGTGGACTGGCCAGGCGCTGAGCACCGAGACGGTGATGAGCTGGGAGCGTGACCCGATTTCCACCGGCGCCGCCGCCAGCGCGCTGACGGTGCGCGACGTGGTGCAGCGCCATGGCGGTGAGTTCTGGTTCGAACGCGACCGGGTGCGCCACCAGGCCTTCTTCCGCTTTCTGCTGCCGCAGGCGCCCAAGGCGGCGCAGGCCCAGGCCGAGGCCGAGGCCGGCTTCCTGCGCAACGACAGCCGGCCCGAGTATTACGACTTCGACCTGTTCGCCAATACTGAAAGCAGCCACGCGCTGGACGAGCGGCGGCTGGTCGACCTGAGCTACACCGTGTTCGACACCGAGACCACCGGCCTCAACCCGACCGGCGGCGACGAGATCATCCAGATTGGCGCCGCCCGGCTGGTCAATGGCCGGCTGCTGCGTGGCGAGCGCTTCGACCAGCTGGTCGACCCGCGCCGCGACATCCCGGCCGCGGGCATTCCGATCCACGGCATCACGCCGCAGATGGTGGCCGGCCAGCCGGTCATCACCGAGGTGCTGCCGGCCTTCCATGCCTTTGCCCGCGACACCGTGCTGGTGGCGCACAACGCGGCCTTCGACATGCGCTTTCTGCAGCTCAAGGAGCGCGCCACCGGCTTGCGCTTCGAGCAGCCGGTGCTCGACACGCTGCTGCTGTCGGCGGTGGCGCATCCCAACCAGGAATCACACCGGTGGGAGGCCATCGCCGAGCGCTTTGACATCACGGTGATCGGCCGCCACACCGCGCTGGGCGATGCGCTGGTGACCGCCGAGGTCTTTCTCAAGCTGGTGCCGCTGCTGGCTGAGCAAGGCATCCACACCTTGGGCCAGGCCCGCGAGGCAGCACAAAAAACCTACTA
>JBBQZM010000189.1:0-7191 GCA_038207685.1 Burkholderiales bacterium
GCCTGGCTGAACACCCTGCCCGCCGCAGCCGGCCAGGTGCATGTGGCCGACGTGGTGCTGGCCGAAGCCTCGTGGACCTTGGCCAGCGTCTACCGCCAGCCCAAACCCGAGTTGCTGAAGGCCTTGCGGGCGCTGTTGGCCGAACCGATGTTTGCCTTCGAGCAGCGGGCGGCGGTGCAGGCCGCGGTCGATGCCTTCGAAGCCGCCGCTTGCGGCTTTGTCGACTGCCTGATCGTGGCCAAGAACCAGGCCTTGCGCTGCGCCGGCACGGTGACTTTCGACCAACGTTTGGGGCGCTTGGCGGGCGTGAGCCTGCTGTAGGCAGGCACGCCGTCTCGGCACGGCGGCCTTCAGGATGCTGGCGCCGGCGCGAGGGTGTCGCCAAGAATCTACCTTGATTCATGGCTACGTTATGGGTACTCTGTGGTCATATCTGACCCGAAGGGCAACCCATGAGCATGCATGTCAACCTCTCGCCTGAAATGGAAGGCTTCGTCAAAGGCAAGGTGGAAACCGGCTTTTATGGCAATGCGACTGAGGTGATCCGCGACGCACTGCGGCGTATGCAGGCCGAAGACAACCGCATCGCCTCCTGGACAGCAGCCGTCAAGCTTGGCGACGACCAACTCGACCGGGGCGAGGGTATCGCCTATACGCCGGCTGCCCTTGAGAGCATCACGGAAAGCGCTATCAGCGCCATGCACAGCGGCGAACCGATAGACCCGGATGTCCTCCCTTGATGCGCTGCCGCTGAAGCTTGCCCCGAAGGCTCGGCAGGATTTCATCGACATCCTGCGCTACACCGGCGAGACCTGGGGACCGAACCAGCTACTGATCTATCGCGCCAAGCTCGATGACGCGCTCAAGGCGATCAGCACCCATCCGCAAGCCGGCCACAGCCGCGAGGACCTGCCGCAGACGCACCGGGCCTACCTCGTAGGCTCGCATGTGATCGTCTACCGCATCGGCGCAGACAGCATCGGCGTCGTGCGCATCCTGCATCAACGGATGAGCCTGGCCCGCCATGTGTGAACGGCAGCCGACGCACCCCGCGTCGGAACTGGTCTGGCCGTACAAAATCCAAAGCCGAGATTTACACGGCCATTGAACGCCCAGCCAGCGGTCAAGCATTTGAGCGACAGGCTCACAGGCACTGGGCGTCCGTCGGGGCTCACAGCGCCCTTGAAATCACTTCTTTCATGATCTCGCTGGTGCCGCCGTAAATGCGCTGCACGCGGGCATCGGCATACATGCGGGCGATCACGTACTCGTTCATGAAGCCGTAGCCGCCAAACAGCTGCAGGCATTCGTCAAGC
The DNA here is from genome assembly GCA_038207685.1 of Burkholderiales bacterium. GTDB lineage: Bacteria > Pseudomonadota > Gammaproteobacteria > Burkholderiales > Burkholderiaceae_C > Pseudaquabacterium. Next base: position 1,317 of record JBBQZM010000189.1, read on the forward strand.
ACCCGGCCTTGCGCCTCGCTGGCCCACAGCTTGGCCATGCTGGCGGTGGCGGTGTCCAATGTGCCGGCCACCAGCTGCTCGACACAGCGGTCGATGAAAGCGCGGCCAACCTGGATCGTGGTCGCCACCTCGGCCAGTTTGAAGCGGGTGTTCTGCAGGTCGGCAATCGGCTTGCCAAAGGCCTTGCGGTCGCGCACATAGGCCAGCGTGGCCTGGTAAGCGCCTTCCATCGTCGCCAGCGCGGTGACGCCGATGATCAGCCGCTCATAGGGCAGATCACCCATCAGCTGGTAAAAGCCCTGGCCTTCTGCGCCACCCAGCAGGTTGGCGGCCGGCACGCTGACGTCATCGAAGAACAACTCCGAGGTGTCCTGCGATTTCATGCCCAATTTGTCGAGCACACGGCCGACGCGGTAGCCGGCGCAGCCTTCGGTCTCGACGATCAGGATCGAGGTGCCACGCGCACCCTGGGTCGGGTCGGTCTTGCAGACCACCAGCACCACGCCGGCCAGCAGGCCGTTGGTGATGAAGGTCTTGCTGCCGTTGATGACATAGCTGTCGCCTCGCCGCTCGGCCCGCGTGCGTATGCCTTGCAGGTCGCTGCCGGCGCCGGGCTCGGTCATGGCGATCGCGCCGACCAGCTCACCCCGGGCCAGCCGCGGCAGGTACCTTTGCTGTTGTTCGGGCGTGCCGTGGTTGAGGAAGTAATGCGCAACGATGGTGTGCACCGAGTTGCCCCAGCCGCTGATGCCGGCACGCGAGCATTCTTCGTAGAGCACGGCCTCGTGACGGAAATCGCCGCCGCCGCCGCCAAATTGCTCGGGGATGTCGGTGCACAGCAGGCCCAGCGCGCCGGCCTTTTGCCAGATGCCCATGCCGACGTTGCCACGTTGGCGCGCCGCCTCGTCGTCGGGCAGCAATTCGTCGGCCACAAATCGGGCGCAGGTGTCGCGCCAGCGGTCGAGGTCTTCATCGGTCCAACTGCGGGCAAAGCTCAAGGCCATGGGGGTCTCCGTGAAACGTCTAAAAGTCTGAAACAAGGGGAGTGTGCGGGCACTGGTGTCAAGGCCGGCTCAGCACCAGGCCGTGGCGGCCGCCACGCGGCGCAGGTGCACATCGATGGCGCCAAAGTGCTGCTCGATCAAGGTCAGCCGCTTGAAGCCATGGCCCACTGCCAACTCATCGGTCATGCCCATGCCGCCGTGCAACTGCACTGCGCCTTGGCCCACCACCTTGGCCGCACGCGCCACCGCCACCTGGGCCGAGGCCACAGCGCAGCCGCGCTCGGCCGCCGGCCGGTCCAGCATCACCAGTGTGGCGCCAACCAGCGCGCGCGCTTGCAACAGCGCCAGGTGCATGTCGGCCAGCCGGTGCTGCAGTACCTGAAAGCTGGCCAGCGGCACGCCAAACTGCCGGCGCTGGCGCACATGGTCCAGCGTGGCCTGCAGCAGCCGCTGCATCACGCCCACCGCCTCGGCGCCGGTGGCCAGCAGGGTCTCGTCGGCCACCTGCTGCAGCAACGGCAGCTGATCTTGACCCGGCTCGCCGAGCAGCGCCTCAACCGGCGTGTTGTCAAAACCCAGCTCGGCCGCCCAGCTACCGTCGGCCAGTTGCAGATCGCGCCGCCGGATGCCCGCGGCGTCGGGCCGCAGCAGCGCCAGGCGCAACACACCTGCCTCGTCACGCGCGCTGACCAGCCAGTGGGTGGCCACGGGTGCACCACGCACCACCGCCTTGCGGCCGCTGAGGCGGGCAACGCCGCCCTCGTCGCGCAAGCGGCTGTCCACCTGGGCCAGGTCATACCGAGCAGCGGGCTCCAGCGCGGCCAGCACTGGCCGGGTCGTGCCCTGGGCCAGCCCGGCCAGCAGTTGGCGCGGCAGTTCACCCGGCAGCCGCCGCAGTGCGGCAGCGCCGGTGACGGCAATCGCCGTGTAGGGCTCGGCCATCAGGCCCTGGCCCAGCGTCTGCAGGATCAGCAATTGGTCAGCCAGGCAGCCGCCTTGCCCGCCCAGGTCCTCGGGCAGCGCCGCACCCAGCAAGCCCAGCGACTCAGCCAGTCCCTGCCACAACGGCAGCATCGCCTCGGGTCTGGCCAGCCAGGCGGCGCGGCGCTCGAACGGCGCCTGGTCCTGTAGCCAGCGCGCCAGGCTGTGCTGCAGCAAGGCCTGGGTGTCACTGAGCGTGAAGATCGGGTCCATGGCCGCCGCGGCTCAGTGCGCAAGCAGATGCTGCGCAATCAGGTTGCGCTGCACCTCGTTGGTACCGGCGTAGATCGAAGCCGCGCGGTCATTGAGGTAAGCGCTCATTGCAAAGATCGCGTCCTCGGGCAAGGACAAGGCCTGGTGCGCAAGCTCGGTGCTGTCTGCACAGTCGGCCAGCGCCAGCCGCGCCGCGCCGTAAGGCCCGGCGATGGTCACGCCTATCTCGGTGATGAACTGCTTGAGCTCGGTGCCCAGCAGCTTGCCCACCGAGGGTGAGATCGGCGAGTCATCGCCGCGGATGCGCGCGGCCAGCACCTGCTGCTCCAGCGCATGCAGTGCGTCCAAACGGCATTGGGCGTCGGCCAGGCTGCGGGCGATGTCCTGGCGCTCAGCGTCGTCAGCCGGTCGCCCGGCCAGCGCCTGCACCGCCGCCGCGCGCAAACGCGCCAGCCGCGCCCGCAGCATCGGCGCCCAGGCATTGCCGCGTTCGTGCACCAGCAGGTATTTGGCGATGGTCCAGCCCTGGTTCTCCTCGCCCAGCAGCGCGCTGGCCGGCACGCGCACGTCGTCGAAGAACACCTGGTTCAGTTCATGCTCGCCCGACAGGCTGATGATCGGCCGCACGCTGATGCCCGGCAGATCCATGTCGAACAGCAGAAAGCTGATACCTTGCTGCGGCTTGCCACCGCTGCGGGTGCGCACCAGACAGAAGATGCGGTTGGCCCATTGCGCATGGGTGGTCCAGATCTTGGTGCCATTGACGAGGTAGCCGTCGCCCTGCGCATCCGACACCCGCATCGCCTTGCACTGCAGCGAAGCCAGGTCGGAGCCGGCGCCCGGCTCGCTGTAACCCTGCGCCCAGTAATCGTCACCCGAACGGATACCCGGCAACCAGCGCTGCTGCTGCTCAGGGGTGCCGTAAGCCAGCACCACCGGCGCCACCATGCGCACGCCCTGCGGCGCCAGCACCGGCGCATCGGCCGCGGCCAGTTCGCTGGCGAAGATGTCGTGCTGGCGCGGGCTCCAGTCGCAACCGCCCCAGTCGCGCGGCCAGTGCGGCACGCTCCAACCGCGTCGGGCCAGGATGCGGAACCAGCGCTGGCCGTCAGTGGCGTCGGTGAAAACGCCTGCGGTGCGGCGGCCGGCCAGACGCAGGTCGGCGCTCAATTCGCTGGCCAGGAATTGCCGCACCTCATCGCGAAAGGCCTGGTCGGCCGCCTCGGCATCAAGCCTGGGGCGGGCGACTGGGAAAATGGGCGGGTTCATGGGCAGGGTAAGACGGCAGTCTCACATGGGTCGTTGCTGCCGGGCATCGTCGAAAGCGACGAAGTGGCTGATGCCCAGTTGAGCCCAGTTGGGCCCAACTTGGCTCAGACCGGCTCAACTGCGGCGCCGGGCTACAGCCGGCGGGCAAAGTCCTCGCCATCGAAGCCCACGGTGATGGCGCCATCGGGCCACTCGATCACCGGCCGCTTGATGCTGCTGGGTTGGGCCAGCATCAGCGCGCGCGCAGCCGCCTGATCGACCACCGCCGCCTGCGCCGCGCCGTCCAGTTTGCGCCAGGTGGTGCCCTGGCGGTTGAGCAGGCGTTGCCAGCCGGCCGCTGCCAGCCAGGCGTCCAGCCGATCGGGCGGCACGCCGGATGTCTTGAAGTCGTGGAACTGCGGCGCGGCGCCGCGCTCGGCCAGCCAGGCGCGGGCCTTCTTCACGCTGTCGCAGTTGCTGATGCCATACACGACAAGGGGCATGATCGAGCGAGGGTGGTCAGCGCATTCAGTAGTCGGCATCACATTGCGGATCGGGCAGGTAGGACGCACCGCCACGCACCCGGCCCTCGGCGGTGAGCGTGACCCGCACCCACAGGCAGTCATAGGTCTCGAAGCGCCAGGACCAGGTTTCGCGGTTCATGTATTCGCCGGCACGGTGGCCGGGCCGGCCCAGCAGGCGCAACAAGGCGTCGCGCGGCATACCGTGGCGCACCGCGGCAAAGTTGGCCGGCGTCAGCGCCTGCTGCACCGCACTGACCCGGCCGGCGCGGTCCAGGTCGACCATCCAGGTGACGCGGCCCTGCGGGCCCTTGGCATATTCGACACGTTGCGCGCCGCCGTCCAGCGCATAACGACCGGTGGGCTGGCCCATGATCGACAACATGTCGGCCTCGCTTTGGCCGGGCTGTGCCAGGCGTGGCTGCAGCATGGCGCAGCCGGACATGGCCGCCAGCCAGGCTACCGACAGCAGCGCCGCCGGCAAGCGCCAACGCGGCTGGCTTGTAGCAATCGGCCTTGCAGAGGCCGTCTGAGTGTGGATCATCGAGAACTCCTGACGGGGTCAACCCGCTACGCATCATCCCACTGCCGCGCAGGCCCTGCTTTGCCCGCTGGCAAGGCTGCCACGTCCGGGACACCGGGTACTCCGCAACTTGCGGCCAGCGGGAACCCTCCTGCATGATCCGACGTTAACGCGCCAAGTTGTAACGTCAACATGGCGTTGCGTTTTGTTCAACTGGAAGGAGATCCGATGATGACTGCATTCAAGCCCCGCCTGCTAGCCGCCCTTTGCGCGTCGCTGCTGGCCAGTGGCGCCGCGTTGGCGGCGGACAAGCTGCCCTCGTCACTCACCGCCACGGCCTATGACACCGGCTCGTCGGGCTTCAACATGGCGGTGGCCATCGGCAAGATGATGAAGGAGCGCAATGCCACCGACCTGCGCGTGCTGCCCGGCGGCAACGACATCGCCCGCCTGGCGCCGCTGAAGGCCAACCGCGCGCAGTTCTCGGCCATGGGCGTCGGCGCTTATTTTGCGCAGGAAGGCGTGTTCGAGTTCGGCTCCAAGGACTGGGGTCCGCAGGCGCTGCGGCTGATGCTGGCCTCGACCTCATGCAACGGCTTGTCGCTGGGCGTGGCCAAGGATACCGGCGTCAAGGACATCAAGGACTTGAAGGGCAAGCGCGTGGGTTTTGTCGTCGGCTCGCCGGCGCTCAACCAGAACGCGCTGGCGGTGATCGCCTATGGCGGCCTGACCCGCAAGGACGTGACCATCGTCGAGTTTTCCAACTACGGCGCGATGTGGAAAGGCATGGTCAACAACGAGGTCGACGCGGCCTTCGCGTCGACGATCTCGGGCCAGGCGCGTGAGGTCGATTCGTCGCCGCGCGGCCTGATGTGGCCGCCCGCGCCGGCCGGCGACAAGGCCGCCTGGGCCCGCGTCAACAAGATCGGACCCTACTTCTACCCGCACAAGGCCGAATGCGGCGCTGGCGGCCTCAGCAAGACCGCGTCGGTTGAAATGCCGGCCTACCCCTACCCGATCTTCCTGGCCTATGCCTCTCAGCCAGCCGACCTGATCCACGGCGTCACCAAGTCGATGATCGTCAACTACAACGATTACAAGGACGGCGCGCCGGGGGCCGATGGGCTGGAGCTCAAACGCCAGAACCTGAGCTGGGTGCTGCCCTACCACGCTGGTGCGGTGCAGGCACTGAAGGAAGCCGGCGTCTGGACCGCCGAGGCGCAGACGCACAACGATGCCCTGGTCAAGCGCCAGGCCACGCTGGCCGCCGCCTGGGCCGAGTTCAACAAGGCCGCGACGCCGGATGACAAGGATGCCTTCTACAAGGCCTGGGCCGCCAAGCGCAAGGCCGCGCTGGAGAAGGCTGGCATGGACCCGGTGTTCGA
>JBBQZM010000190.1:0-7177 GCA_038207685.1 Burkholderiales bacterium
GGTGTTCCAGGCCATCGCCAACCGCGACCTGGTGGTGGTGCGTGACGTGGTGATGCTGCTGGTGGCAGTGGTGGTGGTGGTCAACTTCGTGGTCGACGTGCTGTATGCGCTGGTCGATCCGCGGCTCAAGGCCAGTGATGCGTAACTTGACCCCCCCCCGTAGCGGCCTGCGGCCGCCCCCCCCCAGGGGGGCCACGCCGACGGCCCGGCAAAGCCGGTTCCGTGGCGTGCGCTGGGTAGCGCCAGCGCTGCCTGCGTCAAACCCCTTGAGTGCGACGGGGCGCTCCCAAGCGCGAATGCTTAAGCGCAATGCGCGCAGGCCAGTCCAGTGAGCGTCGCACCGATCGCCGGGAGCAACCCGGCAGCAACGCGTGGATTCTTCGCCCGTGCGCTGCGCCATCCCAGTTTTGTCGCCGGTGCGCTGTTGACGGCGCTGCTGGTGGCCGCGGCGCTGCTGTCGCTGGTCTGGTCGCCTTATCCGCCGGCCGAGATCGATATACCCAACAAGCTGGCTACGCCCAGCGCCGCGCATTGGCTGGGCACCGACAGCCTGGGCCGCGACATCGCCTCGCAGTTGCTGGTCGGCGCACAGAACTCGATCGTCGTCGGCGTGATTGCGGTCAGCATCGGCCTGGCGGTGGGCGTGCTGCTGGGCTGTCTGGCGGCTGCGCGTGGTGGCTGGGTCGAAGAAGCGGTGATGCGGCTGGCCGACTTCACCTTTGCGTTTCCGGCACTGTTGTCGGCCATCATGCTGGGCGCGATCTACGGCCCGGGGCTGCTCACCGGCATCGTCGCCATCGGCATCTTCAACATCCCGGTGTTTGCCCGCATCACCCGCGGTGCGGCGAATGCGGTGTGGGCGCGCGAGTTTGTGTTGGCTTCGCGCGCCGCCGGCTTTGGGCCACTGCGCATCACGCTCGACCATGTGCTGCCCAACATCGCCAGCGTGCTGATCGTTCAGGCCACGATCTCGTTTGCCACCGCCATCCTGGCCGAGGCCGCGCTGTCCTACCTGGGCCTGGGCACACAACCGCCGCAGCCGAGCTGGGGCCGCATGCTCAACGAGGCGCAGACCATGCTGTTCCAGGCGCCGATGCTGGCGGTCTACCCCGGCGTGACGATCGCGCTCAGCGTGCTGGGCCTCAACCTGATGGGCGACGGCCTGCGCGACCTGCTCGACCCTCGGCTGGCACGCCGACGCTGACGCGCGGGGCTGCGCCCTTTGACCATGCGGGTATAATGTCTGGTTCGGTGCGTGGTGCAGCTGCCACAGCTGCGCCGCCGATCAGCCCTCTTGTCCCATGCATCGAGGTCCGATCAACCCGCGCTCCTGAGCCTGTGCGCGCCTGATGGCGTATAGGGCTTCAGGCGCCTGCCGCCCCCGCTTGCCAGAGGGTTCAGGCCGCCCACCTGTCGCCATGAGGTGGGTCGCGAGTCCGACCACCATGCGTGTGGCTTGCCGACGGTGCGCCGCCGGCAGGTTGCAATGTTTTTTGGCGGGTGTCAGCCGTTGCCCAGGCAGCGCCGGCACCGTCGTCTGATGATTTGCAGGAGACCTCAGCCCCATGGCCAAGGAAGAACTGATCGAAATGCAGGGCAAAGTGACTGAAGTCCTGCCCGACTCGCGCTACCGCGTCACGCTGGACAACGGCCACGTGCTGATCGCCTACACCTCGGGCAAGATGCGCAAGCACCACATCCGCATCCTGGCCGGCGACGCCGTGTCGCTGGAGTTGTCGGCCTACGACCTGACCAAGGGCCGCATCACTTTCCGCCACATCGAGCGCCGCGGTCCCGGCCCCGAGCAGCGCGCCCGCTAAGTTAGGCACTCGCGAGCCCCGGCTGGTCGGGGCGGTCGTCGATCACAGTGAGCGCCAGCGCCAGCGAAAGACTTGCGGCCTGGCGGCTGCGCGGCAGGGCACCGCCCGCCCTGCCGCTGCGACAGCTCGATGCCGCACAATCCTGCCATGCCCAGCAACGTCGAGATCAAGGCCCGCATCGCCAGCGTGGAAACCCTGCTGCCGCTGGCCCGCGCCCTGGCTGACGACGTGCACCCGCAGCTCATTCACCAAGACGACAGCTTCTTCGCGGTGCCGCACGGCCGGCTCAAGCTGCGCGTCTTTGGCGACGGCTCGGGCGAGTTGATCCACTACCACCGCGAAGACGCTAGTGGCCCCAAGCGCAGCGACTATGTGCGGGTGCCAGCGCCCGATCCCGACAACCTGCGCGAGGCGCTGGTCCGCGCCTGCGGCTTGCTGGGTCGGGTGCGCAAGGAGCGCATCCTGGTGCTGGTGGGCAACACCCGGCTGCATCTCGACCGGGTTGAAGGACTGGGCGATTTCCTCGAACTCGAGGTCATGCTGGCCGAGGGTCAGGACGAGGCTGAAGGCCACACCATCGCCCAAACGTTGATGGCCAGGCTCGGCATCCAGGACGAGCAACTGGTGCACGTCGCCTACCTCGACCTGCTGCGCCAGCCCGCCGCCAGCGCGCCGGCATGAGCCTCAACGGCGGCCAGCCAGCGGCACCCCTGCTTGAGGTGCAGGACCTGCGCGTCAGCCTGAACACGCCGCGTGGGCCGGCCGAGGCGCTGCGCGGCGTTTCTTTCTCGCTGCAACGCGGCCAGACGCTGGGCCTGATCGGCGAGTCGGGCTGCGGCAAAAGCATCACCGCACTGGCGCTGATGGGCTTGCTGCCCGAAAACGCCCAGGTCTCGGGCGCGCTGCGGCTCGACGGCCGCGAGCTGATCGGTCTGCCCGAGGACGACTGGTGCCGGCTGCGCGGCAACCGGCTGGCGATGGTGTTCCAGGAGCCGATGACCGCACTCAACCCGCTGCACACTATCGGCCGCCAGATCGCCGAGCCGTTGCGGCTGCACAAGGGCCTGGGTGCTGCCGCCGCACGCGCCGAGGCGCTGCGCCTGCTGCAGCGGGTGCAGTTGCCGCAGGCCGCGCAGCGGCTCGATGCCTACCCGCACCAGCTCTCGGGCGGCCAGCGCCAGCGGGTGGTGATCGCCATCGCACTGGCCTGCGGGCCCGACCTGCTGATCGCCGACGAGCCGACCACGGCGCTGGACGTGACCATCCAGCGCGAGGTGCTGGACCTGATCGCCCGCCTGGTGGCCGAAGACGGCATGGCGCTGCTGCTGATCAGCCACGACCTGGGCGTGATGGCTGAAAACGTGCAGCGCATGCTGGTGATGTACGGCGGCACGGTGGTGGAAAGCGGCCCGACCTCGGCGGTATTCGCCCAGCTGGCCCATCCTTACACACGCGGCCTGTTCGCGGCGCGGCCGCGGTTAGGCCTGCCGCGCGGCCACCGTCTGGCCACCATCCCCGGCCGCGTGCCCGATCTCATCGACCTGCCCGCCGGCTGCGGTTTTTCCGACCGCTGCACGCTGGTGCAGCCGGCCTGTCGCGAAGCGCCGCCACCGCTGATGGCGGTGGCGCCCGCGCACGATGCACGCTGCCTGCGGCTGGACGCCGCCATGGGCGCCAAGGCGGCTGCAACGTGAGCGTGCTGCTGCAGGTCGACGGCCTGGTCAAGCATTACCGCCTGCCGCGCCAGCGCTTGCTGGCCGCGCCGCCGCTGGTGCATGCGTTGCAGGGCGTCAGTTTCAGCCTACAGGCCGGCCGCAGCCTGGGCGTGGTGGGCGAATCGGGCTCGGGCAAGAGCACGCTGGCGCGGCTGGTGATGGCACTGGAACCGCCCACCGCCGGCAAGGTGCGGCTGGCCGGGCGCGACCTGCATGCGCTGGATGCCGCCGCACTGCGCCGCGCCCGGGCCGATCTGCAGATGGTCTTTCAGGATCCCTTCGGTTCGTTGGACCCGCGCCAGACGGTGGGCCGCATCGTCGCCGAGCCGCTGGCGGCGCAGGGCAGCACGACGCGTGCCGAGCAGTTGGAACGTGCCGCGGCGATGCTCGACGCGGTAGGCCTGCGCGCCACCGACGTGGCCAAGTACCCGCATGAGTTTTCGGGCGGCCAGCGCCAGCGCATCGCCATCGCCCGCGCCCTGGTCACCCATCCCAAGCTGATCGTTGCCGACGAGCCGGTGAGCGCGCTCGATGTCTCGGTGCAGGCGCAGGTGCTGAACCTGATGCAGGATCTGCAGGATCGCCTGGGCGTGACCTATTTGTTCATCAGCCACGACCTGGCGGTGGTCGACCTGGTGTGCGACGAGCTGATCGTGCTCTACCAGGGCCGGGTGGTCGAGCAGGGCACGCCGGAGCAGTTGTTCAACGCCGCCGCCCATCCCTACACCCGCGCGCTGATCGATGCCGTGCCACGGGCCCATCCGGCGGCCTTGCATGACGCTGCCCGGCGCCAGCGCGCGCTGTCTCAGGCCGCGGCACCCGCCGCTGCCGAGCCGCTGGTGGCCGGCGGCGGCTGTGCCTTTGCGCCGCGCTGCGCGTGGCGGCAGGGCGACTGCCTGCTCAACATGCCTACGCTGCGCCCGCTGGCCAGCGGCCATGCGGCAGCTTGCCACCGCGCCGAAGAAGTGCTCGCCGACCGGCGCGCGGGGACGGCAGAATCCATCAGCCTGTGAGCTCGCCCACCCCCGGACCCCAAGGAGAACCGCATGACCCTCAAGCGCCGCACGCTGGCCCAGGCCACTGCCTTGCTGGCCCTGCCCGGTTTGACGCAGCACGCCCTGGCCCAGCGCGCCAAGGACAGCGTGGTACTGGGCATGGTGCTCGAACCCTCGCCCGGGCTCGATCCGACCATGGCACCAGCCTCGGCAATTGCCGAGGTGGTGCACTACAACGTGCTGGAGGGCCTGACCAAGGTCACCGCCAGCGGCGCGGTGCTGCCGCTGCTGGCCGATGACTGGACCAGCGACCCCGACGGCAAGACCTACACCTTCAAGCTGAAGAAGGGCGTCAAGTTCCAGGACGGCACCGCCTTCGACGCCGAGGCGGTGAAGTTCAGCTTCGAACGCGCCAAGGCGCCGGGCAGCACCAACAAGGCCAAGGCCTCGGTGTTCGACAACATCTCCTTGATCGCCACGCCGGCCCCTGACACGGTGATCCTGACGCTGAACAACCCCGACGGCTCGCTGCCGTTCCGGCTGGGCGAGGCGACGGCGGTGATCCTCAGCCCCAAGAGTGCGGCCACCACCGCCACGCAGCCGATCGGCACCGGCCCGTTCCGCCTCGACAGCTGGCAGAAGGGCACGTCGATCACGCTGGTGCGCTGGGACGGTTTCCGCGCCGCGGCGACGGTCAAGCTGCGGCGCGTGGTATTCCGCTTCATCAGCGACCCGGCGGCCCAGGTGGCCGCCCTGCTGGCCGGCGACATCGACGGCATGCCGCGCTTCGGCGCGGTGCAAAGCCTCAAGCAGTTTCAGGCCGACAAGCGCTTCACGGTGGAAATCGGCAGCACCGCGGGCAAGGGCATCCTGGCGATCAACAACAAGCGCAAGCCGCTGGACGATGTGCGGGTACGCCGCGCCATCATGCATGCCATCGACCGCCAGGCCTTCATCGACGGCGTGCTCGAAGGCCTGGCCAAGCCGATCGGCAGCCATGCGGCGCCCACCGACGTGGGATATGTCGACCTGACCGGCGTGACACCCTACAACCCGGAGCTGGCCCGCGATCTGCTGCGCCAGGCCGGCGTGAGCACGCCGCTTAACCTGACGCTGACACTGCCGCCACCCACTTATGCCCGCAAGGGCGGCGAGGTGGTGGCGGCGATGTTGGCCAAAGTGGGCATCAACGCCAAGATCGAGAATGTGGAATGGGCGCAATGGCTGTCGGGCCCATTCAAGGGCAACTTCGACCTCACCCTCATCAACCACGTCGAGCCGCTTGACTACATGCAGTACGCCAACCCGCAGTACTACTGGGGCTACGACAACAAGGCCTTCAACGCGCTGGTGAAAAAGCGCGCCGAGGCGGCGCGTGGCAACCAGCGGGTGGCGCTGTATGTCGAGATTCAGCGCATGCTGGCCAACGACGCGGTGAACGCCTTCATCTTCAACCCAGCGCAAGTGTCGGTGGCCAGGCGCGGTCTCAAGGGCCTGTGGTCGAGCTCACCGATCTTCGCCAACGACATGTCCCAGGTCTTCTGGCAATGAAACCTTGGCGGAGTCCACAGTGAACACGACCGACAACACCTCCCTGACCGCCGAACTGCGCGGCTATGAAGAGCGCTTGCTCGATCCGGCCGTACGCGCCGACCCGGCCCAGGTGCGCGCCCTGCTGGCGCCCGAGTTCACCGAGTTCGGCGCCGGCGGCCGGGTCTTCGACCGTGACGGCATCATCGCCATGCTGGCCGCTGAGCCGACCCGCGTGGCCCGCGAGGCACGCGGCTTCAAGGTGCGGCTGCTGGCACCCGGCGCCGCGTTGACCACCTGGCGCGTCAAGCGCGACGACGGCATCGAAACCCTGCGCAGCAGCGTCTGGCAGCAGCGCGAAGGCCGCTGGCTGATGGTCTTCCACCAAGGCACGCTGGCGGCGCGTGACGATGAGGGCACGCTTTAGCGACTCGCGGCTCGTTGCTGACGTTCACCGGCTGTACGAAAGCAGTCGTTTGTCGCAAGGCGCGAGGCTGGCGAGGCCATCGGGTGACCGGATCACTCCGTGTCCCCCGCCGCCGCCTGACCTGCCGGCCAGCCGCCGGCTCCGCCTTTACCTGCGTGATCCGGTCACCCGACGCCCTCGCCCGCCGGCACCGGCGGTGGCGTTTTCGGCGTTGGAAAAGCAAACCAAGTCTCCCGGGCAAGGCGGCGGGCGGGGTTGGCAGCGCGCCTATGCAGCGCCGAGGAGCGCAGCGCAGCGGGGGCAGTCCGCCGCCCACGGCGGCGGACCGGCGAGAAAGACCTATGCAAGGCCGCCTGGTGCGGCCTTGCGGGGCTATCGCAGCCGCCCCGCGGAGCGAGCACCGCAGGGCGGCCCGACCAAAGGGAGGGCCGCTGCATCGAAGCGCTGACAGCCCCGCCCGCCGCCTTGCTCGCGCACAAGCTCAACAGTCGGCTGACCGGCCATGCCCCACAAGGTCAGCAATGAGACGAAAGGCGCCTACCAGTCCTGCAAGTGGTAGCTGACGAGTGCAATCAGAACAGGAAGTACTTCTGCGCCATCGGCAGCACCGTGGCGGGTTCGCAGGTCAGCAGCAGGCCGTCGGCGCGCACCTGGTAGGTCTGGGCGTCGATCTCCATGCGGGGCATGTAG
>JBBQZM010000191.1:0-7158 GCA_038207685.1 Burkholderiales bacterium
CAAGCGCAGTTCCACCAGCGTGCCTGGCGGGGTGTGGGCGACCGCGTTGTCGATCAGGTTGAGCAGCGCCACTTCGAGCAGCAGCGCGTGTCCCTGGATGTGGAACGGGCCGTCGCTGACCAGGGCCAGTTCATGGCCGGCGGCCAGCGCCGCGCTGGCGCGGTCGGCCAGCACCTGGCGGGCCAGGGCATCGAGGTCCACCGGACGCGCCGCCTCGGCCAGCGCCGTGTGGCTGGCGCGGGCCAGCGCCAGCAGTTCGGTCAGCACCTGGCCGGCATGCAGCGCATCCTGCTCGAGCCGCGCCAGCGCCGCGGCGTCGGCGGTGCCAGGCGCTTCGCGCAGCGTCCTGGTCTGCAGCACCAGTGCCGACAGGGGCGTGCGCAGTTCATGGGCCAGCTCGCTGGCCAGTTCGCGTTCGCGCTGCAAGGCCGCCTGGTGACGCTGCAGCAGTGCATTGATGGCGGCCACGATGTCGCTGAACTCGCGCTCCGGATGGGCTTCGCGCAGGCCCAGCGTGTGCTGCAGTTCCAGTGCCCGCACGTCCTTGGAAAGCTCTTGCAGCGGCCGCAGCCCGCGGCGCATCGCCAGGCCCAGTGCCAGCGCCATCGCCGGCAGCAGCCAGAGGCCGGGCGCTGCCAACTGCCCGGCGATGTCCCAGCCCAGGCTGCTGCGCTCGGCCTCGCTGTTGAGCACCATCACCAGTCGCCGCGGTTCGGCATGGCGCCAACGGGCAAAGCTGCGCCACGGCTGGGCCGGCGCGCCCAGACTCAGGGTGGCAAAGCCCTCATGCGCATCGAAGGCGGGCAGCGGCGCGGCGCCGGTGTGTTGCAACACCCGGCCGGCAGCGTCCCAGACCACCACGCTGACCGGCACCTGGTATTCATGGCTGCGCAGCTGGCTGGCCGATGCGGCGGCGGCCGGCGCCAGCGCCACCGCCGCCAGGCCCGGCGCGCCGCCGTCCACCAGCAAGGCCGCCACGCTGGCCAGGTGGCCGTCGGTCAGCTCGTCGGTCTCGATCAGCCCGGTGCGGTAGCCGGTGATCACCAGGCTCAGCCACAACAGGGTCAGGGCGCCCATCGTCCAGGCCATCAGCTGGTTGAACAGGCTGCGGTGCAGCGCGCGCTTCAGGGGCATGCGGGCGGCTCGGGGATGAAGTAACCGACGCCGCGCAGGGTGTGGATCAGCGGCTCGCCCAGCTTCTTGCGCAGGTGGTGCACATGGACCTCGATCGCATTGCTGTCCAGCACCTGGTCCCAGTTGTAGAGCGCGGCCTCGATCTGCTGGCGCGACAGCGCCCGCGGCCGCGCCTCCAGCAACACCTGCAGCACCGAAAACTCGCGTGCCGACAACGGCACCACCACGCCGGCGCGTGACACATGGCGCGCCGCCGGATCGACGACCAGATCACCGTGCACCAGCAGCGGCTGGCTGCGCCCGGCCGCGCGGCGGCGCAGCGCGCGCATGCGGGCGGCGAGTTCGTCGGGATCAAAAGGTTTGCTGACGTAGTCATCGGCGCCGAGGTCAAGCGCGGCGATGCGCGAGGCCACTTCATCACGTGCCGTCATCACCAGCACCGGCAGTCCGGGGTCGGGCCGGCCGCCGGCCGGGGCGGCGCGCAGGCGCGACAACAGCGTGCTGCCATCGCCATCGGGCAGGCCCAGATCGAGCAGTACCAGATCAAAGTCCTCGCCGCGCAGCGACGCCCAGCCGGCCGCCAGCGTGGCCACGCAGTCCACCGCATGGCCCAGCCGGCCCAGGTGGGCGGCCAGGCCGTCGGCAATGCGCACGTCGTCTTCCAGCACCAATACCCGCATGAGCGCGATTGTCGCGCCGCCTTTGGTCAGGTCAGCAGGAGGCTTAATGTGCGGTTAAGTCAGGGCGCGCACACTGCCGCCGCAATGAAATCCGAACCCCTGCCTGTTTCGAGCCTCGCCTTGCCTGCCGCTGCCCGCGGGTGGCAAATGCTGGCGATGACCACCTCGCTGGCCTTGGCCTTCCTGGCCTGGGAAGCCGCTGACGGTGATACCCGGCTGGCCAGCTGGGCGGGTGATCTGAGCGGCTTCAACCTGCGCGACCACTGGCTGCTCAGCACGGTGATGCACAGCGGCGCACGCTGGCTGGCCTGGGGCCTGGCGTTGACGCTGTGCCTGGCGGTGTGGTGGCCGATGGGTGTGCTCAAGCGGCTGCCCTTGTCGCGCCGGCTGCAACTGGCCGGCGGCGTGCTGCTGTCGGTGCTGCTGGTGGCGCTGCTCAAGTCCTTCAATCCAGCGTCCTGCCCCTGGGACCTGGCGCGCTTCGGCGGCGTGGCCCAGCCGGTATCGCACTGGCTGTGGTGGCTGGCGCCGGCGGGCGGCGGCGGCCACTGCTTTCCGGCCGGCCATGCCAGCGCGGGCTTTGCGTTCATCGGCGGCTACTTCGTGTTCCGCGAGCAGTCGCCGGTGCTGGCGCGGCGCTGGCTGCTGGCCGCGCTGGCCGCTGGCCTGCTGCTGGGCCTGTCCCAGCAGTGGCGCGGCGCACATTTCATGAGCCACACGCTGTGGAGCGGCTGGCTGTGCTGGTGCCTGGCCTGGGGCCTGGACACGCTGCATGGCTGGCGGGTGCCGGCCGCCGACAGCCGGGCTGGCGCATGAAGGCCGCGTCATTGCCCGGCCGGCCTGCCGGCGCGGGCCCGTTCGGGCTGGTGTTGCTCAGCAGCCTGTGGATGGCCACGCTGGGCAACTGGCCGCTGTGGCAGTCACTGTTTGAGCTGGGGGTGCTGCGCGGCGTTGCGGGCTGGGGCCTGGGGCTGGCGTTGGCGCTGGCCATCAGCGGCCTGCTGATGGCCTTGCAAAGCCTGCTGGCCTGGCGCTTCACCCTCAAGCCGGTGACCATCTTCCTGCTGCTGGCCACCGCAGCAGGGGCGCATTTCATGGCCGCCTACGGCGTGGTCATCGACAGCACCATGCTGGTCAATGTGGTGCAGACCGATCCGCGCGAGGCGGCCGACCTGTTCAGCGTGCGCCTGCTGCTCACCTTGGCACTGGTCGGCGCCGTACCGGCCTGGTGGGTGTGGCGCACACCGGTGTTTTACGGTCGTTTGACGCGGCGGCTGCTGCGCAATGCGCTGGCGCTGGGCAGCGCGCTGCTGCTGGTGGTGGCCGCGGTGGTGGCGAGCTTTCAGCCGCTGTCGTCGACGATGCGCAACCACAAGTCGGTACGCTACCTGATCAACCCGCTGAACTCGGTCTACGCGCTGGGCGTGATCGCCAGCCAGCCGCTGCGCCGCGATGAGCGCACGATGCTGCCGCTGGCCGAGGACGCCCACCTCAAACCGCTGCCGGCCGCTGCTGCTGCTGCTGCTGCTGCCGACCGGCCGCCGTTGTTGCTGCTGGTGCTGGGCGAGACCGCGCGCACGGCCAACTTCGGCCTCAACGGTTATGCGCGGCAGACCACGCCCGAACTGGCCAGGATCGCGCAGGCCGAGCCGCTGGTCAGCTGGCGCAATGTCTGGTCCTGCGGCACCAACACCGCGGCCTCGCTGCCCTGCATGCTCTCGCACCTGGACCGCGAGGCGTTTGCCGACCGCAAGGCCAACTACGAGAACCTGGTCGATGTGGCGCAGCGCGCCGGCCTGGCGGTGCTGTGGTTGGACAACCAGGCCGGCTGCAAGGGCCTGTGCGACCGCGTGCCGAACGTCAACACCAGCGGCTTGACCGACCCCGTGCTCTGCGCCGGCGGCGAGTGCTTCGACGAGATCCTGCTCAAGGGCCTGGATGAGCGCATCGCCGCACTGCCGGCCGAGGCCCGTGCGCGTGGCGTGCTGCTGGTGATGCACCAGATGGGCAGCCATGGCCCGGCGTACTACAAGCGCGCGCCGCCGGCCTTCAAGCGCTTTATGCCCGAGTGCACCACCAATGTGCTGCAGGACTGCAGCAAAGAGCAACTGGTCAATGCCTACGACAACACCATCGCCTACACCGACCACCTGCTGGCCTTGGCGATAGGCTGGCTGCACCAGCGCGAGGCGCAGAACCGCACGGCGATGCTCTATGTCTCGGACCATGGCGAGTCGCTGGGCGAGAACAACCTCTACCTGCATGGCCTGCCTTACGCACTGGCGCCCGATGTGCAAAAGCGCGTGCCCTGGATCAGCTGGCTGAGCCCCGGCTTTGCGCGTGACCAGGCGCTGGACCTGGCCTGCCTGCAGGCCAAGGCCGAAACACCTTTGCAGCACGACCACCTGTTCCACTCGGTGCTGGGCCTGTTGCAGGTGCAGACCAGCGTCTACCAGCCCGCGCTCGACGCCTACGCGTCTTGTCGCCGTCAGCTCTGAGGCGCTGAGGCGCTGAGGCGCTGCGGAATCTCGCGCGCCGGCGCTCAGACCAGCGCGGCCGGTACGGTGGGCGGCGGCTCGGAACGCATCGGCAAGCGTTGCGCTGGCGAGTGCATGGCCTCGTCGTCGGCCACCAGGCGGCCGCGGCCGGCCGCCTTGGCTGCGTACAAGGCGTCGTCGGCCCGCTGCACCAGGCGCTGCAAGGTCTCGTCTGACCAGCGCAGTGTGGCCATGCCGGTGGAAAAGCCCATGCCGAAGCCCAGTGTCGGCCGCGCCTGCTCGGCCAGAGCCGCGCGCAGCCGCTGGTCGAAGGCGATGCCGGCCTGCGGACCGCCGCGCGCCAGCAGCACGCAAAATTCCTCGCCGCCCCAGCGCGCGGCCAGATCACCACGGCGCAGCGCCTCGTTCAGCAACTTTGCCACCAGGCACAGCGCGCGGTCGCCGATCTCATGGCCGCGGTGGTCGTTGATCTGCTTGAAGCGGTCAAGGTCGATCAGCAGCAGGGTCAGCGGATCGCCATGGCGCTGGGCCTGGGCGATCAGCACTGCGGCTTCTTCGGTCAGCGCGCGGCGGTTGAGCAGGCCGGTCAGGCTATCGGTGCGCGCCAGGGTACGCAGTGCGCGCTCGGTCTCTTCGCGCCAGGCCACCAGCAAGCCTACCGAATTGAGCACCACGGTGAGGTTGCTCAGCAAGGCCGCCACCAGGTTCACCGGGTGCGGCGTGCGCAGCGAGGGGTAGATCTCGGTATAAAAGGCGCCCAGCATGCCGCGCCAGGCGGTGGCCACGGCGAGCAGGGCCAGGCTGCTGGCCATGATCCAGCGCCAACGCGGGCTGGCCTGCGGTGCCGGCCACAGCAGCGCCACGCAGACCGCCAACATCTGCAGCGCCAGCCCGAAGTTGGCCCAGCCCACGCGGAAGGGATAGCTCGCGAAGCCGATGCCATAGCCCAGCGGGATCAGCAGCGCCAGGCCCCACACCAGGCTGCCGCCGGGCCGCAGGCCCAGCCAGCCCTGCATCGATTGCCAGAGCAAGGCCATGCCCAGCGCAATGCCGACCATCGCGGCGATCGACAACGGCCGGTCCCAGGCGCCGTCGGCCAGCACCAGGCAGATCCAGCCCAGGGTCTGGGCCATCAGCGCGCCCTGGGCCAGCCGGGCGGCCGCGCTGACACGCCAACCCATGATCGCGGGGATCGCGATCGACAAGGCAATCATGTTGATCATCATCACGATCAACAAGGTCTGGACGTCGAGGGTCATCGGCCTCTGCTGGCAGGCAAGTCAGTCGCCATGGCGGGGAAGTTGCGTTTCCGTCGGCGGCGGGAAATCGGCGGAACCAGCCGCCGCGCCTGCGCCCTCTCGGGCGCTCAACCCGTGTTTCGACCGTTGCCGGCGCAACTGAAGGGGCGGCCGACCGCGCTGCGCCTCACTGGAAGGCGACTTCGGCAAAACTGCGCAGCTTGCGGCTGTGCAACTGGTCCAGCCGCTGGCGGCGCAGCAGCTCGATCGCCCGCATGCCAATGCGCAGGTGCTGGTCGACCCGCTCGCGGTAGAAGGCGTTGGCCATGCCGGGCAGCTTGATCTCGCCATGCAGCGGCTTGTCGCTGACGCACAGCAGGGTGCCGTAGGGTACGCGGAAGCGGAAGCCGTTGGCGGCGATGGTGGCGCTCTCCATGTCCAGCGCCACCGCCCGGCTCTGGCTGAAACGCCGCTCGGGGCCCGGATGCGGCAGCAGTTCCCAGTTGCGGTTGTCGGTGGAGGCCACGGTGCCGGTGCGCAGGATCTTCTTCAGCTCGAAGCCCTGCAATTGGGTGACGTCGGCCACCGCCTGCTCCAGCGCCTGCTGCACCTCGGCCAGCGACGGAATCGGCACCCACAGCGGCAGTTCCTCGTCAAGCACATGGTCCTCGCGCACATAACCATGGGCCAGCACATAGTCGCCCAACTGCTGGGTGTTGCGCAGGCCGGCGCAGTGGCCCAGCATCAGCCAGGCATGCGGCCGCAGCACCGCGACATGGTCGGTGATGGTCTTGGCATTGGCCGGACCGACGCCGATGTTGACCATGGTGATGCCGCTGCCGTCGGCGCGCACCAGGTGGTAGCCGGGCATTTGCGGCAGCCGCGGCGGCGCCATGCCGCGCACGTCGTTCGCCTCGGCTGCCTGGCCGGCGCGGCGCGTGACCAGGTTGCCCGGCTCGACGAAGGCGATGTAGTCGTCGTCGCTTTGCATGGGGCTGCACATGATTTCCTGGCCCAGCTTGATGAATTCGTCGATATAGAACTGGTAGTTCGTGAACAGCACGAAGTTCTGGAAGTGTTCCGGCGCGGTGCCGGTGTAATGCCGCAGCCGCTGCAATGAATAATCGACGCGCGGCGCGGTAAACAGCGACAACGGATGCGGCCGGCCGGGCGCGATGTCCTCGGTGCCGTTGGCGATGCCGTCATCCATCGTCGCCAGGTCGGGCAGGTCGAACAGGTCGCGCATGCGCTGCAGCCGGTCGACCGCCATGTCGGCCTCGACGTGGTCATGCTCGGCAAACGAGAAATGCACCGGAATGGGTTGCGAGCTGGTGCCAACTTCCAGCTGCACGTCGCCGCCGCCATGGTTTTTCAGCAGCAACCTGAACTGCTCGAAATAATAGTTTTCGAACAGGTCGGGCCGGGTCAGCGTGGTCTCGTAGGTGCCCGGCCCGGCGACGAAGCCATAGGACAGCCGCGAGTCCGCCGGCTTGCTGGTCAGCGTATGCACCCGCACGAACGGGTAGCAGGCGCGCACCGGCGCCGGCAGGTTCTCGCCGCGGATGAAGTCCTGCAGGTGGCGGCGCAGGTGGCGGATGCCATTGTCGT
>JBBQZM010000192.1:0-6995 GCA_038207685.1 Burkholderiales bacterium
CCAAGCCGATGGCACCCCCTCGGGGGGCGGCGCCGCAGGCGCCTGGGGCGCCGCCATCGGCGCCGGGCCGCCCCAAGCCGATGGCACCCCCTCGGGGGGCGGCGCCGCAGGCGCCTGGGGGCGCCCAATGCTGCTGGCCAGCGTCGGCCTGGGCTTCGACTTTGCCGAGCACCAGGTGGTCAATGCCTCACAGGGCGGGCTGTTCGACGACGGTGACCACGGTTCGTCCACCCAGGAGCCACCGCTGGTGGCCACCGAGCCCTGGGGCGTGCGCGAGCAACTGCTGCTGGAGAAGACGGCTATCGGCTTCTACCTGTCGGGCCACTTGTTCCAGGAGTCCGAGGCCGAGGTGCGGCGTTTTGCCAAGCGCCGCATTGCCGACCTGGTCGACAGCCGCGACCCGCAACTGCTGGCCGGCATCGTCAGTGATCTGCGCTTTGTCAACGGCCAGCGCGGCCGGGTGGCGATCTTCAAGCTCGACGACAAGAGCGAGGTCATCGAGGCGGTGGCCAGCGAGGAGCTGATCGAGGCCAACAAGAACTTGTTGGTCGAGGACGAGTTGTTGATCGTGCAGGGCAAGGTGCAGCCCGACCGCTTCTCGGGCGGCCTGCGGCTGAACGTCAACCAGGTCTGGGACCTGGCCGGCGCGCGAGCACGTTTTGGCCGCTGCCTGACGATGACGCTGGGCGGTGATCCGCGAAGTGTTGCGCCTTCGCTGGCCGAACTGGTGAAGACCTGGCCGGCGCGGCGCGAGTTGACCGAGGCCGGCGAGGTCACGCAAGGCCTGCCGGTGCGGCTGCAGTTCCGCCGTGAGCGTGCGGTGGCCGAACTGGAGCTGGGCGACGCCGGCCGCTTCTGGCCCAGCGATGAAGCGCTGGCGCGCTGCAAGGCGCTGGCCCAGGATGGCCGCCTGGCCATCGTCTACGAGTAGGCCAGTCCTCGCTTTGCTTGGCTTTGCCGGGCTGCGGGTTGCGGGCTTGTCACTCCGGGCCAGTTCCGTGGATCGGCCGGCCGCGTCGCGCCTAACCTGAACGCCTTGCATGAGCAGCAGGTCTACTTCGCCGGTTGGCCGGTTGGCCGGTTGGCCGGTTGGTCGGTTCGCTGTTTGGCTCGCAGCCTGCCTCGAACAACAAACTTTTACAGGGCCTTGTGCCAACCCATGTCAAGTCGACGACGTTGTAACGGGCGGGCCGGCGTTCGCCGGCCATCAGGAAGCCCTATCGTGAAATACAAACAATTGCTGGGCATGGCCCTGGCCGCACTGGCGGCTGTCGGCTCGCCCGCGCAAGCCGCCGACGTGGATGTGGGCGTCTCCATCGGCATCAGTCAGCCGGGGATTTATGGCCGCATCGACATCGGCCGCTTTCCGCAACCGCAGCTAATCGTGCAGCGACCGGTGATCATCACCCGCCAGGCCCGGGCGCCGGAGCCGGTCTACCTGTGGGTACCGCCCGGCCACCAGAAGAACTGGCGCAAGCACTGCGGCAAGTACCAGGCCTGCGGTGTGCCGGTGTACTTCGTGCAGGAGCGCTGGTACCACGAGCATGTGCTGCCGCCCGAGCAGCGCGAACGCCATGGCCAAGGTGGCAAGCACAAGGGCAAGAGCAAGCACGATTGATCGTGGCCGGCGGTGGCGCGCAAAATGGCGCGATGAACACCGCCTCCCCGCCCACTTTGCAAGAACTCGCCGGCTGGATTGGCCGCAGCGAAACCCTCAACGACACCGTCACCGCGGTGCCGGTGATCGCGCTGACCGCCACGCTGGACCACCCGGCGACGGGCGTGCAGGCGGGCACCGCGCTACCGGCGCTGTGGCACTGGCTGTACTTCTTGCCCATGCACCGGCAAAGCGAGATCGGCGACGACGGCCACCCCCGGCGCGGTGGCTTCATGCCGCCGGTGCCGCTGCCGCGCCGCATGTGGGCCGGCAGCCAGCTGCAGTTCAAGGCGCCGCTGCGGGTGGGCGACGCGGTGCAGCGTCGCTCGACCATCGCTGACGTCACCGTCAAGGACGGGCGCAGCGGCCAACTGGTGTTCGTCAAGGTGCGGCATGAGTTGAGCGCCCAAGGCGCCGCCGAGCCGGCGATCATCGACACCCACGACATCGTCTACCGCGCCGCGCAGCAGCCTGGCGACGTGCCGCCGCAGCCCACACCGGCGCCCACCGGCGCGGCCTGGCAGCGCGAGATCCTGCCCGATGCGGTGCTGCTGTTCCGCTACAGCGCGCTGACCTTCAACGGCCACCGCATCCACTACGACCGGCCCTATGTCACCGGGGTCGAGGGCTACCCTGGCCTGGTGGTGCACGGCCCGCTGATCGCCACGCTGCTGACCGACCTGCTGCGCCGCGAAATGCCGCAGGCCGATCTGCTGGATTTCCGCTTCAAGGCGGTGCGGCCCACCTACGACGGCCGGCCGATGCGCGTCAACGGCCAGCCCCAGCCCGACGGCAAGACGGTCAAGCTCTGGGCCCAGGACCACGAGGGCTGGCTGACGATGGAGGCGGTGGCGACGCTGCGCTGACCAGACTGAAGCGCCTGTCCAACCTGGAAGAGGACCAGTCGCTCGGCGCTGGCTTGCGCACGCAGCGCGACCTGGGTCTGGCTGCCGACGCAGGCGATGCCCCGTGCCCGGGTAAAACCCAGGAGACTGCCATCGCCGTAACCGATGTAAAGCATGCGAACCACAGGCGCAGGGTGGCAGCGCGCCAGGTGCCAGGCGCAGTAGCGCGCCTCGCCGCGCGAGCATTGGCAGAACAGGTCGTCTTGCCACCGCTTTCAGTTGGCATAGCCGCTGAGAGTGGGGTCGTCAGTGGTCATGGGTTGGGGGTGTTGACAGGGGCAGGGGCCGCGCTGGGGGGGCGGGGTGGTGTTTCGGCGCAGTCATCGACCGCCGCGCGCACGCGCTCGATGATGGCCGGCCAGCTGTACTGCTCGGCCACGTAGCACCGGCCGCGCGCCGCCCAGTCGCCACGCGCGCTGGTATCCAGGCCCAGCACACGCAGCACGGCGGCATCAAACTCGGCGTTGCTGCGGTAGCACGCGCCCACGCCACTGCGTTGCACATGCTCGCTCAGCACCTCGCTGTGGCCATTGACGATCACCGGGCAGCCGGCGGCCAGGCCCTCCAGCAGCACCATCGACAAGCTCTCGTGACGCGAAGGCACGACCAGGGCCGCGGCCTGCGCCAGCAGCGCATCGCGCAGATCGTCGTTGATGAAGCCCAGGCTCAGCACGTCGGGGTGATCGACCTGCGGCATCGACCACTGGCCACAGACGACCAGTTGCAGCGGCGTCGCCAGCCTGCAGCGCAGGGCGATGAATTGCGCAAACAGCTCGGCGCAGCCCTTGCTGCGGTCGACCCGGCCCACATAGAGCAGGTAGGGCGCACGCACCGCCCCGGGCAGCGGGGGTGGCGGCGCGGGCGGCGCGCTGCGCACGCCCACGCCGCACAGCCGGCCCGGCGCCAGATCGTCGCCATAAAGTCGCCGCGCCACCGCCTGTTCGGCCTGGGTGTTATAGAGGATCGCCCGCGGTGCGCGGAACACGCGGTGGTAGTGCGGCAGGTACATGCCTTTCTCGTCATGCAGCGTCGGCACCAGCAGGCTGCGCTGGGGATGGAGCAGCACACCCAGCGCCGCTGGATGGAAGAAGGCGGTGAAGAAGATCAGTGCGTCGTAATCAGCGCCGTGGGCTTGCAAGTGGGCCATCAGCCCATCCATGGCTGGGCCCTTGCCGCGCAGGTAGCTGATGCCGTCGTGGGTCTCGTCGCCACTCGGCTGTGCCACCAGCGGGCGGCCTAGCCGCGCCAGCAGGCGCCGCCACTGGTAGCGCAGCTTGTGGCGCAACGGCATGTGCACCTTGTGATGCGCCGGATGACTGAAACGCAGCACACGGCAGCCGTCCTGCCAGGATTCGCCGGGCGGGAAGTGCGGCGCCCAGCTGTGGTAATCCAGCGCGCAGGAGGTCAGCACGTCGACCTGGTCCTGCGTTGCCAGCGCCTGCGCCCACAGGCGGGCGTGCAGTTCGGCGCCGCCGTTGATCTGCTCGCCGTAGCGCTGCACGATGATGGCAATGCGGCGCTTGGGCGAGCCCGCGACGCCTGGTGTGCCAGCCGTCATGCCAGCAGGCGGCGGTACAGCGCCAGGTGCTCGTCGGCGCAGCGCGCCCAGGAAAATCCGCGGGCATGGGTGACGATGGCCTCGGCGCGGCCGGGCAGGGTGTGGGCGGCCAGGCCAGCCTGCACCACTGCGCGCATCGCTGCGCCGTCGAAGCTGTCGAAGTAGTTGGCCTGATCACCGCCGACCTCGGGCAGCGAGGTCAGCCGGGACAGGAACGCCGGCTTGCCGAAGTGCATGGCCTCGATCGGCGGCAGGCCGAAGCCCTCGGCCAACGACGGGAACACGAAGCCCAGGCAGTGCGCGTACAGCCAGGCCTTCTGCGCTTCGCTCAGGTCGAGCCGGATCAGCACATTGGTGAGGCCGCGCGCCGCCACCTGGCGCTGCACCTCGTCGCTGTAGGCGCTGCGGGCGCCGGCCAGCACCAGCCGCTGCGCCGGCCAAGCGGCGGCCAGGTCGAGCAGGGCGGCGATGTTCTTGCTGGGCGCCATGCGGCTGATGTGCAGCAAGTAGGGCCGGTCGGCAGCGCCGCCGGCATCGGCCACCCCGTCCACCGCCTCGCGTGGCGCGGCGCTCAGGTCGGTGGCGCCGTTGTGGATCACCTGCACTGGCGTGGGCAAGGGTGCCAACTCGCTGGCAATGTCCCGCGCCACATGGTGAGTGATGGCGATCACCTGCTCGCGCTGCATCAGCCGTCGGCGCAGCCGCTGGCGGTAGCGTTCGATCTTGGCCGGGCTCTTGGCATGCAGGAAGTTGAGGTCGTGCACCGTCTCCACTTGGTGCAGCGTGCCCAGCGGCGGAAGCAGCCGGTTGTGCTGGTGCAGCACATGCCACAGCGCAAAGAGCGTGCGCCGCAGGTGCAGCCAGCGCTGACTGGTGTGGGTGGCCAGGTAGCCGACCTGGTTGCCGAATTCACCATGCCAGCGCACCGGCAGATGAAAGTGCAGGCGCCAGCCCAGTTCGTCCTGCAAACGCGGTGCCTGCGCGGCCAGCGCCTTGCCCAGTTGGCGCGAGAATTCGCCCAGGCCGTCATGCCAGTGCTCGATGCGGCCCAGGCTCAGGCCGATGTGCAGCGGCGCTGGCATGCCGCGGTTCAGCCGGGCAGCGGCGTGTTCAGCCGCGTTTTGGCCAGCCGCGCCTCGGTCAGTTGCATCGCCTCGTCCACCGTCGGCCAGCGCGGCCAGTGCCGCAGCACTTGCACCTGCGGGCCCCAGGGCGCCCATTGCTCGGGCTTGGTCGGGCCCAGCACGCTGAGCACCGGCGTATCGACCGCCGCGGCCAGGTGGGCCGGGCCGGTGTCGTTGCTGATGACCAGTGCGGACCGGCGCAGCAGCCCACCATAAACGCCGAGCTTCACGCCAGACAACACCTTCACGCCCTGGTGGCCCTGGGCCAGGATGGCCTCTTCACCCGGCCCCGGGCAGGCCACCACGTCGCGGCCCAATTCGCGCAGTGCCTGGGTGAAGTGTGCGAATGCTGGCCAGGTCTTGTCCTGCTTCTCGAACTGGCCACCGGCAAACGGGCAGATCACCACGAAGCCTGGCTGGATGCCCTGTTGCTGCAACAAGGCATCGGCGGCGGCCTGGTCGGCCGGCAGGGTGCTCAGCCCGATGCGCTCAGGCGGCTCGGCATGGATGCCCAGGAAGCGGCAGGCCAGCTCCCAGTAGCTGACCAGTGCATGGCCGCCATAGGTGATGGGCTCGGCGCGCTTGAGCAGCAGGCCACGCGCCTCCTGCGCATAGCCCACGGCCTTGAGCCCGGCCAGCCGCATCTCCAGCGCGCCGGAGAACGAGGTGGGCAGCACCAGCGCGTTTTCATGGTCATCGAAGCCAGGGCTCAGCGCGCGGGCCTGGTCTCGCAGCGAGCGCAGTTGCGCCACGCGTTCGCGCAAGGGGCCGGGCCGGGCATGGGTCTGCCAACCCTCGCCGGCCAGCAGCGGCCCGGCCCAGCCCTTGCCCACCAGCCAGGGCTGGTGGCCGTGCGACTGCAGCAGGTGCAGGGCCGGCACGCCGAGGATCACGTCGCCCACCCAGTTGCGCAGGCGGACGATCAAGGGGCGGGGCGTCATGCGTTGAGAGGGGACTCGGACATGCGGGCGGCGGCTGCTGCTGCGGAAGGGACTGCGGCGCGGGCTGCGTCGATAATTGCCCTTTGTATTCTGCCAGCCGACCATGACGACACCACTGCCCGCCGCCGCCGACGTGATCGCCCTGCACGACCGCCTGTTGTCCACCGCCGGTTGGCCGGCCGACGAGCCGGCGCCCCGCAGCGATGCCGGTCCGGGCGAGTTCTGGCGCTGGGTGCAGACCAATCACCGCTTCAACTGCCGCTTGTGGGCCGAGGAAGACCTGGCGCGCCGCACCACCGTGGCCGCCGAGCAGATCGCCGGCAACAAGCGGGCGATCGACGGTTTCAACCAGGCACGCAACGATGCCACCGAGCGGGTCGACGAGATCCTGCTGATTGCGCTGGGCCTGGTTGACGCTGCTTCGGCACGCACCGACGCGCCGCGCTCCACCGTGCCCGCGGGCGCACGGCTGAACAGCGAGACCGCCGGCAGCATCACCGACCGCATGAGCATCATGGCGCTCAAGGTGCATGCCATGCGCCAGCAGACCGAGCGCAGCGACGTCGACGCCGAGCACATCGCCGCCAGCCGGGTCAAGCTCGAGCGCCTGCAGCAGCAGCGCGCCGACCTGGGCGCCTGCCTGGACGCGCTGCTGGCCGATGCGCTGGCCGGCAGGGCCTATTTCAAGGTCTACCGCCAGTTCAAGATGTACAACGACCCCAAGTTCAACCCGGCGCTGGTCGCCGAACGGGCCTCTTCGGGCGCAGCGTGAGCAAGCGGCCGGGCTGCCGGCCAGCGCTGACCGCTGTG
>JBBQZM010000193.1:0-6992 GCA_038207685.1 Burkholderiales bacterium
CGTTGGGAGTGGCCGCTTTCAGTCACACGCCCCAGCTTCTGTTCGGGTGACCAAGGCTGCCGGGCGTGGGGATCACTCCGTGTCCCCCGGTGGCGACCTGGCGCCCGCCAGGCCGCCACCTCCTCCTTTACCTCCGTGATCCCCACGCCCGACAGCCTCGGCCACCAGTAGCTGAGTGGCGCTCTAACCAGCTGACCCGAGGCCTTGTGGCGTTTTGACTTCACTGGCGCTGCGACCGTGAAGCAGCCCGGTAGGTTGAAGTGGCAACTCCAACATTTGTGAGCAGGGCACTGGTCATGCCAAAACGTGCCGCCGTGAATCTGGAGATGCCGTTGGAGTTCACTCTGTTCACTCCAACCTACCGAGCTGGCGGCAGGCCTGCCGCCAGTCGTCTCCCCCTTTACCTGCGGGATCCGGTCACCCGGCGCCCTCGTCCGCCGGCAACTGCTGTGCGGTCGCACCGCCTGAAATACCAAGACACCATCGCGTTTCGGGTCAGCCCGGTAGGTTGGAGTGGCAACTCCAACATTTGTGTGCAGGGCACTGGTCATGCCAAAACGTGCCGCCGTGAATCTGGAGCTGCCGTTGGAGTTCACTCTGTTCACTCCAACCTACCGAGCTTGCGTGAATACTCTCACGCCGCCCGTAGGCAATCCACGATCTGCAGCCGTGCCGCCCGCCAGGCGGGGATGAAACCGCCGACCAGGCCCATCGCCAGCGCGAAGACCATGGCCTGCAGGGCGATGCTGGGGGTCAGCACAAAGCGGAAGGCCAGTTCGGAGAAGGTCTGGAAGTTGGTGGTCGACACGTCTACCGCCTGCATGCCACTGGCCGCAGCCAGGCCCAGCAAGCCGCCCAAGGTGGCCAGCAACATCGATTCGACCATGAACGCGGTGAGCACCGCGCCGCGTCTGAAACCCAGCGCGCGCAGCGTGCCGATCTCGGCGATGCGCGAAGCCACGGCGGCAAACATGGTGATCATCGCGCCCACTACCGCGCCGATCGAGAAGATCACCGCCAGGCTCAGGCCCAGGATGTTGATGAAGGTGGACAGCGCCTCGCTCTGCTCGGCGTAGAAGCGGATCTCGGGCTTGGCTTCCAGCGCCAGCCGGGGGTCGTCGTCGATGCGAGTCTTGGTGGCCTCGAACAGGCCGCTGTCGGCGAGGCGGAACACCACCACCGAAAAGACGTTGCGGCGAAAGGCCTGCAGCATCTGCTCGGCATCGCCCCAGATCTCCGAGTCGAAGCCGCTGCCGCCGGCGTCGAAGCGGCCGACGATCAGCCAGTCGCGGCCGGCAAAACGCAGCGTGCCGCCGATGTCGATGCCGGCAAAGCCGGCGGCAGTGGAGCGGCCGACGATGATTTCCGAGGTGCCGGGCCGGAACATCCGGCCTTCCACCAGCCGTAGCCCAGGCCGCAGCTGCAGGCCGGTGGCCGAGGTGCCGCGCACCGTCACGTTGCTGGGCTTGCCGGTGGCGCGTTTGGGCAGGTTGATCAGCACCACGGGCTCGGCGCTGATCAGCGCCTGGCCGGCGGCGTCGGTGGCGATGCCGGGCAGGGTGGACAGGATCGCCGCCTGGCTGCGGCCGATGCCGCTGTTGATTTCGGCGCCCGCACCCTTGCGCAGCACCATCACGTTGTCGGCCTGACCGGTGGCCACCAGGGTGCTGCGTATGCCCTCGCTCATCATCAGCACGGTGGCAAACACATAAACCACCAGCGCCATGCCGCCGGCTGTCAGCAGCGTGGTGACGCGCCGCACCCACAGATTGCGGGCGATGTAGCTGAACGGTACCGCGCTCAATGGAGCCCCTCGCCCGGCGTGTACGCCAGTCGATCCCCCGAGGGAATGCGGGCCGGCTTGGGAGCGGCCCGGCGCTCGGCCCGCGAGGGCGCTTCGATGACAGCGCTGCTCATCCGACGTGCCTCAGACCAGCCACGATATCGATGCGGCTCATGCGCCAGGCCGGCCAAGCGGCGGCCACCGCGCCCACGCCCAGCGCTGCCAGCATTTGCAGCACCATCGTCAGCTCCGATACCTGGAACACCGGAAACAGCGTGCCCGCCGCGCTGCGAAAGGCGGCCGCCAGCGGCCAGGTCAGCAGCAGGCCGGCCACGCCGCCCAGCGCAGCGATCAGCAGGCTCTCGCCAAACAGCAGTCGCACCACGAAGCCGGGTGAAAAGCCCAGCGCCTTCAGCGTGGCGTATTCGGCCAGCCGTTCGCGGGCGGTCATGGTCATGGTGTTGGCCATCACCGCCATGATGATCAGCACGATGATCAGGCTCACCGCCTGCACCGCCACCAGGATGGCCTCGCTCATCGCCACAAAACTCAGTTGGAACGCGGCCTCGGTTTCGGTCAGGGTCTCGGCGAGCGAGTTGGCGAACATGGTGTCGATGCGCTGGCTGATCTGGGCGGCGTTGTTCGGCTCGTCGATGCCGGCGATGTAGACGCCTACCTGGTCGCCGCCGCGGCCCTTGAAGCGCTGGCGCAGGCTCTCGTTGAGGTAGGCCCAGTGGAACAGCAACTGGCTCTCGTCGGTCTTGGCCTCGGCGCCGTCCCAGATGCCGCGCAGGTTGAAGGTCCAGGTGCCGGGGAAGATGGTGCCGCGCAGCGGGATCTGGTCGCCGATCTTCCAGCCAAACTTGTCGGCCAGCTTGCGGCCGACCACCGCGCCTTGCCGATCGCGCAGAAAGGCCAGCTTCTGGTCATCAGCCAGCCGGTATTCGGGGTAGAGCGCCAGGTAGCTGGCCGGCTCCACAGCAAACTGCGGGAAGAAATTGCGCTCGGTGATGTAGACGCCACCAAACCAGTTGGCCCAGCTGACCTGGCGCACACCCTCCACGGCGCGCAGCTTCTCGGCATAGTTCAGCGGCAGCGCAAAGGTCAGCGAGATGTTGCTGCGCACCACCAGCCGGGTGCTGCTGCTGCCTTCCACGCCGGCATACCAGGCGTCGACGATGGTGCGCAGCAGGCCGAAGGCGCAGATCGCCACCACCAGGCCCACCATGGTCAAGCCGGTGCGCAGCTTGTGACGAAAGGCGTTTTTCAGCAGCAGGCGGAAGATGAACATCTCAGTACCGCCCGGCCGTTCCGAAGGTGCTGAGCGCCCCCCCGGGGGGCAGCGAACGAAGTGAGCGCGGGGGTTCCATTTCGCCCCTCGGCCACCGGGTACGTTGGCCGATCCCCCGAGGGAATGCGGGCCGGCTTGGGGCGGCCCGGCGCTCGACCCTCCGGCTTCGACTGGCTTGAGTCGCCCTCATGCCGGCGCCTCATCCACCAGCACACCTTTTTCCAGGTGCACCAGCCGCCCGGCGCGGGCCGCGGCCTTGGGGTCGTGCGTGACCATGACGATGGTCTTGCCGAGTTCGTGCACCAACTGGTGCAGCAGGCCCAGCACCTCCTCGCCGGTGACGCGGTCGAGGTCTCCGGTGGGCTCGTCGGCGACGATCAGCGTCGGGTCAGTCACCAGCGCACGGGCAATTGCCACCCGCTGCTGCTGACCACCCGAGAGCTCGTTGGGGTAATGGTCGGCGCGGTCGCTCAAGCCCACCAGGTGCAGCACCTGGGCCACACGATCGTGGCGCTGGCGCGCGTTCAGGCCGGTCAGCAGCAGCGGCAGTTCGACGTTTTCAAAGGCGCTGAGCACCGGCAGCAGGTTGTAGAACTGGAAGATGAAGCCAACGTTGGCGGCGCGCCAGTCAGCCAGTTCACCCTCGCTCAGCCCGGCGATGTCGATGCCGCCGATGCGGATGGTGCCGGCGTTCGGCTTGTCGATGCCGGCAATCAGGTTCAGCAGCGTGCTTTTGCCTGAGCCGCTGGGCCCCATCAGTGCGACAAATTCACCGACCATCACTTCGAGGTGGATGTCCACCAGCACGGGAATGGCCTGGCCGCCGCGCACATAGCCCTTGCTCAGGTGCTGGATATCGATCAGCGGCGCGGCGCTGTTCACTTGCTGACCACCACCACCTGGGCGCCGGCCTTCAGCTTGGCAGCCGGGCTCAGCACCAGCCGCTCACCCGACTTCAGCGCGCCGCCGGTCAGCTCTTGCAGATCGCCGATTTGCCGGCCGCGCTGCACCGCCACTGCCTCCACCGTGTCGCCGGTCAGGCGGAAGACCAGCAGCTTGCCCTCGCGCTCGACCAGGGTCTTGGGGTTGACTGCGATCACCGGCCGCTGATCCTCGGCGCTGGCGGGCCGGCTCAGAAAGCTGACCTTGGCGCTCATCTCGGGCAGCACCCGTGCATCGGGCTTCTCGAAACGGATCTTGGTCATCACCGTGGCCTTGGCGCGGTCGACGGTGGGCACGATGCGCGAGACATTGCCGCGCAGCCGCACATCGGGCAGCGCGTCCAGCGTGATTTCCACCGGCTGTTCGGCCTTGATGCGGGCGACGTTGCTCTCCGAGACATCGGCCTCGACCTCCAGCGTGGCCATGTCGGCGATCGTCACCACCGCGCCCGAGGTGCCGCTGGCGCTGGAAAACGGCGTGATCATGTCGCCCACGTTGGCGTTTTTTACCAGCACCACGCCGTCGAAGGGCGCGCGGATCTCGGTGTTGGTCTGGTTGACCTGCTGCACCCGTACCTCGGCCCGGCTCTGGGCCACCACGGCGCGGGCGGTGAGGATGGCTGCCTGCTGGGTGGCCAGCGCCGAGCGGGCCACGGCCACACGGCGTTCGGCGCCGTCCACCGCCTGCGCCGAGACAAAACCCTGGCCTTGAAGCGCTTGCTGGCGCTTCAATTCGCCCTCGGCATTGGCCAGTTCGGCGCGCATCTGCCCCAGCGCTGCCTCGGCCTGGGCCTGAGCCGCCTGGGCTTGCGCCACGCCCGCATTGGCGGCGGCGATCGCGGCCTGCACATCGCTGTCGTCAAGCCGGCCGATCAGGTCGCCCTGCTTGACTGAGCTGCCTTCACGCACCCGCAGGTCCACCAGCCGGCCGGTGCCCTTGCTGGCCACCGCGGCCCGGCGTTGCGCCACCACATAGCCCGAGGCGCTGAGCTCGGCGTACTGTTGCGAAGGGTAGGCCGCCAGCACCGAACTGGCCTGCACCTCGGTCTTGCGCGGCACCCACACCCAGGCGGCGGCCGCGGCCACCACCCCCAGCGCCAGCACGATGGGCCAGCGGCGGCGGCGGCGCTTCAGCGGTGCCGCACTGCGGTCAATGCGCAGGCTGGCCAGCGAGGCGGGCGGGGGGCTTTCAGGCGGCGAGGCGTTATCGACCATGCGGGATGTGGAGGCGGAAGCCGGCAGCGGCGGTGGCGCTAGCATGCCACGAGGGCCTTGCCCCTGGTTTGCGCCGTCAGTCGATCGACCTGCACTTGAAGTCTGGCGTTCCGCCGCCAAATGCTGCCCGCAAGCCGATGAAGGCCGCGCCCTGCTGGCCGGCCCGCGCCAACCCCCCGAACCCGATCCCACGAGAACCGCTCATGACCAAGCAAACCCACGCCTTCCAGGCCGAAGTCAAGCAGATCCTGCACCTCGTCACCCACTCGCTCTACTCCAACAAGGAGATCTTCCTGCGCGAGCTGGTCTCCAACGCCTCGGACGCCTGCGACAAGCTGCGCTTCGAGGCGCTGGACAACAGCGCGCTGTTCGAAGACCAGCCCAACCTGGAGATCCGGGTGATGTTCGACGCCGAGGCCAAGACCCTCACCATCCGCGACAACGGCATCGGCATGAGTGCCGAAGAAGCCGCTTCGCACCTGGGCACCATCGCCAAGAGCGGCACGCGCGAATTCATGGCCAAGCTGGAGGGTGACCAGAAGAAGGACGCCAACCTGATCGGCCAGTTCGGCGTGGGCTTTTACTCAGGCTTCATCGTTGCCGACCGCATCACCGTGGAAACCCGCCGCGCCGGCCAGCCCGAGACCACCGGCGTGCGCTGGAGCAGCGAGGGCACCGGCGAGTACGAGTTGGAGACGATTGACCGTGCCACCCGCGGCACCGATGTCACGCTGCACTTGCGCGACGAGGAAGCCGAGTTCCTGTCGACCTGGAAGCTCAAGTCCATCATCAGCAAGTACAGCGACCACATCTCGCTGCCTATCCTGATGCAGAAGGAAGAGTGGGACGCCGAGGCCAGCAAGCAGGCCAAGAAAGACGAATGGGAGACGGTGAACAAGGCCGCCGCGCTGTGGGCGCGCCCCAAGAGCGACATCACCGACGCCGAGTACCAGGCGTTCTACAAGCAGATCAGCTACGACAGCGACGCGCCGCTGGCCTACACCCACAACCGGGTCGAAGGCCGCAGCGAGTACACCCAACTGCTGTACGTGCCGGCCAAGGCACCGTTTGACCTGTGGAACCGCGACAAGCGTGGCGGCGTGAAGCTCTACGTCAAGCGCGTCTTCATCATGGACGACGCCGAAGCGCTGATGCCGGTCTACCTGCGCTTCGTCAAGGGCGTGATCGACTCGGCCGACCTGCCGCTCAACGTCAGCCGCGAGCTGCTGCAGGAGAGCCGCGACGTCAAGGCCATCCGCGAGGGCAGCACCAAGCGTGTGCTCGGCATGCTGGAGAGCCTGGCCGACAGTGAAGATGCCACAACTGCGGCTGAAGACAAGGCCAAGTACCTGAAGTTCTGGGGCGAGTTTGGCGCGGTGCTGAAAGAGGGCATCGGCGAAGACCATGCCAACAGCGAGCGCCTGGCCAAGCTGTTCCGCTTCGCCTCCACCTATGCCGCCGAAGGCGTGTCGCTGGCCGACTATGTGTCGCGGATGAAGGAAGGTCAGGACACGATTTACGTCATCACCGCCGACAACCTGGCCGCGGCCAAGGCCAGCCCGCAGCTCGAGATCTTCAAGAAGAAGGGCATCGAGGTGCTGCTGCTCACCGACCGTGTTGACGAGTGGCTGCTGAGCCACCTCTACGAGTTCGAGGGCAAGCCGCTGCAAAGCGTGGCCAAGGGTGGCGCTGACCTGTCCAAGCTGCAGGACGAAGAAGAAAAGAAGCAGGCCGAGGCCGCCGCCGAGAGCTTCAAGCCCAC
>JBBQZM010000194.1:0-6964 GCA_038207685.1 Burkholderiales bacterium
GGCGCTGCAGCAGGCACGCGCCGCACTCAAGCCTGGCGGCCGTTTTGCCGCGCTGGTGTTCGGAATGCCCGAGCGCAACCCCTGTCTGGTGACCCTGATGGCCAGCGCCCGGGCCCATGCCGGCCTGCCGGCACTGGTGCCTGGCGCCGCGCCAACAGCGGGCAGCCTGATGAGCCTGGGCCCGCCCGGGCTGCTGGAACAACTGTTGCGGCATGCCGGGTTTGGCGAAATCGAGGTGCGGCCCTTGTCGGCGCCGTTCGCCGCACCCAGCAGCGCGCATTACCTGGACTTTGTGCGCAGCGCCGCGCCGCCGATCACGCAGATGCTGGCGCGCTTGCCGGTGGACCAGCAGCGCAGCGCCTGGCGCGACATGGATGCCCAGCTTCAGCGCCATGTCGGCGCCAGCGGCTTTTGCGGGCCGAACGAACTCTTGCTGTGCAGCGCAAGGTCGGCCCCATGAGCGGCTGACGCGGCAGTGTTGTCGCCCTGGCCCCTAGATTCCGCAGTTGACCGCTTGAAACCGCTGGCCACCGCCGACAAGCTGCGCGCCAACATGGACGCCGCCGAGTGCAAGCATCTGGTGCTCGGTCTGATCTTCGTCAAGTACAACTCCGACACCTTCGCCGTGCGGCGGGCCGAGGTGGCTGCCCGGCTGGTCGATCCCGACGACGACTACTACTACGGTGAAGCTGCCGGCGAGGATCTGGCGGCCGAGCTGGAGGACCGTGACTACTACCGCGAGGTCAACGTGTTCTGGGTGCCCGAGGGCGCCCGCTGGGAGGCGCTGCGCGCGGCGGCCAAGCAGCCCCAGATCGACAAGCTGATCGACGACGCGCTGACGGCCATCGAGGCCGAGAACCCCAAGCTCAAGCACATCCTGGACAAGCGCTTTGCCCGGGCGCAGCTGCTCGTGCAAGAAGGTCTTGTTGAGTCTGGCGGCACGGCCTACTACGTCCCCAAGCGCGAAGGTTCGCTCAGGTCGGAAGACCTGAGTGGTCCATTCCGGTGGATTCCTCCTCTCGCTGGCGAAGTGTCATAGGCGGCGTTGGGCGGGCTGACTGTGCATCGCGGGCAGTGCCTCAGTCTCTGAATGCCAGCGATAATGCCGCGCATGTTCGCGAAGCCATCCCCCTCGGCAGAACTCTTCGGTCGGCGTTGGCGCAAGTCATCAGCCTGACCGACCTATTGCGCCCGCACAGGCGCCTCAGCCCCACACCCCGCACGTCGCGCCGGCCTCGCCAGCGACAGAAAAAGCGGGTATCAAAGCGGGTATGAAACATGGGTGTCCGACAAAACACCCAATGAAATCAATAGGATAGAGCGCAAATGCTGCTGATGATCGACAACTACGACAGCTTCACTTTCAACCTGGTGCAGTACTTCGGTGAACTCGGCCAGGAGGTGCGCGTGGTGCGCAACGACCAGATCACGGCGGATGAGATCGGCGCGATGCAGCCCGACCACCTGGTGCTGTCGCCCGGCCCCTGCTCGCCCGCCGAGGCCGGCGTCTGCGTGCCGGCGATCCAGGCGCTGATGGGTCAGTTGCCGATCCTGGGTGTCTGCCTGGGTCACCAGAGCATAGGCGCAGCGCTGGGCGGGCGCATCGTGCGTGCGCAACAGCAGATGCACGGCAAGGCCAGCACACTCAGCACCGATGGCCAGGGTGTCTACCTCGGCCTGCCGCAGCAGTTCAGCGTGATCCGCTACCACTCGCTGGTGATCGAGCGCGAGACCTGCCCCAAGGAACTGGTGGTCACCTCCAGCTCGGAAGACGGCGAGATCATGGGCGTGCGCCACCGTGAACTGGCCGGCACGGCCACGCCGCTGGAGGGCGTGCAGTTCCACCCCGAATCCATCCTGTCGGAGCATGGCCATGCGATGCTGCGCAACTTCCTGAACTTGGGTTGCTGACATGACCATCGACCTGCGCAGCGACACCGTGACCCGGCCCACCGCTGCCATGCGCGCCGCGATGGCCGCGGCTGAGGTGGGTGACGACGTCTATGGCGATGACCCCACGGTCAATGCGCTGCAGTTGCGTATCGCCGCCATGCTGGGCAAGGCAGCGGCGCTGTTCATGCCCAGCGGCACGCAAAGCAACTTGTGTGCGCTGATGGCGCATTGCGCACGTGGCGACGAGTACCTGGTCGGCCAGTTGGCCCACACCTACAAATACGAGGGTGGTGGCGCGGCGGTGCTGGGCAGCATCCAGCCGCAGCCGATCACGCATCAGGCCGACGGCACGCTGGCGTTGGCCGATATCGCCGCGGCGATCAAGCCCGACGATGCGCATTTCGCGCGCACCCGGCTGTTGGCGCTGGAAAACACCTTCGGCGGCCAGGTGCTGCCCATGGCCTACCAGCAGCAGGCCACCGCGCTGGCGCGCCAACATGGCCTGGCCACTCACCTGGACGGTGCGCGGCTTTTCAATGCCGCGGTCGCCCAGGGCGGCGACGCGCGGCAGCAGGCCCGCGCCATTGCCGATAACTACGACAGCGTGTCGGTGTGTTTCAGCAAAGGCCTGGGCGCACCAGCGGGCTCAGCCCTGGTGGGCTCGGCCGAGCTGATCGCCCGCGCGCACCGAACGCGCAAGATGCTGGGCGGCGGGATGCGCCAGGTTGGTGTGCTGGCCGCCGCGGCAGATCATGCACTGAGCCATCACCTCGATCGTCTTGCCGACGACCATGCCAATGCCCGCCGCCTGGCCGACGGCCTGACCGGCTTGCCGGGCCTGAAGGTGCAGCCGCCCGACACCAATATCGTCTTCATCGACCTGGCGCCTGGTATTGACGGCGCCGCGCTGGTGCGCCGCGCCGCTGAACGTGGTCTGCTGTTCAGCGGCCTGTACCGGCTGCGGCTGGTGACGCATCTGGATGTGCAGGCGGCGCAGATCGATCAGGCCATCACGCTGGTGAAGGCTTTGCTGGCCGCACCCGTGCCGGCTTGAAGCGCAAAACGCGCCCGGTGGGCGCGTTCGTTGTCTGGGCAACCTGCGTCGCGAATCAGGTAGACGCGATGCGGCTTCGCAGCGCCAGACCCAGCAGGCCCGGACCCATCAGCGCGCAACTGTCGGGTTCGGGCACGGGGGTTGTAGACCACTGGCCGGTTCCGTAGTCTTGATTGTCTAAATAGGTGCAGGTGCCGCTGTAATAACTGCCACTGGCCGAGTTCGGCGCGCAGGTGAACCAGCTTCCATTGATGGCTGACTCGAAGCGCAGGCTGTCTTGCCAATCCAGTTGAAATCGAGCTGGTCCGGGGCCGGCGCCGATGTGGCCGGATACCGCGTCCGTACTGCCGGGAAAGAAACTGAAGTTTCTGGGGCCGGGGATTGCGTCATACCACCAGGGCCGAAGCGGCGCCTGGCGCGGCGGTGCCGAAAACACCGAGCAAGAGCGCTGGCAGGACTTGTCGACCTGGAAAAGACTTGTGCACGGCGAACCCCCTTTGGACAAATTGAACACTAGAGTCCTCCGATGTGGCGTGGACGTCAACCACTTGTTCAAGGGGGCTGGCCGTGGCGTGTTGCCGAGTGGGCGCCGGCCGTCGCCGAGGCTGTGCACTCAAGGTGATGGTGCCCGCGATGTGGCTGTATCGGCTTGCGTCGTTAGACTCGCCCCTCTGCGTTTGCCTTCCCCAGCCAGCAGGCCACCATGCCCATCACCGACACCGAAGCCCTGACCCGCGTCATCGATCACCGCGAGATCTTCCACGACGAAATGCTGGCGATCATGCGCCGCATCATGAGCGGCGAGATGTCGCCGGTGATGATGGCGGCGATGCTGATCGGCCTGCGCGTCAAGAAGGAAACCATCGGCGAGATCACCGCTGCGGCGCAGGTGATGCGCGAGTTTTCCACCAAGGTGGAGGTGGCCGATCGCAGCCACCTGGTCGACATCGTCGGCACCGGCGGCGACGGCTCGCACACCTTCAACATTTCCACCTGCTCGATGTTCGTGGCCGCCGCCTGCGGCGCGCGTGTCAGCAAGCATGGCAATCGCAGTGTATCCAGCAAGTCGGGCAGCGCCGACGTGCTGGAATCGCTGGGCGTGCCGATGACTCTGAGCCCAGCGGCGATTTCACGCTGCATCGCCGACACCGGCATCGGCTTCATGTTTGCGCCCAACCACCACCCGGCGATG
This sequence comes from Burkholderiales bacterium, assembly GCA_038207685.1. Lineage (GTDB taxonomy): Bacteria > Pseudomonadota > Gammaproteobacteria > Burkholderiales > Burkholderiaceae_C > Pseudaquabacterium. The sequence goes on from JBBQZM010000194.1 coordinate 4,140, forward strand.
AAGAACGTCGGCCCGGTGCGGCGTGAGCTGGGTGTGCGCACCATCTTCAACATCCTGGGCCCGTTGACCAATCCGGCCGGCGCGCCCAACATCCTGATGGGTGTCTTCCACCCTGACCTGGTCGGCATCCAGGTGCGCGCGTTGCAGCGCCTGGGCGCCGAGCATGCGGTGGTGGTCTATGGCCGCGACGGCATGGACGAGGTCTCGCTGGGCGCAGCCACCATCGTCGGCGAGTACAAGGACGGTGGCATCCGCGAGTACGAGATCCACCCCGAGGATTTCGGCCTGACGATGGCCAGCAGCCGCGCGCTGAAGGTCGACACCCCTGAGCAGTCGCAGCAGATGATGCGCGCGGTGCTCGACAACGAAAGCGGCCCGGCCCGCGACATCGTGATGCTCAACGCCGGCGTGGCGCTGTATGCCGCCAACCTCGCCCCGACCATGGCCGACGGCGTGGTCATGGCGCGCGAGGCGCTGGCTTCGGGCAAGGCGCTGGCCAAGATGCACCAGTTCATCGCGCGCAGCAAGGCACTGGCGTGATCGCCGCGCGGCCGCTCCGTAGACGATCGCTCACCCTTGGTGCGACGGTTGCGCAGCAACCCAAGGGGCGACAGCCATGAGCGACATCCTCGACCGCATCGTCGCCGTCAAGCGCCAGGAGGTGCCGGCCGCCCGTGCGCTGGTCAGCGAGGCCGCGTTGCGTGAGCTGGCAGCGGCGCAGGGCGCAACGCGTGGCTTTGTCGCGGCGCTGCGCGCCAAGCTGGCGGCCGGGCAGGCGGCGGTGATCGCCGAGATCAAGAAGGCCAGTCCCAGCAAGGGGGTGATACGCGCCCAGTTCGAGCCGGCCGTGATCGCCGCCAGCTACGCCGCCCACGGCGCGGCCTGCCTCAGCGTGCTGACCGACCAGCAGTTCTTCCAGGGCCATGCCGATTTCCTGCGCGCCGCCCGCGCGGCCTGCACCCTGCCGGTGCTGCGCAAGGACTTCATGATCGACCCCTACCAGGTGGTCGAGGCGCGTGCGATGGGCGCCGACTGCGTCCTGCTGATCGCGGCCTGCCTGAGCGACCCGCAGATGGCCGAGCTGGAGGCCCGCGCCATCGAACTCGGCATGGACGTGCTGGTGGAAGTGCACGACGGCGACGAACTCGAGCGCGCGCTGCGGCTGGCGACGCCGCTGCTGGGCATCAACAACCGCAACCTGCGCAGCTTCGAGGTGACGCTGAACACCACGCTGGGCTTGCTGCCGCGGGTGCCGGCCGATCGGCTCTTGGTCACCGAATCGGGCATCCTGGGCCGCGCCGACGTGCAGCGCATGCGCACATCGCAAGTTAACGCCTTCTTGGTCGGTGAAGCCTTCATGCGCGCCGACGATCCCGGTTTGGCGTTGGCGGCGCTGTTCGCTTGAGCACCCAGCCGCCGCTGCCGGGCTTGGGCGCCGCCAATCAGTTGCAACAGCCGCTGGCCGAGTTGCTGGCCGAGGCGCCGGCCGACTGGGCGCCGCTGGTGCAGGCCTGGCAGGCCTCGGACGCGGGGCAGGACTTGCTGGCGCGTGTGGCGGCGCGCCAGGCGGCCGGTGCGGTGATCTACCCGGCGCAGGTGCTGCGGGCCCTGGCGCAGACGCCGCGCGCCGCGGTGCGGGTGGTGATCCTCGGTCAGGACCCGTACCACGGCGCCGGTCAGGCCGAAGGCCTGGCGTTCTCTGTGCCGGCAGGCTGCCGGCCGCCGCCCAGCTTGCGCAATATCCTGGACGAAATCTCGCGCAGCCTGGGCGTGCCGCACCCGCCGCATGGCCATCTGGGCGGCTGGGCGCGCCAAGGCGTGCTGCTGCTCAACACCGTGCTCACCGTCGAGGACGGCCAACCGGCGGCCCATGCGCGTTGGGGCTGGGAGGCCTTGACCGATGCGCTGATCGAGGCCACCGCCGCCGACCCCGGCCCCAAGGTCTACCTGCTGTGGGGCGCCCATGCCCAGGCCAAGGCGCCGCTGATCGAAGCTGCCGGCAGCGGGCGGCACCTGGTTTTGCAGGCCAACCACCCGTCACCGCTGTCGGCGCGCCGCCCGCCGCTGCCCTTCATCGGCTGCGGCCACTTCAGCCAGGTGCGCGACTTTCTGGCCCGCCAGGGCAAGCCGGCAATCGACTGGTCGGCCTGATGACTTGGGGCGCGGCGCTTGCGCTGGATTTGCCTTTTCCGCTTCAGTTCTGCTATAGTTCCGAGTTCGCCGCGGAGGGGTGCCCGAGTGGCTAAAGGGGGCAGACTGTAAATCTGTTGGCTTACGCCTACGCTGGTTCGAATCCAGCCTCCTCCACCAGGCGAAACAATTGGGGCTCACCATCGGCATGACGCTGGCGGTGGTGGGTGGGCAGGGCGGGAGTAGTTCAATGGTAGAACCTTAGCCTTCCAAGCTAATGATGCGGGTTCGATTCCCGCTTCCCGCTCCAGCGTCATTGTTCTTTGGTTGATGTGTCGGCACCGGTTTGGGTTCCTGAGGGAGTCCAGGCCCGTGTCGATGCCCATGTGGCTCAGTGGCAGAGCACCCCCTTGGTAAGGGGGAGGTCGCGGGTCCGATTCCCGCCATGGGCACCACCCTAATTTTTTTGGTCAGATTGATCGCGAGGAGCGCGCAACATGGCAAAAGGCAAATTTGAGCGGACCAAGCCGCACGTCAACGTCGGCACCATTGGTCACGTCGACCACGGCAAGACCACGCTGACCGCAGCGATCACCACGATCCTGTCGGCCAAGTTCGGCGGCGAGGCCAAGGCCTACGACCAGATCGACGCAGCGCCCGAAGAGAAGGCCCGCGGCATCACCATCAATACCGCG